>JAJYIE010000004.1 GCA_021790255.1 bacterium | reverse complement strand
TAAAAAAGAGCTTACTTCCTGGTTACTCTGGTACAATGAACAAAGACCACACCAGTCATTAAACTATCTGTCACCTTACCGGTACTTAAAGAAAGGAGGGTTATCTCAAAAGTACTGATCCAGGACACCCTCTTGCAATTTAGAAATAATTACGGTATATTCTTTATACCCAGCTTGACTTGAGCTGGATTTTAATGGCTAAAAAGCTGTTGCTTGATTTTTTAAATGCCATCAAGTAAACTATTTTAGCAAGCAGGGGTTGTGCTGGATGATTTGGCAGCCAAACCTCAATTAAAAATCAGAGTTAACCCAAATCATCCAAAATAAATATGGCTGGAACATTTCAGAGAACTAAGCCACACGTCAATATCGGCACCATGGGTCACGTTGACCATGGCAAAACGACTTTAACCGCAGCTATCACTCAGGTTTTGGCCGGTAAGGGTTTGGCGGAGAAACGGTCTGTTGACCAGATTGATAACGCTCCTGAGGAAAAAGCCCGTGGCATTACCATTAATATCTCCCACCAAGAATACGAAACCGACAAGCGGCACTACGCCCACATTGATATGCCGGGCCACGCCGACTATATCAAAAATATGATTACCGGCGCTGCCCAGACAGACGGTGCCATTTTGGTGGTTTCCGCACCTGACGGCCCAATGCCGCAAACCCGGGAGCACTTATTGCTGGCTCACCAGGTAGGTGTGCCGGCCATTGTTGTTTACCTGAATAAATGTGACATGGTTGATGACCCTGAGCTTTTAGATCTGGTGGAAGAAGAGGTTCGCGATCTTTTGAAAAAATACCAATATGATCCCAACTCCCCAATCATCCGCGGCAGCGCCCTGAAAGCTTTGGAAGGCGATCCGGAAGCAGTCAAATCCATTGAAGAACTGATGAAAGCTGTTGACGAGTGGATTCCCACTCCGACTAGAGATGTGGATAAGCCGTTTCTCATGGCTATTGAGGATGTTTTCTCCATTAAAGGCCGCGGAACTGTGGTAACGGGCCGGATTGAGCGGGGGCGGGTGAAGGTTAATGAGGAAGTGGAGATTGTCGGAATTCGTCCCACCAAGAAAACCGTAGTTACCGGGATTGAGATGTTCCACAAAATGTTGGATGAAGGCCAGGCTGGTGATAATGCAGGAGTACTGCTTCGCGGCATCGAAAAGGATGATGTGGAGCGGGGCCAGGTTCTGGCTAAGCCAGGCTCAATCACTCCACACTCAGAGTTCGAGGCAGAGGTTTATATTTTAAGTAAAGAGGAAGGCGGCCGCCACACTCCGTTTTTCAAAGGTTACAGGCCGCAGTTTTATATCCGCACTACTGATGTGACCGGAGAAGTAATTTTGCCGGAAGGCGTGGAGATGGCAATGCCTGGTGATACCACCAAGATGACAGTAAAACTGATTACTCCGATTGCAATGGAAGAAGGGCTACGCTTTGCTATCCGCGAAGGAGGCAAAACAGTAGGTGCCGGAGCGATTACTAAAATCTTAAAGTAGCTTGAAGATTTGAGGTTGAAGATTTAAGAAAGGGCGAAAGCCCTTTTTTGATGGATTAAGGGTTTTGTGTTAGAATAGTCGCACGTTAACAGGAAGAGGTGGTGCTGGACTATCTGGGTGTAGAGACTAAATAACAGTCAGAGGCTGTTCAGATAGTCTAAAATAATATGGCTAAAGGACGCATTAGGGTAAAACTGAAGAGTTTTGACTATCGAGTTCTCGATAGCACTTCTGAGCAGCTTTTGGATACTGCTCTTCGTACCGGTGCAAAAATCGTCGGCCCCATCCCTCTTCCTACTAAAACTGAACGCTATACTATGCCCAAGGCCGTTTCTTCTAATGGCAAAGATTCCCAGGAAGCTTTTGAAATAAAAACCCATAAAAGATTAATTGAAATTGTTGAACCAACGGATAAGACTATCGATTCCCTCATGCACCTTGAACTCCCAGCAGGTGTGGATATAGAAGTTAAAATGTAAGCCAAGATGCCAGAATATTGGCCAAAATCTCCGAAAGACATTAATTACAAACAGGTTGCCTTAGTGGAACCCTTTTATCCTTTTGCATCAGGCTATCAAATATTGCCGGTTAATCTGGGTGAACTCTACGATAAGGACGACATATGGGACTATATTATTAGCGGGATAGAATTTAATAAGATTAAAGGCTCAATTACATTACAAGTTGATAGCAGTGAGCCTGCCGGGATAACACCTCTTGGCCCGGCCCATTTAAGGAAGAAATATTATAATGGTTTGACGACCATAGAAGAAGTTCCCTTATTACTTAGTACAGATTTTTGGATTGATAATCTCCAACAATTAGAAGATACAAAGCAATTTATGATAGAGGCTGTTTTTGGTAGGAGAAAATTTTATTATCCGCTCGCAGCATTGCGGGGAATGGAAAATCGTTTGGAGGATTTAGCGGTACATGGCAAAACCAAGTTATGGAGTCCGTCGGCTTATACTAAATCCGGACGCGAGCGCACGATTGTTGTGCCCCAAGACTTTAATAAACTATCCCGGATTAGGATGAGATTTATTGAAGGTGGCAATTTCCTAAGGAATCTAAGAAAGTCCTTCGACTGAGCTGGAAAAAAACTTAATATTCCCGGGTAAACTGTAAGAGATGCGCCTCAAGCTTCCGGCCGGAGTAGATATAGAAGTTAAAATGTAAAAAACTGTTGGGGGCATGCTCCTAATGGTTTTGTGGTCTTAAATAGAATGTAATCCTCCTTACTGCCATTTGTTACCGGTTAACCTATAATTCTCAACTAAGCAAATTCAGCGGAAGGCTAAGATGAAGACAGAGGCAGGGCCAACTACATTCAACCAGATAGCTTCCCGGTTGGAGAGAATACCCAAAGTAGAAGCGGGAATCCGCAGATTGTGGTTCCGCCTGGGTAAAGAAGACGGCCCCAAGCGTTTTGATTGCCATCCTTTATCGGGAGCGGATAAGCTGGAAAAGCGCACAGTGTTGCCGACTATCGCCGGAGTGTCCTGACCCCGGCGCTGGAGCGCCTCGGGCAGAGGAGATTGGATTTGGAATCCCGGATCGATTCAATGTTTGACGCAGAATTCAGCTTTTTTCAGGAGCAGGCGGATCAAGGTTACTTAACGGCGGATGAGATTGAGGCTGCACAAAGCGAGCTGCAGCAAATCAGGGGAAGATTGAGCAAGGTGCGGGAGTCTGAGAAACCGGTCCCGGAAATGGTTCAACCGCAACCGGAGGTGCCGGTACAGCCGGAGCCCGAACGGGGTTTTTCCAAAGTCCGGGAGCCTCTTACTTTACCCGGCGGACAAGAATTAACCGACTTAACTCCAATGCAAAGAAGGGGAGTCCTGGAGCTTTTAAAAGGCAGCAGTCGGCAGCCTGTTTCTTCAGTTGACATGATCCAGGGTCTTTATGGGAAAGAGCTGGAAGGTGGTGTTGAACTTAATGTGCTAGTGGGGAGATGGAGTGTTTTGCTGAGCAGCACCAGGGTCAGGCTGCGGGAGGCGGGAATAGAAGTTATTAATGTTACGCCAAAAGGAGCTGGGGTGAAAGGCCAAAGAGCGGCTTATTATTTATCGGGATTAGCGGAAACAGAAGAACCTCCCCGGATTGAGGAAAAAAAGAAGCAGATATCTCCGCCGCCTCCGAGGACTAAAGAAGAGACTAATATTCTTTTTACTATCGTCGACTGGTTGACAAGGTCTTCCCGAAAAATCTGGTATTACTCTGTCCATGAGGGAATGGGAGCGCACACTTTTTACCACCGTCAGGAGTTAAAGGAAAAGTTTGTCCGGGCTTGGGAAAGGTTTGTTTGGGAAGAGAAGAATCTTCAAACCAGGAAAGAATGGAGTCTGGAAGAAATTAAACTTTGGGATAATATCCAGTGCCTTCAACAGATTATGGAGGCAAAAAGCTTGGGGCATATTAAAGGCAGAGCTACTCGAGCTATCGAACAAGCCGCCAAGGAATACAAACGGCTTCATCCGGAACTCAATATCTAATATTTGCATTTTAAAAACGAAGTTTGCAAATGCTTGACGTTTATGGGCAAGGCTGGTAAGATACTCATTACCGTATGAAACGGTTAAGGTATAAATTCAAATATAGTATCCTCTCTGAAGGAGGACTAGGATAACGACCCCGCTTAGGCGGGGTTTTTTATGGCTGAAAATAGGAAACGTATAACGGAAGGAGGTGACGAGTATGATTAAAATTGGTTTAGATTTTGGTACAACCAACAGTTCGATTTCCGTTTCAGACGGAAAGAAGGTCGAGGTAGTGGAAATTGATCCGGCAGCATCCGATCCGCGGATAATCCGCTCGATGCTTTATTTTGAGCGCCGGAAGCAAGCTTACGGGCCAAAGGTTACTCCGGAAAAGATTGCCGCCCAAGCCTTTATGAAGGATGACATTCAGTATGAAGGAGAGCAAACCTATCTGATTGGCCAGGAGGCGGTGGACAGGTATCTAACAGAGAACAAAAACCGCCAGCCGGGAGTAAAACGCTTAATTTTTACCGGCCGCTGGCGCAGCCCGGGAACAGGTGTAATTTACACGGCCAGTCAGGCTCATCCGACGGAAGCGATGCGGGAATATTATGAGGAGATCGATTATGGCACCGGCAGGCTGCTGCAGGCTTTAAAATCCTCTCTGAGAACTCACTTTCAGGGAACTGCCATTTTCGGCCGGTATTACAAGGTAGAAGAACTGATCGGCCTGTTTGTTAAGGAGATTAAGCTGAGGGCAGAAAAGCAAATTAATGCACCGATTGATAATATTATGGCCGGACGGCCGGTTTATTTTTCTGAGGTTCCAAACATAGACGCCCGGGCGCAAAAAAGGCTGGAATATGCTTTACATGAGGTGGGTTTTAAAAGAATAGATTTTCAGCTTGAACCGGTTGCGGCAGCCAAGCAGTTTTTAACTCAGGCCGGAAAGGGGAAGACAATCTTGGTTTTTGACTTTGGAGGCGGAACGTTGGATACGGCTATTGTCAGAATGAAGGAAAAACCGGAGGTTTTATCTACAAACGGAGTATATATCGGTGGGGATCTGCTTAATGCTGACATAATGCAGGCCAAACTGTGGAATTATTTTGGAGCTTTTGCCACCTGGGGGGACAATCGTTATCCGATGCCGCTGCACCTATTTGAAGCTCTCGGTTCCTGGTACAGCATTCCGATGCTAAACAACCCTTCAACAATGGAACTTTTAGGCAAAGTTGGTTATAAAAACTCTGATCCCCAGGCTCTGTCAAGATTTATCTATCTGATTAAAGCCGGAATTGGCTTTGAAGTCTATGAGGCAATTGAGAGAGCTAAAAAAGAACTGTCCGCCATGGATGAATCGCGTATAGCATATCAGGACGGTCCGATCAGTTTGGATTTGAAGATCAGCCGGACAGAGTTTGAAAGGACTATCGCTCCGAGAATAAAAGAGATCAGGGAAACTGTTTTACAAACACTGGAGCAGGCTCGGCTGGAACCATTGCAGGTGGATTTGGTGGTACAAACCGGCGGGTCATCACTGATTCCAGCGGTGGAGCGGATGCTGGAGGAGATATTCGGTAAAGAAAAAATTACCCTGTTCGAGACATTTACCAGTATTGCCGCCGGCTTAGCGTTGGAGTAGGAAACGGTCTGAGGAGGGGCTTGCCGACAAACTGCATTTGCCCCTCCTTGGTTGGAGTGAAGTTGCCTTCTCTTGCATTTTGGGTATGGTTCAGGTACAATTCTTTACAGGCCATGCAAATGGTTGTAATTTAAGCAGAAAAGAAAAATTATCAGTAGATTGTGCGTCCTGAGCAAGTGAAACGAGTCGAAGGATACGGCAATTTAGGAGTGAAGGCACAGTTACTGAGTGAGAGTCTGGATAAAAGTTCAGAACTCACTCTTTTTATTGCTTAAAAATTAAGTTATTAATGGGTTCCCGACCTGATCGGAAATGACAGAGGAAGGTATGATTAATACTTTATTGGGTGTAAAAAAGAATATGACAGCTGCTTATGATGCCCGGGGGCGCTGGGTGGGAGCAACTGTGGTGGAAGTGACCCCAAATTTAGTGGTACAAGTGAAAAGTGGTCAGGGAAAAGACGGCTATAATGCGGTCCAGCTGGGGTTGGGTAGTAAAAAATCTGTCAAAAAGCCCCAAATTGGCCACCTGAAAAAGGCTGGAGTAGAAGAGAAAGTTCGTTGGCTGAAAGAAGTAAGAACGGATACCGCTGAGGCGAAAGCCGGTTCAGCAATCAGCGTTGGGGAAGTGTTTGCTGTCGGCGATCTAGTTAAAGTAAGCGGTATATCCAAAGGACGCGGTTTTCAGGGCGGAGTCAGGCGCCACGGCTTCCACGGCGGCCCGAAAACACACGGTCAGTCAGACCGCCATCGGGCTCCCGGCTCAATTGGTTCCGGCACGACTCCGGGGCGGGTTTTTAAAGGGAAAAAGATGGCGGGACATATGGGCAGTGTTGCAGCCAGCACGCGTGGCTTGGAAGTGGTGGCAGTCGATAAAAAGAACGGTTCGCTAACGATTAAAGGAGCAGTACCGGGAGTGGCTGGTAATTTGGTGGAAGTTACTAAGCTGGGTTTAGTGAGGGGCTATACCCCGCCGCCTGAGGAGAAAGAAGAAGATGAAGAGGGGGAGGTGAAAAGTGATCTGGGGAAAGGGAATGAAGAAGAGCCAAAGGAAGGCGGAGAAAATAATACAGAAAGTGACGATCAGAAACCTGTTTCCGTGGCAGAAGAGGTAAAAGAAGAAGATGCCTAAAACTGAAACAAAACCGAAGATTAGTAAAGCAGAAAAACTGGCGAGAGTAGCCAGTACGGCAGGGCGAAAAATTGCCGGGAAGTATGATGTTCCGGTTTATTCTCTGGCCGGTGAGCAGACAGGAACGCTGGCTTTGCCGGAGGAAATGTTTGGTGCGAAGGTTAATAAAACTTTGCTGATCCAAGCCCTGCGGGTTTACAGCAACAATTTGAGGGGCCATTTTTCAAACACAAAAACCCGCTCAGAGGTGGCAGGGTCCAGCCGGAAGATCCAGACTCAAAAAGGCACTGGGCATGCCCGGCACGGAGGTATCAGGGCACCAATTTATGTCGGAGGAGGGATTGCCCTGGGACCAAAGTCTCGCAAAACAATTTTAAAACTCCCAGAGAAGATGAAGAAAGCAGCTCTACAGTCGGCTCTTTCGTCAAAGCATCAAGCCGGTGAAGTGGTGGCTGTGGAAGGATTGGAAAAGCTGACCGGCAAAACAAAACAGCTGGCTAGCTGGATAGCTAAAACCGGGAAAAAAGATGCGCTACTTGTGGCGGGAGAGAAAAATGAGAAGTTGTGGCACGCAGCCCGTAACCTGCCGGACATGAAGACGCTGGCAGTCAGAGAGTTGAATGCTTTCGAGGTAATTTCTGCCCAAACTTTGGTGCTGACCCGTGAAGCGGCAGAAAAATTAAAATGAATATTTTACTGCAAAAACCGATAGTTTCTGAAAAGTCGATGAAGATGGCCAAGGAGGGCTTATATACCTTTATGGTTGACCGGCGTTCCCGTAAGGAAGAGATTGCCAGGGCAGTGAAGAGTCAGTTTGGGGTGGATGTTTTGGCAGTAATGACAGCCAATATTAAAGGGGAAACCCGCCAGCAGCGGGGCCGGCGCAATTTTTATAAAGTCAGCGGCTATAAAAAAGCGCTGGTTCAGCTTAAAAACGGCCAAAAGATTGTTTATTTTGAAAGCGAAAAAACAGAAGAAGAGGCGTTGCCGGAAAAGGAGGCAAAGGAGAAGAAAAGTCTGCTTAAGGGCACTAAAGTAAGGATTGAGAAGACAGAAAAAAAGAAGGAGGAAAAGTAGCGCGAAGAGGGTAGGAAGTAGCCCGTAGATACTACGCGCTACTCCTTACAAACTATGCATCAACAAAAACATGTCTCTAGTTCAATATAAAGAAAAAACTAATACCCGGCGGTTTGCTTCCCATCTGAAGCGGGCGGTGAAGAATCCGGATGCGCCGAAAAACTTGCGGGTGATCTTAAAAAAACACAGCGGGCGCTCTTTTGGCACAGTAACCGTTCGTCATCAGGGAGGCCGCCATAAAAGGTACTACCGGCTGATAGACTTCCGTCGGGATAAGTTTGGGGTAGAAGGCAAAGTTGTCGCCTTGGAATATGATCCCAACCGCAATGTAGATATTGCCCTAGTGAAATACCAGGACGGGGATTATCGTTATATTTTGGCCCCGAAGGATTTGCAGACAGGGGACCCAGTTATAGCGGGTGATAAGGTGGAAGTGAGAACGGGTAATGCTATGAGGCTGAAGAATATGCCAATCGGGACGCTGGTACACAACGTTGAGCTTATTCCGGGTAAAGGTGGCCAGATTGGGCGCAGCGCAGGCACCAGTTTAATTCTGCAGGCTAAACAACCTCCTTTTGCTAACTTGAAACTTCCATCAGGGGAGATTAGAATGTTTCCCTTGGAATCGCTGGCTACCATCGGAACGCTGGGTAATGAAGAAACAAAAAATGTTAATTTGGGCAAAGCAGGCCGCAGCCGGCATTTAGGAATCAGGCCGACGGTGCGTGGTACAGCCCAGGATCCCCGTTCCCATGCCCACGGTGGTGGTGAGGGCCGCTCAGGAGTCGGCCGGGTTCAGCCGATGACCAAATACGGCCGCCCGGCAGTGGGTAAAACCAGAAAACAAAGCAAACAGTCGGGTAAATATATAATAAAACGGAGAAAATAAAAAATGGCAAGATCGCTTAAAAAAGGACCATATGTTGATGCAAAGCTGATGAAAAAAGCAGCAGCTCAACAAAGTGGACAAAAGGGCCCGATTAAAACTTGGGCCCGTGCTTCTCAAATTGCCCCGGAATTTGTCGGGCTGACCTTTTTGGTGCACAACGGTAAAACCTTTGCTTCGGTTTATGTTACTGAATCGATGGTGGGACACCGGCTGGGTGAGTTTGCTCCCACCCGGATTTTCCGCTCACACGGCAAGAAGACAGAGAAGTCAACGGCAAAGGTATAGTAAAAGATTAAAAGATGGAAATTGTATCGATACAAAAGAATATTCATACCTCACCCCGCAAGCTGCGGCTGGTGGCCGATATGGTCAGAAAAATGGATCCGAACCGCTCCCTGCAGGTTTTGAGACTTACAAATAAAGCGGCAGCCAGGCCGCTTCTTAAGGCGATTCAAACCGCGCTGGCTAATGCCCGGGAACGCAAGCTGGATGAATCCGGTCTGAGCTTTAAAAACCTGGAGATAAATGAAGGCATGGCTATGAAACGATACCGGGCGGGAACCCGCGGCCGGATCAAGCCTTATAAAAAACGCACCAGCCATATCAAAATTGTCCTGACGGACGATCTGGAAGTCAAAAGTCAAAAGTCAAAAGTCAAAAATATGGAGAGTGCTGAAAAAGTTGCAATTGTTGAACAGGAGGAAGGAGAAAATAGCCAAATTGGTAATAAGACTGGTAAATAGTCTTTAGAAATGTACAATTTGGCTAATTAAAATATGGGACAAAAAGTAAACCCGGTGGGTTTTCGCATGGGAAACGCCAGTACCTGGCAGACCCGCTGGTATGCTACCGATAAAAAGTACCGTCAATACCTTCTGGAAGATATTAAAATCCGGGAGCTTTTGATGGGCAGATTACGGCAGGCCGGGGTGACCCGCATTGAAATTGAGCGGGCAAGCAATAAAACCAAGGTAATTATCTTTGTTTCACGGCCGGGGGTTTTGATCGGTCGGGGTGGCAGCGGCCTTACGGAGCTGAAGAAGTTTTTAATGCAGCATCTGAATGTCAAAGACGAAAACAGCCTGGAAATTGTACCGATGGATATTAAATCGCCGGATCTTTGGGCTCAACTTGTGGCTCAAAATATTGCTGAGCAGTTGGTCAGGAGAATGCCGGCCCAGCGGGTGATGAACCAGGCAGTGGAGCGGGTAATGAAGGCGGGAGCCAAAGGGGTGAGGGTTGTGCTTTCCGGCAGAATTGGCGGAGCGGAAATTGCCCGGCGGGAGTGGAAAGCGGCCGGCTCCATGCCATTGCACACCCTGCGCCAGGATGTGGATTTTGCCGTAGTGCCGGCCATGACCAAATCTGGTTATGTGGGAGTAAAAGTTTGGATTAACAAAGGTGAAGTGGAAGGAGGAAATAAATAGCACGTAGGGTATGGGAGGTAGCACGTAGTGTCTACGGGCTAAACCTGCGAGCCACAAGAAAAATATGGCATTGCTGCAGCCTAGCAGGGTTAAACACAGGAAAACATTTAAGGGCAAAAGAGGCGGAGTTGCTACCCGCGGCGATACCTTAAGCTTCGGTACTTTCGGTATTAAGGCGATGGACAGGGGGTTTATCTCCTCGCGCCAGCTGGAAGCGGCCCGGCGGGCTATTACCCGCTTTACTGCCAGGGGCGGCCGCGTCTGGATCAGGGTTTTCCCGGATAAGCCGATCACCAAGCATCCTGCCGAATCCCGGATGGGTAGCGGTAAGGGTGAAGTGGCAGGTTATGTGGCGGTAGTAAAACCCGGAAGTGTGATTTTTGAACTGGGTGCTGTTTCCGGAGAAACTGCCCGGGAAGCGCTGCGCCTGGCAGCTCACAAGCTGCCGATCAAGACCCGCTTCATTCAAAGCCGGATGTCCGGTATAAAGGAGAATTAACTTGAAAAAAACTGAACTTAGTGAAGTAAAAAAGGCAGAGATCGACACCATCTTGGGGAAAGCAACAGCTTTGCGAAAAGAGATAACGGGTTTGATTTTAGATAAAAATGTCAGTAAACTATCAGATTTGCGGGAGGTCAAGAAGAAAAGGCGGGATTTGGCTCAGGTTTTGACGGTGCTGAGGCAAAAACAGTTATTAAAAGATTTGGAAGAGAAGAGGGAGAAGTAGCACATAGTATACTTGCCAAAATATATGGCTAAAAAAGTGCAGACTAGAACAAAACAAGTAGAAGTCAAGAAGGAACAGGCGGCAGCCGCCATGGGCCAGGTTTTGCGTGGTCGTGTTGTGACTGCCAATCAGCCGCAGACCGTAACTGTATTGGTGGAAAACCGGAAGACGCACCCGCTTTACGGAAAATCTTTCAGGCGAAGTAAAAGGTATCTGGTACAAGATGATATAAAAGTTGCGGTAGGTGATGTGGTGGAAATTAGCCACGGCCGGCCTGTTTCCAAGAATAAAAACTTCCGGATAGTACGGGTAGTCGGTAAAGATGTTGCAGCGGTGGTAAGGGAAGAGCTAAAGGAAGATGCAGCCGAGGCAATTGCGGAGGTTATGCCGGAGGAAAAAGCAGAGGTTGGGAAAGAGGAAAAAGAAGAAACTGCAAAAAGTGAAAAAGCAACAATAAAGAGTAGGGAAAAGGAGGAGAGATAGCACGTAGTCTGCGGACTAGCAGCTAACATATGGTTCAGCACAGGTCAGTATTAAAAGTTGCGGATAACAGCGGGGCGAGGCAGCTTTATGTTGTGCAGCCTTTGGGCGGTTCAGGAAAGCGGAAGGCGGGTTTGGGTGAGGTGGTAGTGGGAGTGGTGAGAGGGGCAAATCCCAACGGACAGGTTAAAGATGCGGAGATTGTCAGGATTATAATTGTCCGTACTAAAAAAGAAGTGCGCAGAACGGATGGATCGTACATTAAATTTGACGAGAATGCCGGAGTTGTGATTGATAAAGACGGGAATTTACGGGCTACCCGGGTTTTCGGACCTGTAGCCAGGGAGGTGCGGGACCATGGATTTGCCAAAATTGCATCCCTGGCGCCGGAGGTATGGTAAAAAAGCTAGAAAATCAAAATTATGAAAATTAGGGTAAATGACACAGTTAAAATAACGCTTGGTAAAGACAACGGTCGTAGCGGCAAGGTTTTGCGTGTGTGGAGTAAAGAAGGCCGTGTGCTGGTAGAGGAAGCCAATGTTTACAAGAGGCATTTGCGCCGGCAGGCACAAAGTCAGGGCGGAATTTTGGATATCAGTAAACCAATGGATGTCAGCAATGTGGCATTAATTTGTCCGAATTGTCAAAAAACTACCAGGGTGGGTTTTAAAACTGAAGGAGACAAAAAAATAAGATTTTGTAAAAAATGCGGGCAGGTAATCAAAGAAAGGGAGGAGAAATAGCGCTATGTCCAGACTAAAAGACAGGTATAAAAGTGAAATATTACCCGAGTTGAAAAAGGAGTGGAGTATTGCTAACGATTTGGCAGTGCCACGCCTGAGAAAAATAGTGGTAAATGTCGGTTTGGGTGATGCCAAGGATAATCAGGAAATTATCGACAAAGTCAGCGGGAATATAACAGCTTTAACCGGACAAAAGCCCGTTGTAGCCAAAAGTAAGAGATCAATTTCCAATTTTAAGCTATCCCAGGGACAGCCAATCGGGGTAGTAGCAACATTGAGAGGGGAGCGGATGTTTGATTTTTTAGATAAACTGATTACTATTGTTCTACCGAAAGTCCGGGATTTTCGGGGGCTGCCCGGCAGTGCTTTTGACGGGCAAGGGAACTATACTTTGGGCCTGAGGGAACAAACTACCTTCCCTGAAGTAAATTACCAGGCAGGTGTTATCGGCAGCAAGGTTCGGGGTTTGGAAGTAACGATAGTTACTACCGCTCGGGACAGGGAAAAGGGGCGCAAATTGCTGGAGCTTTTAGGAATGCCGTTTAGGAAGGAGAAAGCTAGGGTTTAGTAAGTAGGCACGGAACGTCTAGTTCTGGTTCCCTTAACTACACACTAAAAACATATGGCTAAAACAAGCAACGTTGTAAAAGCTAAAGAAAAATATCAGGTGCGTTACCATGCACGCTGTATGCGCTGCGGGCGTTCCCGTTTTATTTTAAGTAAATTCGGACTTTGCCGGTTGTGCTTTCGGGAACTGGCCCATCAGGGACTGCTGCCGGGAGTAAAAAAGTCAAGTTGGTAAAGAAAGGAGAATAATTAACCTAATTTCTAAATAAATACTAATGACTAAATGTTTGAAATATTAGGATTTAGGTATTATTTAGGTTAATTAGAAATTTACAGTTGTATGGATAAAGTCGGAGATTTACTGATAAGAATAAAGAACGGCTATCTTGCTTCCCGCAAGGAAGTGGCAGCTGATTATTCCAAGCTGGGCCTGGCTATCTGCGAGCTGCTTAAAAAAGAGCAATTTATCGACGGTTACCAGGCAGAAGGCCGGCAAATTAAAGTGACTTTAAAATACAGTAACCGCCAGCCGGCTTTAACGGATGTTAAAGAGTGTCCAAACCCGGAAGGCGGGTGTACAGCGGCAGCCGCAACTTGCCTTATGTTTATGAGGGCCTAGGTGTAGCTATTATCTCAACACCCAAAGGGGTACTTACAGACAAGCAAGCGAGAAAGGAGAAAGTAGGCGGAGAAGTGATGGCCTACGTGTGGTAAATTATGTCAAGAATCGGAAATGCACCAGTAA
Organism: bacterium; assembly: GCA_021790255.1. Taxonomy (GTDB): domain Bacteria; phylum Patescibacteriota; class Microgenomatia; order Daviesbacterales; family UBA10151; genus JAJYIE01. The sequence goes on along the minus strand of JAJYIE010000004.1, from coordinate 40,453 downwards.
TACTGCCTGCCGGAGTTGGTGTTACCATTGACGGCGATATGCTGCAGGTGGAAGGGCCGCTGGGCTCCTTGTCTCTACAAATTCCTGCTCAGGTTAAGGTGCAGGTAGAGGGACAGCAGGTAGTGGTTAGGCGCAAAGGGGAAGATAAAATTTCCCGCTCAGTCCACGGCCTCTCCCGTTCACTAATTGCAAATATGGTGACAGGAGTAGAAAAGGGGTGGCAAAAAAGGTTAGAACTTGTCGGAGTGGGGTTTAGGGCTCAATCTTCCGGCGACAAACTGACTTTAAGCGTTGGTTTTTCTCATCCGGTAGAGATAATTGCGCCGGAGGGGATTAAATTTGCGATAGAGGACAACACTAAAATTACTGTATCCGGCACGGATAAAATTGTTGTCGGACAGGTAGCTGCCTCAGTCAGAAAAGTTCGGCCGCCGGAGCCTTACCAGGGCAAAGGAATTCGTTATAGCGGTGAGTATGTCCGCCGCAAAGCCGGCAAGGCCAGTAAGGTAGGGACAAAATAACCAGTTATGAACACAGTTGTTGCAAGGAAAAAACGGCATTACCGGGTCAGAAAAACGGTGGCGAGCACAACCGGGCGGCCCAGGCTGGCGGTTTTCCGCTCCGCCAAACACATCTATGCCCAGATAATTGATGACGGGCAGGGTAAAACCTTGGTAGCAGCCTCTGATTTGAAGATGGCAGGAAAAGTTAAGGCAGAGAAGGCTTTTGAGGTTGGGAAGCAATTGGCTACGGCAGCTGCAAAAAAGGGTATAAAGAAAGTGGTTTTTGACCGGGGTGGATATCTTTACCACGGACGGATAGAAAAATTGGCACAAGGAGCCCGAGAAGGTGGCCTTGAATTTTAGGAGGATTTATGATTTATGATTTAAGAATAAACAATGAGATTTTAAGGAGGATAAAAAACTAAAAGGTTGCGGTGGACTGTTTGGCTCTTTAGCCTTTATAAATGGTTCAACGATATGACCAAATAGTCAAAAAGACTATGAACCCAGAAAATTTTAATCAGGAATCAGAGTTTTTTGAAAAAGTAGTGCAGGTCAACCGGGTGTCTAAGAAAACCCAGGGCGGGGATAAAAGATCCCTCTCGGTTTTGGCGGTTGTTGGTGATAAAAAAGGCCGGGTTGGGGTGGGCCTGGGCAAGGCCGGTGATGTCCAGTCTGCCGTCAGAAAAGCTACAGGTTATGCCCGCCGTCATTTGGTAACAATCCCGCTTTATGAAAACAGGACAATCCCCCACTCCATCACTGTCAAAAGAGGGGCTGCCCGTGTAATGCTGCGGCCTGCTCCGGCAGGAACCGGGATTATCGCCGGAGGAGCAGTGCGAGTGGTGGTTGAGGCAGCCGGCATCAGTGACGTGGTTTCCAAAATTTTAGGTACCAGCAACCAGGCCTCCAATGTTTATGCAACCATGGCAGCGTTGGGTAAGCTGAAAATGATCGGTGAGAGAATGGGCGGTAAAAAGACGGAGGAGAAATCCGAAACGGCAAAGGCAAAGAAGGAGAAGCAGGAGTCATGAAACTGTATGAGTTAAGCAAAGCTGTGAGCAAAAGTAAAAAAAGGCTGGGGCGCGGAATAGGCTCAGGCAGGGGCAAGACTGCTGGCCGGGGAACCAAAGGGCAAAAAGCCCGTGGCAGTACTCCTCCGGGATTTGTCGGTGGAGCTTTGCCGATTTATAAAAAATTACCATACAAAAGAGGGTACCGGCGTGCCGGTCATCATGACAGCGCTCGGACAGGGAACAAAAGGATCCCCATAAAAGTCGGTAAGTTGGAGGTTTTTAAAGCCGGAGCAACAGTTGACCTGCAGAGTCTAATTGAACAGAAGGTGGTTGGTGAGAATGCAGCCAAAAAATACGGCGTAAAGATTGTCGGCACTGGTGAGATTGATAAAGGTTTGACGGTAAAGTTACCCATCAGTAAAGCTGCAGCCGGAAAGATTGAAAAAGCCGGGGGGAAGATTGTGAATGTCTGATCTGCTTGCCCCGATCATAAACTCCTTTAAAATCCCTGAACTGCGACGCAAAATTATCATCACTGCCATAATTGTTGTAGTCTACAGGATTGCAGCCCATATTCCTGTAGGAGGGGTAGATTTGGCTGCCCTGCGCCAGTTTTTTCAGGGGAACCAGTTTTTAGGGCTGCTGGATATTTTTTCAGGCGGGACCCTGGCTAACTTTTCCATTATCTCTCTGGGCTTGAACCCCTACATCAATGCTTCTATTATTTTGCAACTTCTGCAGATGGTTTTTCCCTCTCTTGAAGCGCTGTCCAAGGAAGGAGAGTATGGCCGGCAGAAAATTAACCAATATACCCGCTATATTACGGTACCTCTGGCGGTTTTGCAGTCAGTCGGTATGGTGGCCCTGCTCCGCAGCCAGGGAGTTATCAGCGGCGGAGGAAATCCTTTGGATGTTCTGACGATTATTGTGGCAATGACAACTGGGACGATTTTTGCCATGTGGCTGGGGGAGCTGATTACAGAGTACGGGGTGGGCAACGGCATCTCCCTGCTGATTTTTGCTGGAATTGTTGCCCGGGCGCCTGTTTCCCTGGCACAAACTTTTTCCGTCACCGATACCCAGCAGATTTTAAACCTCATGATTTTTGCGGCTTTGGCACTGGTAATTACGGCCGGGATTGTCTATGTTAATGAAGGACGCCGGCAGATTATGATCCATTATGCCCGCCGCTTTTTAGGTGGCCGGGAAGTCGGCGGCTCATATTCTTATCTGCCGCTGCGGGTTAACCAGGCTGGTGTGATTCCGATTATTTTTGCCGTTTCCCTGGTTTTGGTTCCCTCTTTTGGCGGGCAGTATTTGTCCCAAGCTTCCTCCCAACCGACCCTGCAATCTATAGGCCGATTTTTGGTTTTGAATTTCCAGGTTCACTCTTTAACTTATAACCTCTCTTATTTCCTGCTGGTAATTGGCTTTACTTATTTTTATACGGCAGTAATTTTTAACCCCAATAAAATCGCCGACGAGATTAAAAAGACCGGAGCTTTTATAGCCGGCGTCAGGCCGGGTACGGCCACTGCTGCCTATTTAAATTATATTTTGGTCCGTATAACATTGGCGGGAGCAATTTTTCTGGGGATAGTAGCAATTTTGCCTTCAATAGTTTCCCAGATCACCGGGATTACTACCTTAGCAGTAGGAGGAACGGGTATTTTAATTGTGGTATCAGTAATTTTGGATCTGGCCAAACAGTTTGAGAGCAAGCTGGTGGAAAGAAATTACGAAGGGTTTTTGAAAAGGTGAAGATTATGATCGCCGGGCCGCAAGGTTCGGGTAAAACAACGCAGGCGCAAATTTTAGCACAAAAGCTAGGTTTGCCGCTGATTATTGTCGGGGATATGTTGCGGGAGCTGGCCAAGGAAGAGAGCAAGTGGGGCCGGATGGCCAAGGTTATTGAACACGGAGCTTTGGCAGATGATCATCTGGTAGTGGATCTGGTGAAAGAAAAAATTGACAGTCCGGCGTATCAAAAAGGCTTTATTACTGATGGTTATCCCAGGACACTGGCTCAGTACCAACTGTACGACCCTAAATTCAATAAGGTTTTTTACCTGGACGTTCCGGAGCATGAAGTGATAAAAAGGATGCTGCTTAGAGGGAGGGAGGATGATACTCCGGAAAAGATTGAAAAAAGACTGGCATGGTATCGCACAGATACCCAACCTCTCTTGGATTTATTCCGCAGCAGAGGAACGCTGGTAGTAATAAACGGCGGGCAGCCGCCGGAGAAAGTCACAGAAGAAATCTTAAGTTATATGCCAGGGCAAAATGAATAGCTCTTTATCCCAGCAGAATGTTCGCCTGCTTGTCAGGAACCCTCAGGAGCTGGCCTTGCTTAAAAAAAGCGGGGAAATTACCGCCCGGGCTTTAAAAATGGTGATTGAAGCAAGTTATCCGGGGGTAAGTTTGCTGCAGCTGGAAGAAATTGCCACCAGGGAAATAACGCGGCTGGGAGGGCAGTCTTCTTTTAAGACAGTCCCCGGTTATTACTATACAACCTGCCTGACAGTCAACGATGAGGTGGTGCACGGCATCCCCCGGCCGATCACCTTGCGGGAAGGAGATGTTTTGGGAGTTGACCTGGGGGCAGTTTATAAGGGCTGGCATACCGATTCTGCCTGGTCTGTACTGGTGGGAGGACAGGAGGCGGGCAATGGGCAAGAAGGAGAAAAAAGGCGATTTTTAAAAGCGGGAGAGGAGGCGCTGTGGAAAGCAGTGGCGCAGGCCAAAGCAGGAAACAGAATCGGTGATATTTCCTCGGCACTGCAGCAGACGGTTGAGAGAGCAGGATACAGGGTGGTCAAAAGCTTATCCGGACATGGAGTAGGCCGGGCAGCTCATGAGGATCCGGAAGTGCCAACTTTCGGTAAGGAGGGGGTAGGCTTGAAGCTGCAGGAGAATATGACCATTGCCATTGAATCCATCTACGCCGGTGGAAGGGGAGAAATTTACGAGAAAGATGACGGCTGGACACTGGCCACTGATGACGGCAGCCTGGGCGGTCTTTTTGAAATGAGCGTGATTGTGGGGAAGAACGGGCCGGAAGTGCTCACTGACTGGCGGAAGTATTAGGTTTATTGCCAGTTTGGACAGATAACTTCGATTCCAAATATCCTTCTTCTTTCATGCAGCGGTAAAGTTCGAAGTGACCGGGTAGTTCTTTCTGAAGTCTGGCCAATTTCTCCGGATCTTGGGATATTTCCCAGATGCCCGCTATCGTTTCGTTGATCATAATAAAAGGAGAAACTCCGGAATTTATTCTGTAACTTAGATCTTCCTGGGCTCCGCCTTCCAAAAACATTCTTCGCTGGGCTGCCCCTTCCTGATGGTGCCGGCGGAAGACTTCTACGGCTGTGCCGTAATAAGAGCTAATACCGGTATTGAAGAGATCTTTGTCTTGGCTAAAGTCATCTTCCAGAAGCTTCATAACAACTTCCAACTTGTCTTTATACCTATGTCTTAATTGATCGAACCAGTGGTGACCAATCTCGTGGGCGAAAGTTTGTTTCAGCCTCTCCCTCTTGGTGGTGATGGCTTCTAGTGGGTTATCCTGACCTAAGATTTTTTCAGCAAATTGGCTGTCCTGATAAACGTCTAAATTGCCTGGACCAGTCCGACCTAAGATTCTCCCCTGGGTAATAGTATTTTCTCCCGCGGAGTTGTCTTTTTGCACGTCTACACTCAAATAAGAGATGTCTTCATACGTAATTGCTGGCAGGCCATTCTTATCAAAACCTGCAGGCAGAAGAGAGAGAACGTCTTCTGCTATCGAACGGTTGCTGATTGAATCGATTGGAAAAAATTCAAATCCCTTCACACTCACCCTGGCCAGGCCATTTTCTCGGTTTCTAAATTCAACTGCATCATCCAAAAATTGCCGTACATCGCCTTCGTGGTCCAATAACTCTCCATTTTGCCAGGCTGCTTTTACCAGAGCCATCTGCCGGTTCAACTCCGGGGTATTGGTTCTGTTTTCTAGTATCTGTAAGGCCTAGGGGATGACTGAGCGGTAATAGGCGGTTTTAACTTTGTCCAGATCATATCTTTCCGGATGGGCTAACCAGATTTGGCGGTCGAGAGACTGTTTAGCAAAAGCTGCTGGATCTTTGGTTTCTTGAAAATTGTAATGGAACAATGGAATTAAGAGGCTGCCGGCGTATTCTGATTTGAGGAGGCTGGTTAACTTAGGTAATTCAGCTGGGGGGAGAGCGCTTTGACAGGACAGCGGATTTTCTTCTCCAACTGGGTGGGTAGGCTCCAATTTTATGCCAAGGGATTCACATAAAAGCTCTTTTCCGGCTTTGATTTCTTCATCGGATAACCCTATCTCGTGTAATACTGTACTCAGCTGAACAGAAAATTCTCTGGCGGTTTTTTCATCCAGTTGATAAAATTCCCTGTCTCCATCAACGGGCTTCTCGTCTTCGATTAAAGACTTTAAAACGGACGCTGAGTCAATATCAATAGACCCCTCATCCTGAGCGGCGTTGTGTAAATTCCGGACTATGGCGGTTTGCCAGGTTAATTTTTCCCTGGCCAGTCTTTCTGCGAGCATGTCGCTGTTGTCAGTTTTGTTGTGAACGAACTCGTCTAATTTAATGGCAGACTGCAAAAGGGCGGTTTTATACTCGGTACTGGCAAAAAAGTCCCGCCCGTGGGGCATCATGTTATGCAATTCGCCAATTTCCTGATTTGGAAAACCGACTTCTTTCACCGAGTATTCCCGGCTGGTAGCCCACATCCTTTCCATTTCGTCAGATGTAGAATTGCTGCTTCCGGGTGGGTTTAATTGCCGTAGCTCAGCTGTTTTTTGGGCCTCCAGCACTTGCAGAGGATTTTCGCCATGAGTATTTTGGTAAATCTGGCAGTAAATATTTTCTAAAGATAAAGCGCTGTTCAGCTTTTTTTCGACCTGTGGCTGTCGCTCCGGTACCTGACTGCTCTCCCCGGCCATAATTTCGGATTCAGTATTTGCCTCATTGTCCATCTAAATTTATTCTAGCAAAACAGCATCTGGTGTTCCATCAAGATAGAGTTGTATTTTGAAGCTATTCCTGATAAAATGTGGAAGCTTTGCAAGGGATGCAGGGTTTTTGTTGGGCTGATTTGAAATTTGCATGAATAACGACGTTATCGAGGTAGAAGGGAAAATTACTGAAGTTTTACCCAACACCCTTTTCCGGGTAGAGATTGACCGGGCGGAAAGTCTGCCGGAACTGGTTGGGAGAGTGATTTTGGCCCACATTTCCGGTAAAATGCGCATGCATTATATAAAACTTTTGGCAGGGGATCGGGTCAGGATGGAGATGAGTCCGAAGTACGATCTGGAGAAGGCGAGGATAACGTTTCGGCTAAGATAATAAGGAGACTAAGAAATGAAAGTACAAGCAAGCATTAAAAAGAGGTGTAAATTTTGTAAAATAGTCAAGCGCGAGGGCGTGTTATATGTAATCTGTTCCCGCGACCCGCGCCATAAACAACGCCAAGGATAAATATGAGTACTATAGAAGCCAGAAGGTATATTAAAACCAGGGAGGATCTACGAGATTTGACAATGATTAGATTGATGGCTGATGCTGCCCAGGAATGTCCGGCTGATTTATGGCGGAGGAATCAAAAGTAATGGCTAGAATTGCTGGAGTTGAAATACCGGATAATAAGAGGGTTGACATTGGGTTGACATACATTTATGGTATAGGCCGGTCAAACGTGGTCCAATTAATGGCCAAAGCAGCTGTGGAAGGCAGCAAGAGGGTTAAGGACATTTCAGAGGAAGAGGTAGGCCGGTTACAGAAAGCACTGGATTCTTTTACCGTGGAAGGTGACCTGCGTCAGGAAGTGGCGGGCAACATCCGCCGTTTGGAGGAGACTGGGACCTACAGGGGGCTGCGCCATCGCAGGGGATTGCCGGTCCGGGGACAGAGAACCCGCTCCAATGCCCGAACCAAGCGTGGTAAGAGGAAGACAATCGGAACCGTGAAAAAGGAGGAAAAGTAGTTCTCTGGCTTCGCTCGGACTGACAACCACGTTTAGGAAGATTTTAAACTTGTTTTCAAATAATAAATATGGCAAAAAAAGTACAAACCAATAAAGCGAAAACTGCCAAAAAAGCTGCTCCCAGGCAGGTTTCATCAGGCCGCTTTTATGTTACAGCCACGTTTAATAATACTCTGGTAACTTTAACTGACCACCTGGGAAATGCCGTGGCCTGGAGCTCTTCCGGCGCCAGCGGCTTTAAAGGTGCCCGCAAGTCCACGCCTTATGCTGCCATCACTGCAGTCTCTGAGGTGGCAAATAAAGCCCGGGAGTTGGGAATGACCTCGGCGGAAGTTTACATTAAAGGCCCCGGACCAGGCCGCGATGCTTCCATCAGGGCCCTGCGCAATGCCGGTTTAAATATTACCATGATTGCTGATGTTACCCCGGTGCCCTATAACGGCCCAAGGGCCAAGAAGAAGAGGAGAGTGTAAATGGCCAGGTATACAGGACCAAAAAGAAGATTAAGCAGGCGGGAAAAAGTAGCCCTTTTTGCCAAGGATACTGAGTTTATTGAAAGAAAGGGAGCAGTTCCGCCCGGCCAGCATGGTAATGCCCGTTTAAGGCGCAAAGTTTCAGAGTACGGCATCCAGTTGCGGGAAAAGCAAAAAGCCCGCCGTATCTTCGGTGTTTTGGAAAAACAGTTTGCCAACTATTATAAAGCGGCCAGCCGCTCCCGTGGCAATACCGGCAGTAGACTGTTGGAGCTTTTGGAGATGAGGCTGGATAATGTAGTTTACCGGTTGAGTTTTTCCCCTTCCCGGGCCGGAGCCAGGCAGCTGGTTTCCCATAATCACATCTTGGTTAACGGCAAAAAAATGAATATTCCCTCCTTCCAAGTTAAACCAGGATCAACTGTTGCTATTTGGGGAAAAATGTTAGATAATACACAAGTTCGAAAGAGTTTAGAGTCGCAATCAACCTTGCCGAGCTGGCTGGAAAGAAAAGCCACAGTAGGCAAGGTTTTAAGAGCGCCGAGCAGGGATGAGATGGAGCAGGGCATAGCCGAGCAGTTGATTGTTGAGTACTACAGCAGGTAATATTTTAAATATGACTTATTTTAAAGTTAACAAAATTGAAGAAGATGGCAATACCACCACTTTTGCCATTGAACCGCTGGAGAGCGGTTTTGGCCACACCATCGGTAATTGCCTGCGCAGGGTTCTCTTAACTGGCTTATCCGGGGCAGCAATCTCCTCTATAAAAATTGACGGAGTTTCTCACCAATTTTCTACCATCAACGGCATTTCCGAGGATGTTACGGAAATTATCCTTAACTTAAAGAAGGTGCGAATTAAGCTGTTCTCCGACGGGCCGGTGAAAATGCGCCTTCACACCTCGGGTAAGAGTGAGGTAAAGGCCCGGGATATTGATACTCTGGGAGCAGGAGAAATTGTCAATCCTGATCAGCATATTGCTTCTTTAAACACTGCCGGGGCGAAACTTAACATTGAAATGACAGTGGAAAAAGGTGTGGGGTATGTTCTGGCAGACGAGAAGAAAACAGCTGAGCTGGGTGTGATTATGGTTGATTCTATTTTCTCACCGATTTTGGCTGTGGATTATCATATTGAGCCGACCCGGGTAGGCAGGAAAGCAAACTTCGATAAGCTGGTGATGCGTGTCACTACCGACGGGACGGTGGATGCCCAGGAAGCTCTAATTTACAGCGCCAAGGTTTTAAGTGATTATTTTAAGCAGATTTTTGAGCCGACTTTTGAAGCGGAAGAGACTGTGGTGCCGAGCGTCTCCAATGAAGTTTTAAAGTTAAGTGTCGAGGAGCTGGATTTGCCGGTGAGAATAACTAACGCCTTAAAAGCAATTGATATTGATACCGTTGAGCGGCTGACAACCACCCCCCGTACCCAGCTTTTGAAAACTAAAAACCTTGGAGTTCAATCCATAAACCTGATTACCGAGAAGCTTACAGAAAGGGGTTTGAGTTTAAGTGAGGCATAGAGTTTATGGTAAGCACCTTGGACGCAACAAAAATCAACGTACAGCCCTTTTTAAAGGGTTACTCCGTAGCTTGATTCTCGAGGAAGCAATTGTTACCAGTGAAACGAAAGCCAAGGCTGTCCGTGGCCTGTTTGACCGCTTGGTGGTCAAAAGTAAAAATGGTAGCCAGGCTGACCGTAATGTGCTGGCTGCATCTTTGGCCCAAAAAGAAGTTATTAAGAAGCTAATCGAAGAGATCACCCCACGCTATAAAAACCGCGCGTCAGGTTTTACCCGTCTGGTGCGGATGGGAGCACGGTCCGGCGATGGGACAATGATGGTTAGAATGAGCCTGGCTGAAGGGGAAGAAGTAAAGCATCCGGCAGCTGAGAAGAAAACCGCAGAAGTCAAAGAGAAAGCTGAATCTAAGACGAAAGAGAAGGAGAAGAAATAACGCGCAGGGTGTAGGAGGGCCGCGCGCCAAACACCATGTCTACTAATAATTTATCAGCAAAAAATATCTACCGGCAGTGGCATTTGATGAACGCAAGAAACCAAATCTTGGGCCGTTTTGCTTCCGAGACAGCCAGGCGTTTAAGCGGGAAAAATAAGCCCGGATTTGTACCTTTCTTAGACAGTGGCGACAGTGTGGTTGTAATCAATGCCGCCCAGATTAAAGTGAGCGGGAAAAAAGAAACTGCCAAAAAATATGTCCGCCACTCAGGATTCCCCGGAGGATATAAAGAAGAAACTCTTGCTCAGGTTAGACAAGAAAGACCCGAACAGATTATAATTCATGCTGTCCGGGGAATGCTGCCTAAGAATAAACTGGGCAGCCTGATGCTTAAGCGCTTGCATGTTTTCTCAGGCAGTGAGCATCCCTTTAAAAGGCAGGTTACCTCGTCGGAACATGAGCAGACCCCGAAGACACCGGAAGTAAAGGAGACACAAAATGGCGGAGTCAAATAAGAAAAAAGGTTATCAGGGTATCGGGCGGCGCAAAGAGGCAATTGCCCGGGTCAGGGTGCTGGAGGGTAACAGCCCCGTTCTGGTCAACAACCGGCCGATCAATGAAGTGTTCCCCGGGCTGCTTTTTCAAAAAGCTTACCAGAAACCATTTGAGGTAACCAAAACATTGGGTAAATATACTGCCACAATTAAAGTGGAGGGCGGCGGAGTTTATTCCCAACTGGGGGCAATTGTCCACGGCCTCTCCCGCTCACTTGCCCAGATTGACCAGGAGCACCGCTCACTTTTGAAAGTCCAGGGGCTTTTGACCCGCGATGCGCGGGTCAAGGAGCGCCGCAAGATGGGCCAGGGCGGCCGGGCCAGAGCTAAGAAACAATCTCCGAAACGGTAATTCCATATAATTATTCTTCGAGAGAAGCGAGAATTTACCTCTCAGCTGCCGGATGCTCTCGAAATCCTACCACCTAAATTCTAAAATGTAGTATATTAGTGCTAATGGAAGAGATACCCGCTGCGCCCGAGCCGAAAAAATGCCTGGTATTTCCCCGTTTTAAACCTGCAGTTTTTGTGGGAGTTGTGATTGTCCTTATTGGTCTGGTAGGATTCCTCCTTGAACCGGATATAAAAAGTTTATTTTTAAAATTGCCCATAGTGTCTGAGAAGGAACTACCGGTCGGTGTGGAGATTAAAAGATTTACTTCAGAGCAGGACATTAAAAATTATCTGGCCAAAGGCAGCCAGAATTTTGCTATGCCAGGGCTAGGTACCGGTGCGACCCAGGTAAAGATCCTTGGTGAGCCACAAAGCGCTCTGGGGGTAAGTCAAGGAATAACTCCCGAAGACGCTGCTTCATCCGTTCAGCGGACCTCGGAAACCAATGTCCAGGTTCCGGGTATTGATGAGCCGGATATTGTTAAGATTTCTGGAAACAATATTTATTTCTCGCCACAGGCAAATGTTTTTTATCCGATGCGTGGCACATCTTCTGGGGTAGGTGTAGCTTCGCCCGGTCAAGTCAGCGCCCCGTCCACTCCTGCTTCTGGATCACCCGTTACCAAAAGCACAGTTTACCCAATGCCGTCGGTACCTTCGGGGGAGACAAAAATAATTTCCGCTTTTCCACCGCAGAAGCTAAGCCAGCCGGGAAAAATTGATAAAAGCGGTGATTTACTTTTGGAAGGCAGCCGTCTGGCAGTTTTTGCCGGCGGGACCATTTACGCTTATGATGTTTCTGATCCGGCAAACCCCAAACAGGCTTGGCAGATGAGTCTTAATGAGGGCAGTCAGCTGGCGGCAGCCCGCTTTTTAAACGGAAAACTTTACCTGGTGATCTCACAGTCGGTTAACCGTGCCCACCCCTGTCCGCTGACACCGCTGGACCTGCCTGTCGGTAAAATTTCTATTCCCTGTACGGATATCTATTATCCGACAACTTCCACGGCAGCAGATACCACCTATACCGCCAGCCGGATTGACTTTCGAAGCGGCAGCCTGGAAAAAAGTTTTACTTTTCTGGGAGCTTCCGCCTCGTCAGTGACTTATATGTCCCCGGATGCTTTGTATATTACTTATGGTTTTTATCCCAACCAGGCAAAGCTGATGCTGGATTTTTTTACCCAAAAGGGCGTGGGTTTGTTACCGGAGGAGATGCTCAGGAGGCTGCAGAAATTATCGACTCTGGATATCTCTGACCAGGCCAAACTTACTGAAATCGGGGTTATTTTAAATGGTTATGAGAATTCCCTCTCTGATAACCAGCGGCTGAAGATGGAAACGGATCTCCAAAACCGCCTGAAAGATTACACCAGCGCCCACTTGCGTGAGCTCTCTTCCTCAGGGATAGTAAAAGCTTCCCTCGGTGATTTTACGGTCGAGGCAAACGGCACAGTTCCAGGAATACTTTTAAACCAGTTCTCGCTTGATGAGTATCAGGGTAATTTACGGCTGGCCACAACAATCAGCGGCAGCCTGATGGGTGAGAGCAGTGAAACGGTCAATGACGTCTATGTTTTAGATGATAAACTGCAGATTACCGGATCAATAAAAGATTTGGGCAAAGGAGAGCGGATTTTTTCAGCCCGTTTTGTGGGTGGACGGGGGTATATTGTAACATTCAAACAAACGGACCCGTTTTTTGTGCTGGACCTGTCTGATCCGCAAAATCCAGCTGTAACAGGGGAACTGAGCATCCCTGGATTTTCTTCTTATCTTGATCCTTTGGAGGAAAATACAATTTTGGGAGTAGGCAGGGATGGCCATCAGGTTAAATTATCACTTTTTGATGTCAGCAGTCCCCAAAGCCCTCAGGAGATAGCCAAATATAACCTGGATGAGTACTACACCGATGTCCAAAATAACCCCCACGCTTTCTTGAAAGACCCCGTGCATAAAATCTTCTTTATCCCCGGCAGCAAAGGTGGCTATATTTTTTCCTACGATAACGGCCTGACCCTGCGAACAGCGGTGGATTTGCCCGGGGTCAGAAGGGCAGCTTATATTAATGACTACCTCTATCTTTTATCCGATCAAAAAATGGCAGTAATATCTGAAAAAGACTGGAACAGCGTGAGCCAGTTTTCTTTTGAGTAGCCCCGGCATTATCTAGATTATTGTTTTTTACAAGATATAAGTATAAAATTGGCCTCAAATGTTCAGGCAATTTTGGGAAAATCACCGCCGGGAAATTATCTCTCTCAGTATGCCGGTTGCGGCAATTTTGCTGATTATGCGATTTGCGCTTTTTCTGCTGCCGTTTTTGGCAGGAGGCGCTATTTTTTACATTATTTATAAAAGGTTATCTTTTATAAAATACCGCCGGCAAATTTTACTGGTAGTTTTTCTCCTGACAGTTATAACCGGGGCGCTGTGGGTCGGGATGCTGCATAACCTGGATAATCTGAAAGATAAGCAGGTTAAACTGGCACAGTCAGGGAACAACTCTTCTGCTGCACAGCTGCCGCCGGAACTGACTAATTCCGATCCGACTCCGGCCCCCACTCCTCAGGTGACTGTCGCCCCATCCTCTTCCGGGGTAAAAGTAACCCCTCTGACCGGTGGCGGGGAAAGTTATACTCCAAAACATCATGGCCGCTCCCCAAAATTCTGGCGAGACTAAACCTTAAGTAGCTTTCTTTTTAACTTTGGAAAAGATCTTTCAGCACCAGGCTGAATTCAATAAGCAGTATTGCCAGCATGATGAGAGAAAACTTAATTGTGGTTGTCCGCTTCTTGCTGAAAGAATAAATAAATAAGCCGGAAATAATTAAGGGAAAAATGAAAAAGATGGGAATTGTCAAGGTAGCCAGTGTTTGAAGCGATTGGTATTGATTATAGTGGGAAGGGTTGTCAATACCAAAAAGAGACATAGTGGAAAAGGCGGCAAAGACACTCAGGCAGGCAACACCCCAAATGAGTGTCCCGAAAATAGAAAAGAGGGTATATCTGAAAATATAACCCGGAGTATTGATATTATCCATCATCCCGAAACAATCTTAACACAAACTTGGCGAGCGGTCATGCTTTTATCCTAATCCACTTGATATTACCGCTGCAGGGAAAAATCAGCAGTAAGGAAAATTACAAGGCAGAAGATATTAAATATCTGATGTTGACAAATTAGTTCTATCGGTTTTATGGTAAATGTGCGATTTTTTCAAAGTGAGGAGGTGAGAAAAATGGATTTGAAGAAGTTTTTAGCCGGCAGCTTCGCTGGTGTGTTTATAGCCGGCGCTTTCGTTACTGCGCCGGTGTTCGCTACCCAAAAAACAAACCTGACCGGCAACCAGTGGAGGCTTCTGGATGTCGTTACTTTGCCAAACGGTGGTACAAACTTTATGACCAGCCATCCGTCATACTCGGGTGGTGTAGCAAGCTTTACTCTCCCCGCTTCGGCTGACGGGTATATGGTCTACATGTTGGGGAATTATAATAATGACTTAACAGATAAAGCCATAAAAGTAACTGCAGATTGGAATAAATCCGATGGTTATACTACTCGTTCCCAAAATTGCGGAGGAGCTTATGGGAGGATAGAACTTCAAGATACCACCTCTGGGACCTATAACTCCAATGATTATTGGCGGTACACGGGTCAGGTGTTTGATCTTAACAAACAACAATCAGGGACGGTAATGGCGCCGCTTGATGATCGGGCGCACTGGATTAATCAATCCGGCAAGCCAGCCACTGATACCGGGATAAATTGGAAAGAATTGCAAGGTGATATTGTTGCGACCTCTCCCTATGATGGGTTTACCAGTGCCATTAAAAATATCAAACAACTCGGTCTAGCTTTTGGAAGTTCTTGCAGATATGCAAGTGGAGTAGCAAACGATAACAACGCGGTATTTAACCTGGAGGATTACAGCATTTCTGTTCCTACTTACCAAGATGTAGAGACCATATTTATTAACTCTGCAAATATGAATGGGAGTAACTCGACAGTTTCGCTTGACCCCGACAGCCTCTATAGGTTTAATGTAAGCGGTACTTGGCAAAACAACGTCTTTAACACAGCTGATGCCCAATACATGAGTACAAATGGTTGGTCTACGTATTCTGAGGGCTGGCCCGGCTTGGGTTCTAACGAATTTAAGCTACAGGTTAATGATGGGTTTGTTAATTGGGGTGCCTATAATCCCAATCATGATTATAGCTACTACACAGTAGGAACTGGTTCGACAGTCAATTTCCGGATTTTTGACGGAAATTCTGCTGTTGCTAATCCCCAACCAAGTCTGGGCTGGTATGGTGATAATTCTGGTTACCTGACAGTTAATATCTACCAGCTGAAGTAAAGGCAAGTAAACTGCCTTGCTTGTAAATAGCCCGCCGGGGAGACCCGGCGGGTTTACATACGATACAAACTACTCTGGGTAAGTCAGATTATTTTACCCAACTCCGGCTTTGTGTTAATATATTTTTATGGCGCGTCCGGGGAGAGTGGGCGGAGGATTGTCCCTCTTTTTCATAGTCTTAATCTTCGGTATTATTTTAGTGCTGGTGAACACCAGTGTGGGAGTGGGGGCAACTTTGCGTATTCCTTCCACGGACTGGAACTTTTCCATAGGCGGCTCGCTTGGAAAAAAACAAGATGTCAGCCGGGCGCTGCCCGGATATCTCAGCAGCCGAGTGGCAGGCAACAACACATTTTTTAACCAAAGCAACACTGTCACTATCTGGGAGGCGGAAGGAATGGGCCTGATTGTTTTGGGCAGCCAGCCAGAGGCTCCTCTGGCAGATTTGCATTTTAACCTGATCCGCTAATCCTGCCTTACCTTCGCATGGATATCTCCACACTGTCTCTTCCGAAATTAATGGTTTCGCTTTTATACCTGCCGCTTCCCCCTGATATAACCTAAGAAATCAGCCATTTGCTCAGCAAAGAGACCGACATTGTCGGCAACCACCAGGGCCCGAGGAGAAAGTATCTTCTCCGCCTCCCTCAGGTACGCAAAATATTCTTCTTTGGTGGCATCAAGGAATAATAGATCAACAGAGCTGCGAATTTTTTTAATGTTATCCATCGCATTGCCGGTTTGTACCTTGATTTTACCGGTTAAACCGGCTTTTTTGATATTGTCCCGGGCTATTTTAGCCAACTCGGAGTTTATTTCCAGCGTTGTAATTTTTCCGCCCGGGGGAAGATTCTGGGTCATTAAAATTGAAGAATAACCCACCAGTGTGCCGATCTCCAAAATTTTTTTGGGTTTATATTTGCGGATCAGGATAATCAGAATTTGTCCCTTAATGGGGCCGATAATGGGCAGGAATCATTCAGATGAGGTTTTTTCAATATCTGCACCATATCTGCGTTTGTAAATACTTTGTGCCGGCAAACCTTGTCTATGACGAGGAATATTACGCCCGGTGGTTAAGGAAAGAAACACATTTTGGTAAGAAAAAGGCAATTATTCCAGGTGGAAAAATTGGAATATCGAGGCGATCTGCTGACGGACAAACTCCCCCAGGTTAAAGTTGCGGTTGCCGTTTCCTGATGAGTTTGACTGCTGAAACCAAAGGGCGGGTGAGGGGTAAACCGGAGGAGTAACTTTACTATTTTCGTCACCTCTGCCTGAACCGGCCGGAGTTGATACGGCAGAGTTGTTGATACTGTTTGAAACAGAAACGCTGCTGTTGCCGCTGCCTGATTGTAAGTTTATATCCTGGCTGCTGCCGCGATATTCTTTTACCTGCCCATTGGTGTCGATACGGATGTCAGTTTGGCTGTTGCTCCTGATGCCGCTATTTACCGATGAGAAGACGGTATTGTTGACGCTGACCTGGTTGGTTGAGTCGTTAGCATTGCCGGAAATATTCACGCTGGTTGAAGCAAATGCTGGCCCGGGGAGAGCAAAAAAAATGAGCGATGCCGGCAGAAACAGGGCTGATTTTGGCAGGCTCATGGTAAATTTTTACTCTATTTTTGTTTAAATTTCGTAAAGATCAAGTAAAGATCATGTTAAAAAGAAGCTGTAAAATGCTGGGCCTGGAGCAGAAACTGGTATAATCTTTGGTATCTCAGCAGATGTTGTTGGGCTGTTAAGGAGGCTGTATGGACAGAAGGAGTGATGTAGAACTGGCCAAAATCCTTTGGGATTACAACAACATTGATTCTCCTTTGGAAAAGTCAAATGCCATTATTGTTTTGGGTAGTCATGATATTCGGGTGGCGGGCAGGGGCGCGGAAATTTTCCTGCAGGGTTTGGCCCCGGTGATTGTTTTTTCCGGTGGTTTTGGCCGGCTGACAGCCAAGGAATGGACTAAACCGGAAGCAGAAATGTTTGCGGACGTTGCCCGGAAGATGGGGGTGCCGCAGAAGAAAATGATTATTGAAAACAAATCCACAAATACGGCAGAGAATGTTGTTTTTTCTATGAAACTTTTACAGAGGAAACGAGTTGATTTAAATAGGGTAATCCTCGTTCATAAACCTTACATGGAAAGGCGGGCACTGGCTGTATTTAAGAAAAACTTCCCCATGGTGGAAGCTTTGATGACCGGACCACAACTGGACTTTGAAAACTACCGGACGGCAGATATTGCGGATGAGGATACGATTAACATCGTGGTCGAGGATACCCAGCGGATTAAACTTTATGCAGAGAAAGAATTTGCTGTTTCACAAGAAATTCCGGATGAGGTATGGCAGGCTTACGAGGAGTTGGTCAGGCGCGGTTTCACCAGCCAACTGGCAAATGATTAGTGCCTATAAGCCTTTTTATGGTAAGATAATTCGGTGGAAAACATCAAAAATTTTGTTACCTTAAGCCGGATTTTCCCCAAAAAGCGCTGGCGGCCTTAATTTTTTTAGTAAATAAGGATAAAGAAGATATTTCTTTCATCCTGCCTTTAAATAGCCTGTATACTTCCAAGGAGGATGTCCGCATTGATATGGAACATATCCTGGCCCAGCTTCGTGACAGCGGGAATATTATGGTAAAAGTTCCTCCTACTCTGATCCTACTACCGGTTGTTTTCTATTCCCTCTACCCTCTGAAAAGGAAATACTGGTGTAAATCCAGCCTTAGCCGGAAGATTGACCGCAGCCGCTGGTTTTGGCTGGTGGCGGATAACCCCAAGCCGTATATGCTGCTTGCAACTCCGGCCTTTTTTGATAAAAAGAGCGGCGAATGGGAATTTTCCGCTGCCCTGCCACTGCCTCTTACTGCCTCTGATGGGGATATTGAAAAGTTGATTATGGGTTTCGATTACCCGGTGGATGAGAAGGCCAAGTATGCCGCTCTTTATATCTTCGGCAAGCCCTTAAAATTTAACTGGCGCACAGGGGAGATGTCCGAAGCCCCCCGCCATTCCATTGATGAACAGGTGGCCAACTAGACTTTAAGATGCCAGTTTGCTTTCCCCTGAAAGAAAGTTGCGCACAGATTTTCCAGGAAATAATTAAAATGGGATAAAACCGTGGGAAGAGCCGGCTACAGGTTGATACCCCTTAATTCTTTTTCAGCGGCCGGACGGCCCAGTTGTTTAATATAAGCAGAGTACCTCTCGGGCTGGCTATGGGGCATGGAAAGTTAGTAAGTGTACTCAAGCCGCTCCCGGTGGGAGGGGGGGGTGGTAAAATAAGCCCGCAGGGTGATTTCCCAGGAGTTAAAAATATCCGTTCTCAAAGACCGGAAGTTATAATTTAACATCCAACCGGATAAAAGGGTCATCTTTCGTTCCAGCTAAGCCCTTAAAGAGGTGGCACCGGCCCCGATGGAATCGGGGACAGAGGTAGAAATATAATCCCTTTCGCCCGTTAAATGCTCCTTGAAAAACAAAAATACTACAGGCAGGTATGAGTTTTTATAATCTGGGTTATAGTTGTGCCCGTTGGAAAGTGGTGCGGTAAGCTGAGTTATATACAAACCCGATAATCTGCTATAAACTTGGGCATATGGAAAAACAGCGGGTAGGCTTCATTGGCCTGGGGTTAATGGGGGCGCCGATGGCTGGAAATATTTTACGCAAAGGTTTTCCTCTGAGCGTTTACAATCGTACGCCGGAGAAAGCTGAACAGTTTCGCCGCAAAAATGTGCCTTTCTACCAGACCCCGAAGGAGCTGGCTGGAAATTGTGATGTGATAATTTCAATGGTAACCGGGCCTTCAGATGTCAAAGAAGTGATACTGGAAGAAGATGGCGCAGCGGCGGGAGCAGAGAAGGGAACAATTATCATTGATATGAGTACCATTGGCCCGGCGGCAGCCCGGGAGGTGGAAGCAACCCTGGCCAAAAAAGGGATGGACTTCCTAGATGCTCCTGTAACCGGCAGCACCCCCAAGGCAATATCCGGAGAGCTGACAATTTTTGTCGGGGGAGAAAGAAAAGTTTTTGACTGTGCCAAAAATGTTCTCTCGGCAATGGGGACAAACGTTTTTTATATCGGGCCCTCGGGCTCAGGCCAGGCTATCAAATTAGTTAATAATCTGCTGGTGGGGGAAACTTTGGTAGCTCTTGCAGAAGGAATGCTGTTGGCGCAGCGTTTGGGATTATCCATGGACCAGGTGGAGCAGTTTTTAGCGGATGTCCCGGTGGTGTCACCCTATATGAAGATGAAGATGCCGGGTCTTGTGTCCGGCAGGTATCCGCTGGCCTTTTCCGTATCCAATCTGCAAAAAGACTTAAAACTAGCCTTAACGGATTCGCACTCAGGAGCCGGAGAGTTCCCTATCCTGGAAATTGCGGAAAAGCTTTACATCCGGGGCAAAGAAACTGGACTGGCCGATGAAGATATCAGCACGGTAATTGAACTGCTGAAAAAACCAGTATCTCATAGTAATATGGCAGGAAAGGGCAAAAAGGAGTATAATTAGCCCTAAGGTATGGCTATTTCTGAACAAACAAAGGTAATGGCAATTTTAACCGGCCAGGCTCCTCTGCCGGGAATTTCTGACAACACTGCGGTGCATAAAGATCAGAATGAACAAAAACGGCTAATTCCGATCAACAAAGACAGGCGGCCGACCCGCTTTAAAGTTTATAAATTTAACCAGAGGGAGATAACCCCTGGAGATGCTGTGGCTATAAAAAGGGCGGCAGAGGCTTTGATGGCTACCCACGATGATGAAACCAAACCCGGCATTCCTTTTGAAGACATGGCGAACGGTTTAAGGGATAGCTCTCACAACTATGGTTTTGATATTGTTTCCGGCGAGGCTCCCGTGGAAGAGCAGGAGGGACTACTTCACGAAGCAGTTGATGATCCGCAGGGGAACTTACTGGCGGCATACCGTCGGCAATCCGAGTTAAGTCGGCCCGCCGTTCCCTCCACCATGGGATTTTTGCCTTCTCCTGCGCCAACAGATTTGGGAGAAAATGCCCTGGATAAATGGGGGAATTCGCCCGATTTAACCAGGCCCTTGGGAGAAAAAGCTGACTTTGTGGAAGCTTTAGTTTTTTTTGCACCGAAAGAAGAAAAAATCGCAGCAGGGGAGCCGGCGCTGCTTGAGCATCCACAATCATATAAGCCGGATAATGATTCGGTTATCACTGCCGGGGCAGATGCGGTTGCACCCTCAGAGAAAGAAGCCTCGGTAGGGTTTTTGCCGACGGAGGACCTGGGTCATAAGATTGTTGAATTCCCCTGGTGGGCATCTCGGGCCCCTGATAACTTCAAACCGGCTCAGACAGAATCAAACCCGCCACCTTCCTTAGATCCGGTTCCGGCTGCTCCGGATTTGGCTCCTGCTCCGGCACAGGTAGCTACGGCTGAAGTGAATCAGATAAGCGAGCTTGTGGTGCCTGAAATAAATCTAGGCGGGAAACTGGTTATAATCGGCAGCGGTTTCCTCGGGGATAAAGCCGCATAAAAAATTGTGACCTGGATGGCTGTTTTAAAATTTCCCCGGTGCTAATATAATACTTCGGGATTTTTTCCAGGCTTATGGATAAGCAAAAGAGTGCGGTGGTATTGGTTAAAAATTTGGTCAAAAAATACCGTAAGGTAGATAAAAACGCTGTTGACGGGGTGTCTTTCACAATTGAGCCCGGGGGGTTTTTTGCTTTTTTGGGACCAAACGGAGCGGGCAAAACCACCACGATCTCTATCCTTACCACCACCATGTCAAAAACATCCGGCCTGGTGAAAATTGCCGGGTATGATATAGACCATGAGCCGGCCATGGTCAGGCAAAATTTAGGTATTATTTTTCAAAACCCCAGCCTGGATCAAAACTTAACCGGGGAGGAAAATATCCGCCTGCATGCTGTCCTTTATGGGCTTTACCCTTTCCGCCCGGCTTTCACTCTTATGCCGGAGGGCTATCGCATGGAGGTGGAGGAGCTGGCTGATGTTTTGGGAATCAAGGAGCAAATTTTCCGGCCAGTCAAAACTTTATCCGGAGGAATGAGGCGGAAGATGGAGATTGTCCGTAGCCTGATGCACAGACCCAAGGTGCTGTTTTTAGACGAGCCGACATCCGGCCTGGATCCTTTGAGCAGGCGCAGCCTCTGGGAGTATTTGAACTTAATCCGCAGGGAGAAGAAAACAACGATCTTTTTGACTACCCATTACCTGGAAGAGGCAGAAAAGGCCAGCAATGTTTGTATTATCAACCACGGTAAAATAGTTGCCTCGGGGACTCCGGCCAGGCTGAAAAAAGATTTAACCGAGGAGTATCTGCTGCTTGATGCGAAGAATCGGGAGATGCTTAAAAAAGAACTGGCGCGCCGCCGGCTGAAATATGCGGAAGACGGGGTTTTACGGGTGGGTTTAAATGGTGAGAGCGCCCAACAAATTATCGCTTCTCTGCATACACCGTTAAATTTTCTGCGTATTCACGCTCCTACTCTGGAAGAAGCATACCTGGAGGTTATCGGCGATGGACAGGGAGATTAATGCGGTAGCAGCCATTGCATTCCGGGATTTTTCCAAGTTCACCCACGATCGGGTGCGGATTCTGGCTACCTTTATTTTCCCGGCACTTTTCATCGGCATTTTAGGCACCAGTTTGCAGTCGAATTTAAGCGGCCGGGTCGGCTTTGATTTCCTAACTTTTACCTTTACCGGGGTACTGGCGCAGACCCTTTTTCAATCCACAGCTTCCGGCATTATTTCTCTGATCGAGGATCGGGAAAGTGATTTCTCGCAGGAGATGTTTGTTTCGCCCATTTCCCGCTACTCAATTATTATCGGCAAAATCATCGGTGAGTCATTGGTGGCTTTGGTCCAGGGAGTAGGGATTGTTGCCTTTGGCTTGATTTTGGGGGTGTCTTTTGAATGGGGGCAAATACTGGCTGTGTTGCCGGTGGCAATAGTTATCTGTCTTTTGGGCGGAGCGTTTGGTTTGCTGGTTTTGACTAATTTGTCTAACCAGCGCAGCGCCAACCAGATTTTCCCCTTTTTGATCTTTCCTCAATTTTTCCTGGCAGGGGTGTTTAATCCGATTAAAAATTTGCCGTTCTTTCTTTGGGCTTTGTCGCGCCTCTCCCCCATGACTTATGCCGTGGATCTGATGCGCTCGGTATTTTACAGTGGGCAGCCGGAGTATCCAAAGGTGGTTTTGTACAACATACCGATTGATCTTTTGATTATAGGATGTATGTTGTTACTTTTTATTACCCTTGGAACTTTCCTTTTTGTTCGTAATGAGCGTAACCGGTAATCCAGTTTGATCTCGGACGACTGGTATACCCAGGGTAATATTTTGAAAAATGTAACATTATGTGATATACTACAGGATAATAATTAAACACATAATAAAAATGACTGAATTAAATCCTGATCGTTTTAGAGAAAATTCCCGGGTTGAAAGGACCTATAAGAAGGCTCTCAACAGCCTGCCGGTTGGTGTGGCTTTAATAGATCGCCGGCATGGTGTGCTCTACGCAAACGCTTCCATGGCAGAAAATTTTGGTTTATCTGCAGAAAAGCGCCTGAAGAACCCTCTTTGGGGAGTTATTGAAGTAAGCGACAGGACTTTCGTGAGTGAAAGATATAATATCCAAAAAGTCTTTGAGCTGGAATGTGAATTTGACAAAAATTGGTATCGTTTCCTGGGTGTCAACGTCGGAGGAGGTCAGGTTAACGAACCGACAATAATTACAGTTGAGGATGTGACTAAGCAAGCGAGGGCTGAAAGCAGTACCGGCCACGAAGCAGGCAACTTGTTAAACAGGTTATCATGGGTGGGCTTAATTTCGTCCTCTCTGGAAGAGGTAAGGCGTCGGAGAGAACCGAATGGGCCGGTTTTCAGAGATGTCGAAGCATATGCCAAAAGGCAAAATGACTCATTTACCTTTTTGAAGATGCTGCATGAAGGGATGCGTTCCCACCCTCTTCACCTGCGAACAGGTATGGTAGCAGTACCTCCGGAAGAAGCCGCCAAAGGGGTAAAATATCTCCTGACAACAGAAGGAGGACAATTATCTGCCCGCGTCCGGTATCAAGCTTTGTTTGAGATGCTTCCGTACGGGCTGGGTTTGATGGACAACGGAGGCCGATTGACGGCTGTAAATGAGCAGATGAGGCAGCTTTTTGATCGGAGTAGTGAAGAGTTGATTGGCTTTCCGATAGTTAGCCTTCTTTCTCAAGGAGAGTCAGGCGAGGAAGAACTAAATATCAGCTGGTTTGAGGAAATGAAAAGGGGCAACCGCAATGTTTACCAGAAAGATATTTTCTATAATGGCTGGAAAGATTTCCGGGTGGTTAAAGGCGCAGGCCTGGGACGCGACCCCTTTGTAATTATTGGGAAAGATACATCAGAACAAGCCATGGCTATCGATAACTTCGCTTCTGCAATATTTAGGGAAGTGAACAGTATTGGCGAAGCTATAGCAAATCTGCTTATAGCAATGCAGGCTGCCGAGGGGACGGGTGAGGTTTCTGCTGATGAATTAGCCAAACCACGAAGCTATGTCAACCGGCTGAGGGGGGAGATTGAGGGTATACTTATTGGCCTGCGGGGAGAATTTGAGTATCCTTTAAACCCGGAGAGAATTAAAAAGAGCCCTGTCAATATGAGTACCTTGTTATCGAGGATAGTAAAATCTTATGAAGGGATGTCGGTGGAGAACGGTATTCAGTTAGAAGGAAACATTCCGGCTGATTTACCGACTATCCCTGGTGACCGCTCCCAATTAAGCAAAGCTTTTGGCAACCTGCTAAAGAATGCTCTGGAAGCTACTACTGAAAGGGTGGGGCAATTGGTTAGAAGGCAGGGCTTTGTGCCCGAAGGCGAAGACAAGGTGTCTGTCCGGGCGGTTATTCCTGCACAGGAGGAGGAAGCTTATAATTTTGTTGAGATTATCATTGAAGACACAGGCGTGGGGATTCCGGAAGAAATCAGGGATGTTGTTACTAAAAAATACGGAATTTCTACTAAAGCTCACAAGTCAGCAGCGGAGCGGGGAATTGGCCTTTATGATACTTGGAAGATAATTGAAGGACATAGTATCGAAATCGGCGGTCAAAAAATTCCCGCCTCCCTTCATTTTTACACCCTTACGGAAAAAGAGATCAAAAGGATCGGAGAGGAGAAAACAAAAGCGGTGGCAACAGGCAGGAAAGGCCCGGGTACTCTTGCTATAGTCAGAGTACCTTTTCGGATTAAAAACTCAGCCTCATTTTAATGTGGATAAGTGGTAAATTGGTATTATCAAAGAAACCAGCATAATTCCCATAAGCCAGCCTACCAATAACAGTGTCAGCACAATAGAAACTAGAGCATATTTAAAATAGCGATGTTCAACTGTTTTGGAATGGGAAAAAAGCTTTACCCCAAAGAAGGCGTTGGCTGCCCCCATAAAAAGCAGCAAAGTTGCAGCCAGATAACTGACCATTAAACTGACAGAACTGACTCCGAAAGACTGATGGTAAATCTTATCAAACTCAGGAACTGTGATTAAAAATAGCAGCAGAGGGATAACTGTCTGCGGCAGGGCAAAAACTAAATTAATTACTCCCACAATCCGGTAGACCATAATTTAAGAGTATCGCAATTTTAAAAAACTTACAACTGTTACCCTGGGGCAGCTTTCTGTTACAATTTAAGCGCTCAAAAAAGGGGGTGAAATATGAACAGCAAGAAAGATGAGGTTACACCGGCAGAGGGTATGCAGGTGAGTGTTAACTTAGACAGCACACCAATTCTTTACACTGACAGTATCTCGATGACAACGAATGACTTTGGCGTTGTCTTTGACGTAATGCAGCGGGTAGGGCCGACTAACCAGGTGAGAATTGTCAGCCGCCTGGGGATGAGCCGTGAGCACGCTAAGAGGTTTGTTGAGGAGCTGGGAAAGCTGCTTCTGGCTGCGGAAGGCCAGGTGCAAACTACCAAAAGATTTGTCAGTTGAGACTGGTTACTTGACAAAGAGAGGCAGTTTTGTTAAGCCTTAAATAGAGGGCGAAATGCCTTTGTGAGGGGGGTGAGGCTCTATGCCGAAAAAGAAAAAAAAGAAGTAATTAAGATCTGCAGACCTTAATGAAATACCCCGCCTTGGCGGGGTATTTTTGTGGACTTTAAAATATTTTACCTTTTCATTACTGTTTTTTAATAAATTCCGGCTATTATTTGAGAAAACCCTGATGAAAAAAAGTTTGCTGGTTATTCTGGCGGTATCAATTGTGGTGATAACGATCTATGCGGCGTCCTTTGCCGGATCCGCAGTCAGTGAGATGGCCCGGCAGCAGGTTAGCCTGACCGGTGCCGCCAGCAGGACTAATCCGCCCTCTGCAATAAATTTTTGGACTGCACCAGTCCAGCTGACATCATTTTCCGCCCTGCATGAGAAGGCCCGTTCTGCTGCAAAATAGCTGGATGATTCTTGCTGATTTATTACACTTATTTTGCCGAATTCTTCCCGAAAAAACTATACTTTATTAGTGTCTTTACTTGTAACCTGCTCCCGGCTTCTCTCGTTAACCCCGGAAAAGTGAAATCTTAAATAAGTAGGTGTGCATATCTTAGGACAATTTCTGAGCTGTCACTGCGGCGTCCTGCTCCCAACCAAAGGATCGCTTTTATTGCTACATATGTACCGAGAAAGTGCGGGATAGCTACTTTTACCCTGGATCTTGAATATCCCGAAGAAGTTGTGGCCAAGATCAGACAGGGAGTATGGGGTGACTACAGGAAGGCGGCTAACCTGATTAACAGAAGTCCTGATATTGATATGGTCTACCTGCAGCATGAATACGGCATTTACGGAGGAAAATACGGGGATTTTGCTTTAAAGCTTCTTCGGGAAGTTAAGAGGCCGATTATTACTACCCTGCATACAGTTACCACAAAACCTAATGCTAAAAATATCAGGATTATCCGGGCACTTTGTAAAAGGTCATCTTTTGTGGCGGTAATGCTGGAAGAAACGGCCAAGAATCTGCAGCAAAATTACGGGGTACCTCTGGATGATGTAGTGGTTATCCCTCACGGTATACCGAATTTTTCTATCTTTAACACCCAAAAAGCTAAGGCCAAACTAAATCTTTCCGGCAAGGTAGTTATGACCAGCATTAATTTGCTTTCACATCACAAGGGGATTGAACATGCCATTAAGAGTTTGCCGGAGATGGTAAAAAAGTGCCGAATTTTATCTATCAGGTTATTAGGGAAACACATCCTGATTACTTGAGTCAGATGGGAAACCTGAAAATGCTGGCAAACAACTTAGGCGTAGAAAGCAATGTAAGTTTTACTGACAGATATGTCAGTGTGGAAGAGCTGGTGACCTTTATAGAAGTAACGGATTTCTCCGTTACACCTTATATTGACCCCGAGCAAATTACTTCGGGAGCGCCGGCTTATGCCATCGGGGCTGATAAGGTTTGTGTTTCTACGACTTACATTTATGCCAAAGAGATGCTTGCGGGGGACCGGCGAGTTTTAGTACCTTTTGGCGGCAGTAGAGAAATTGCTAGTGTAATAACACGACTTTCTAAAAGCCCTTTGACGGACAAAAGGCTGTGGCTTTATCTGAGATTAATTTTCCCCAAGGAATTGAGTGAGCATCCTGGAGGATTGGAACAGCTATACCACCTTTTTGGGTAAATGAGCGGGAAGCGCTGATGATTATCCACGGTATTTAAAAAATGGGGGAGAAATTTGTCTATTCACTTGGCCGGGCTAAATTATTTCAGAGCAACGGCAAATTTTCGGCTGGTAAATATGATGTTGAGATCGACTCGAATCCGATTTTGACTCCGGATGATTTTTTAAATGATGACGGCACACCAATGATTGAAGAATTACACCCGGAAATAAGGCGGGTAGTTTACGCCTGTGGCGGGGTGATAAAAAAGCGGCTTGGGCAACTGATGTTGGAACTATATGTTAATGTGGGCGATACTCAAACCATACCGGTGACGCTTCTTTGGACAGATCTCATCGCCGGCTGGTGGAGTCATTAAATTAAACTAAGCTGAGTGGGCTGGTTGGAGTTATCACTGCCGCCTCCGCTGCTGTCATCGCTTTTTTTCTCTTCTTCCTGAGGGCCTTGTAAAATTTTGGGGAGCTTTTTAAAATCTTCCTGAAACTGCTTTAATACTTCCCCGGCTCTCAAAGCTGCTGCCGGATGGTACATTGGTACCACTGTGACCTTTTTATCTTTCCACTCCACCTGAAAGACCCGGCCGTGGATACGGGAGATTTTTTGGTCAGGGATAAATTTGCCCATGGAAAAGCGGCCCAAAGTGACGATGATTTTCGGATCAATGATCTCAATCTCTCGGTTGATGTAAGGGGCAAACGCCTCCAACTCTTCCGGCAGTGGATCGCGGTTGCCGGGTGGACGGAAGCGAACGACATTGGAGATATACACGTCGGATCTTTTTAGGCCGATTTCCTCCAGGGTTTTATCTAAAAGCTGTCCGGCTTGACCGACAAAAGGACGCCCTTTTTGATCTTCCCAATATCCCGGCGCTTCCCCTAAAAAGTAAAATTGCGCGTCCGGATTGCCTTCTCCGAAGACCAGTTGAGTGGCTTGGTGACGAAGCGGTAAGCCTTGATCAGCTTCCATCTCCGCTTTAAGTTTTTGCAGCTGGCTGGTTTTGTCCATAAACTTTTCTTCATTCTAACGCAGCTGCCGGTACAGGTAAATAACCCTGGTTTTGTAATGGTGATTACTGCAGGTGATTATTTTGTGAAGTAGAATTTGCCCATGGATGGTGAAGACCAGCCGGATCAAAAACCTGCTTCCGTGTATGGCCAAAAAAGGCCAACTTGGCAATGGGTTGTCATTTATCTGATTTTAGCAGTGATTATTTACGGACTGGTTTATTATTTTTTCCTTCGTCCGTTTCCTGGAGTACCCAGATATTAACGGGAAAACTACCCGGCCGCAGTATTTTTATTTTTTGATTTTCAATTTTAATCAGGGTTGAGGGTGGGGAAGAGAGTTTGCCCCGGTCGATATAAAAATCCGCCTGCTTACCGAAATATCTTTTTGCTTCTGCGATGGTTTGAGCGGGAAAGTGGTCTTGTAGGTTAGCGCTGGAGGCAAACAGCGGACCGGTTTGGGTGAGTAACTGCCTTAGGTTTTTATCCTTGGGAACCCGGAAAGCTAGACTTTTTGTAC
The DNA here is from genome assembly GCA_021790255.1 of bacterium. Classification (GTDB taxonomy): domain Bacteria; phylum Patescibacteriota; class Microgenomatia; order Daviesbacterales; family UBA10151; genus JAJYIE01. The sequence goes on along the minus strand of JAJYIE010000004.1, from coordinate 11,956 downwards.
CCCGGTGCAAATAGGCAAATTTTTCTCCCGGGCAGGAGAGGATGACACTGACCGGGTTGGGCCAGGTTTTTTTCAAAAATGCCTTGGTTTTTGGGTCCAGTTTGATATCAAATAACGCCAGATCTTCTATGCCGGCAATTAAAATAATAAAAGGCTTATCGGGCGTCCGGCCTTTTAAATCGTATGCTTTTTCCACGGCCTGCGGGGAAAGTGCCTGGCCCGCCAGACCGTAAATGGTATCAGTCGGCAAAACCCCCACCCCGCCGCTTTTAATTTTTTGAATAATATCCCGGTTCACAAATGACAATTATACTAAAGACGAAGCATCAGAGAAACTTAAAGGTGAAAAGGATTTGATCAAATTTTTTATCCGGGTTATATCCACCAATGACATACAATATCTGGTTGTGGTTTACTGTGATCATTCTTTCGATCCATTTAGACGTGGTCAACTCAAAAACTTCTGCAGTGTTTCTGTTAATATTAATATCTTTCTTGCGTGTAATGACTTCATTTTTGACTGGTGTTATTACATCACCAATCTTCATCGCATCTAATTTCTTTCTCCATTCTTCATATTTTCCGTAAGCGGTGTAGATATCGTTTCCATAACAAGATCCTTCTACGGGCGAAGTTATAGCTTCAATATATAATTGCGGAGCATAAAAGGCAGGATCATTTGTAATTACTCGTCCTACCTCAACACACTGGGAATATCTTATATCAGAATTTACGTCTTCTATTTCTTGCACGGCTTGGTCAGGTGGGTAATGAATGGAATAGCTATATTCTATATTTGTATACGTTTTCCAATTAGCGGCTGTGTCAGATGTCGGTTGCGGAGTCGGGGATACGGTAATTTTTGGCTGTGCAGCAGGGACTGATTGATGTTGAGAAAAGTAGTATGCCACGCTGCCCAAGGCAGCCAAGATCAAAACACTGAGAATAATTGCTACCGGCGTAAAACCTGCCTGTCGGGTCAAGCTTCCCCCCTCATGTACTTACTTTCTCATGTCTTAAGCAAAAAGGCAAATGTTGTAACGACAGCTATTATTTTAATGACCCACTCCTGTGTCATCTCGAACCGAAGGTGAGAGCCCCAGGGGAACGTTGTCCTTTGCGCTAACGCTATATTTCTCTCCGCCAGTTGGCGGATCGAAATGACCTTGGGTGCAAAATGCCATGAATTGTTGGCTTTGGAGGAAAGCTATTTTACTGTGAAGGCTTTAAAGTTCTTTAATTTATCTTCAGTAATTTCCACCCTGACAATTTCCGCCATCGGTGTGCCTTTTTGACACCAGGCAGTAAATTCACTTAGATCTTTCTTTTTACCCTCAGCCTCAATGTAAACCGAACCGTCAGGGCGGTTTTTCACAAATCCTGTGATATTCATTTTGCCGGCCTCATGTTGGGCGCTGGCCCGAAAGAAAACTCCCTGGACCCGACCCATAACCTGAATGTTTAAATGCGCTTTCACTGATATTATTATACCGGTTTGTCAGCTTTCAAATTGCTCCGTCGTGATATCATCTTCACTGCCCAGTTCAATTAGTTTGTCTACCAACTCGTCAATGGGAATTTTCAGCAGGTCTGTTTTCTTGGCGGTGGGCAGCTTCCGCCTTATCCTTCCTTAAATATTTTAAATTAATGCTGTTATTGGGGGATTTTTGGTTAGTTACCTTCAGATTGGCAAAAAATAATCCGTTGCTGACAAATATATCCTGGACATCCTCAATCAGGATGCTGTGGGTTTGGACGGAGGCGATAAACTCAGCCGCAATCATGTTTACCTTATTCTCGCCAATGACGATTTTGTCGGGAAAAAGGTTAAAGGGAAAAGAGGTGGAAATTTTAAATAAGACACGATGGGATTTTTCCACCAGATGGTTAAGCTCTTTTTATTCCTCTGCGGGGGGGCGCGGATTTTGTGAGTTGGCTTGCCGACAGATGGTGGGTGGAAGCAGTTTGCCTGCCGGAAGAAGCACCAAATTTAATTTGCCAGCTGGCTTGCTCTTAATTTGATGAGGCAAGTTTACACTTCGGAGTATAGGAAGAGGGTAAAGAAATGGTGAGGATAAGGTAAGCCAAAAGATTTTTTGACGATCACTTCCCTAAGTTGTCCGAAGATGTTACTATCAATATATGCAGTATGATCCTTTCCCCACCGTGGTAGATTCGTTTATCCGCCATTTTGAAGAAGTCGGAATTGATGATGTGGGCGAAGTGGGTGGAAAAAATGCTTCTCTGGGGGAGATGATCCAGAAACTTTCCCCTAAAGGTGTAAATATACCCTCAGGCTATGTTATAACCGCTTCCGCTTACCGCTATTTCCTGGATAAAACGGGTTTGGCAGAAGAAATTAGGAAAATTCTTGACGGGCTTAATACCCGCAACCTTGATGATTTAGCCAGAAAAGGTAGGCTAGTCCGCCAGAAAATATCCGAAACAAAATTCCCGTTTGAACTGGAGAAGGCAATTACAGAAGCACACAAAAAGGCAGAGAAAAAATATAGGCAGGGGGCGGATTTTGCTGTCCGTTCTTCGGCCACCGCGGAGGATTTGCCCGGAGCATCATTCGCCGGAGAGATGGAAACATATCTTAATATCCGCGGCAGCAGAGAGATTTTAAAAGCGGTCAAAAAAGCCATGGCTTCACTGTTTACCGACCGGGCAATCTCTTACCGGGTAGATAAGGGTTTTGACCATTTTGAAGTTGCCCTTTCTGTGGGAGTTCAAAAAATGGTTCGTTCTGATCTGGGCTGCTCAGGGGTTATGTTTACCTTGGATACGGAAACAGGTTTTCGCGATGTGGTAATCATTAACGGTTCATGGGGGTTGGGGGAGATGATAGTGCAGGGTGAGGTTACCCCGGATGAGTTCTTGGTTTTTAAAAAGAATTTGGGAGTTGAAAATTTCCGGCCGATTATTAGCAAGAAACTGGGAGTAAAAAACCAGAAAATGGTTTACTCTGATAAAACCCCCACCAAAATTGTCTCTACTTCCGAGAAAGAACGAGAAACTTTTGTTTTATCAGATGATGAAATATTGAAACTTGCTTCCTGGGGGGTGGAAATTGAAAGCCATTACAGCGAGAAAAACGGTAAGTGGACACCAATGGATACGGAGTGGGCCAAGGATGGTAAAAGCGGAGAACTTTATATGGTCCAAGCTCGCCCGGAAACTGTTCAGGCCGGGCGGGATTTTTCCAAGATTCATGAATATGTTTTGCAGCAGTCGGGCAGGGAAATTGTCCGGGGGGCATCTGTCGGCAGCAAAATTGCCAATGGTGTAGCTCGGGTAATCATGGATCCGTCTGAAATTAAAACCTTTAAAGCCGGGGAGATTTTGGTTACGGAGATGACTGACCCGGACTGGGAGCCGATTATGAAAATTGCCGCGGCCATCGTCACTGATAAGGGCGGAAGGACTTCTCATGCCGCCATCGTTTCACGTGAGCTGGGCATTCCCTGTATTGTCGGCTCAGAGGAGGCAACTGAGAAAATTTCCACCGGCGATAAAATAACCGTTGATACTACCGGCAGCGACGGCATTGTATATGAAGGCCTGCTGAAGTTTAAAATTGAAGAACACGATATCGAAAAGTTTCCCAAGCCGAAAACTAAAATCATGATCAATATCGCAACTCCGGAAACAGCTTTTGAGAAGTCTTTTCTGCCCAGCAGCGGTGTGGGGTTGGCTCGGGAAGAGTTTATTATCGCCTCGGATATCGGTATTCACCCCAATGCCTTAATAAACTATAAGACTTTACCGCAGGCGGTTAAAAAGCAGGTTGACGAGCGGACTTTCGGTTATCCGGATAAGGTACAATTTTATGTGGATAAACTGGCTTACGGAATTGCTAAAATCGGTGCCGCTTTTTATCCCAAAAAAGTTATCGTCCGCTTTTCGGATTTTAAAACTAATGAATACAAGACTTTAATCGGCGGTGATATCTACGAACCGAAAGAAGAAAATCCAATGATTGGTTGGCGGGGCGCTTCCCGTTATTATCATCCGGAATTTGCCGAGGCTTTTGTTTTGGAACTTAAAGCAATGAAAAAAGTCCGTGACGAAATGGGGCTTAAAAATGTCGTGGTGATGGTGCCGTTTTGCCGGACTGTGGAAGAAGGCCGGAAAGTGGTTGACCTGATTGAGAAAAACGGCCTGAAGAGGGAAGATGATTTTCATATATATGTGATGTGTGAAATCCCCGCCAATGTTATTTTAGCCGATGAGTTTTTGGAAGTTTATGACGGGATGAGTATCGGCTCAAATGACTTAACTCAGCTGACTTTAGGTATTGACCGGGACGGTAATGAGCGGATCCGCGGGATTAGTAATGAAGAAGACGAGGCAGTCAAAACACTAATTTCGGAAGTGATCAAAAAATGCAAAGCAAAAGGGAAATATATCGGCATATGTGGTCAAGCGCCTTCTGATTATCCGGACTTTGCCCAGTTTCTGGTAAAAGCGGGAATAGAAAGCATGTCTTTAAACCCCGACTCAGTTATTAAGACAACACTGTCTGTGTATGAGCAAGAGCAAAAAAGCAGAGATTAGTATTAATGAGAATTGACAGTATTGATCTAAGACTTATCCCCGACTCCCGCGGCAATAATACACTCGAGGCAACTATGCACTCAGGCAATTTGGTGGAAGTAGCCTCTGTCCCTTCAGGTAAAAGCACCGGAGCTACCGAAGTAGTAGTTTTAGATCCGATGGAGGCAGTGGAAAAGCTGGAACAGATAAAACCGGAGATTTTATCCGGCGAGTATGAATCCGTGGAGCAGCTTGATGAGATGCTGCTTAAATTGGACGGCACACCCAACAAAGCCGCCTTAGGTGGAAATTTAATTTTGGCTCTAAGTATTGCTTTTACCAAACTGCTGGCCCGCTCACAAAACCTGGAGCCATTTAGTTTAGTGGCCCAGATTGCTGGGACAAAGCCAGAAAAATTACCTTGGTGTTTTTATAACTTAATTGAAGGAGGAGTGCACGCTGAGAATTCCCTGCCTTTTCAGGAATACCTCTTTGTGCCCACTGTGAATTCCCCCAAGAAAAGCCTAACGATGGTGATGGAGCTGCTTCAGCTTCTTGCAGACGAGATCCATGCCAAATACGGGCAGTTAAAAATGGGGGATGAGGGTGGATACACAATTCCTTCATCTGATCCCTTAGAAGGGTTGCAGGTGCTAAAAGCCATGCAGGAAAAAGCAGGCCAAACGGATACAAAAATTAGTCTGGATGTTGCTGCCTCGGCTCTCGCCAAAAACGGGCGCTACAGCCTGCGGGAGTGGGAGATTGACCTGTCAGATTTGTGGAATTTGTACAAAAAAATTATTCATGAGTACAAAATATTATCAATCGAAGACCCTTTTGACGAAAAAGATATTGAAAATTTTATTTATATTACTAAAGAATTGGGGGATAGTGCCTGGATTGTAGCGGATGATTTAACAACCACGAGTCCTCGGAGGGTACAGGAAATAGGGGAGAAAAAAGCGGCCAATGCCGTAATCGTTAAACCAAACCAGATCGGTTCTGTTTCCGAAACAATAAAGGCGGCTCTTTTGGCCAAGTCATTTGGCTGGAAAATTATTGTTTCTCACCGCAGCGGAGAAACAATGGATGATTTTATTGCGGATCTGGCAGTGGGTCTGCAGGCAGACGGGTTAAAAAGCGGCTGCCCGCTGCAAAAACAGCGGCTTATCAAATATCAGCGCCTGATTGAAATAGAAAAAGAACTCCAAGAATAGCTTTTCTGTTTTTGCAAACTATTTTAATATACAGAGGAGGTTGTCATGAAATGTTTCTATGATGTCCTTATTGTCGGCGCCAGCATTGCCGGGCTGGAAGCGGCAAAAAATCTGGCCGGGACAAAGCTGCAGGTTTCGGTGGTAGAAAAGGATCCGGAGTTTTATTTAACACGCTTATTTAATAAGATGTTCGTTTTTTGATAAAATGTTAAAGTGCAATTATTCTTGTACCTGATAGCTGGTAGAAGATATGTTCAGAAATAGTCCGAACTTCGGGGTGTAGTTCATCGGCAGAACGCCGGGCTGGGGGTCCGGATGTAGGGAGTTCAATTCTCCCCACCCCGACTAGACGTCAAAACACCATGTTTCACAAACTTGTTGAATGGTGGATTTAATTGACAGGACAATACTTTCTTATCTTTTATAACGCAGTTCAAGTATATTTTTCCAAGTAAATAATCTTTTTCTTTTAAACTCTTGGTTTTGCTTATTATATCGGGCAAATCGTTAAACAGTTCAAGGAATTGCTCGTAGCTCAAGATTGCCTTTTTGTGCTTTTCTTTTTCTTCTTTTAGCTTGTCCAAGTCCTCACTGATTGTAACAATGCTTGCTTGGTCTTTTTTGAGGTCTGCTCTGAATGTGTCTTTACTTGTATATCTGTCTCATTGAGCAGCAAGTCTTTTATTTTATCTACTTTGTCTTCAGTATCAATTTTTGCTTTTGTGAGTGTATGCCGTTGTGTCTCAAGTATTTGCTCTTGGTTTGCAATAACACGTTTCATTTCTGCTACATAATGGTCGTAGACATCCCTCGTGTTAAATTTGTGTTGTCGCAGAAAATCAATACAGTAATCCACTACAACATGCGCTCTTATTGCCTTTGCCTTTGCTTTACAGCTTTTATTATCACAGCGATAGTTGTAATAGTGTGTTAGTCCTTTTTTATTCATTTTGTTTGAGATTGCAGATACCATTGGGTGGTTACAATAGCCACAAATGACTTTGCCCCGCAATAAATCAGCTCTTATGCTTCCCTCTTTTTCCACTTTGAAACGCTGTTTGAAAAACTTATCAATGCTGGTGATTTTATTTATTTTGAGAAACTCATCAACTGTAACCATTGGTATAAAATCATATATCTGTGTCAAATCAACTATCTTTTTCTCCTTTTCCCCAAATAACAAGACACCACAGTAAATAGAGTCACGTAAAATCTCTGATACACGCTTCACGTCTATGGTGTATTGCTCGTGGGTGTTACCACCAACGCTTGTCGGTCTGCTGTAGTGATTGGTATTGAGAAACGATGCAATTTCCTCAAGCTGTTTATTCTCAAGTCTCATTTTCCATGCCTGTTTTATGAGTAAGAAATTATCTCCGTCTGGTCGTAAGTATTGGTTTACGTCTTTGAAATAACCGTGCTTAGTTTTATTGATATATTTTCCTTCCTCAATGCTTCTCCTATTACCACGAAGCACATTATCGCTTAGCTGGTCTGAATACTGTTTTGACAAAACAAATGCTATTCCTAAAAGCATTTTGCCTGCGGTATTGTTTTGGAAAGTGAAGCTCACAAACTGTAAGTCTTTGATAATTTTTTTATCCAAGAGGTCAATAATTTCACCTGCATCTTTCATATTGCGTGCAAGTCTGTCCGGGTGCCACGCAATAATGCCACCGTATTTGCCACCTTTTATGTCGTCAATCATCTGCCTAAATCTTGGTCTAATATCTGGCTCTTTCGCACTTTCTGACTCAGTAATAGGGGTTGAAATTACCTGTAGCTCTCTGTCTTGTACTATTTTTCTGCACTCTGTTACTTGGTCGCCAAGTGAACGTACCTGTCGTTCTTCACTTTCTGTGGATTTTCTGGCATAAATCACGTATTTGATACTTGTTGCATTATCTTTTTCATCATCCGCAGTGTTAAGAGTTTTGAGGAAGCCAACTAAATCTTGTGTTGTATATTGCATGCTTTGATTATACAGGTTAAGAAAGCTCAAGGCAGTATAATTACAATGCTGTTATTTTCTTCTCAAGTTCTTCAACTCGTCTTTCAAGCTCTGATTTCTCATAGGCATCAAGCCAGCAACGAGTAAGAAAACCAACGGTTGAGCCAACTTTGATTGGTACTTTTCCTTGCCAAACACCATTGATGACCTTACCTATCAGTTTTTGGATATCTCTTGTATTATTGAGAGTAATTTCTTCTTGAAAGGCAACAGACGGGCTTCTGTTTGTCCCGCCGGCTTGCGAGGCTTTTAAGGCTTGTTTAGCGTGGTCAGGGCTGTGCCTGAAGCAAAGTTTAGTACTTCTCATGCTATGCGCCTTGCATTGCTGTTTGTTTTTTCTTATAAATTTACATTGCATACTTTATTAGTCTTTCCATGCCAAGGCTTCGTCAAATTCTGTTATGTAATAAGGGTCTTTCCAGTCTGGATGTTTATTCGTGAACTCATACCACTCTGCGTGGGTAATTTTGTCAATCTCGTCTATCGGCTCAAGAGTTCTGCCGGGACTGTGTGACTCGCCTACAGCAATTACAATGCGAGTTACTCTTGTAAGAATATCCCTCGGCTGAGGTGTTCTTGCTCTAACATATTTTTCTAGGTTTGTGATTTTATTTTGCAATGTCATAACTTAGTTATGGGGGGTATCCCTATTTAATTATAGGGGTCAAAAAGAGATTATTTATACAAATTTAGACAAATAAAATCTGATACAATTGTGTGTATGAAAGTACAAACTTCATTGCAACAACTGAAACATGTTTTAACCAATCTAAGAAAAATGCTCTTGTTGTCGTGGGAAATGGATAAAAGAGTAACCTTTGGTTATTATTTTACTGCAATGATAGGCGCTTTAGCGCCCTTGATTGCAAGTTTAACACTGAAATACCTCATTGATAGTTTACTTGGTAATCATTTGGCTTCTGGTATTGTTACTGTACCTCTGGTAGTTATTGCTATCCTTGCTACTCGCTATGTACTCAATCTTGCTGAAAGCATTGTCCAGTGGGGGCTTCATATTGTTTATTTTGACTATCTTTTTCGTTACACAATTCAAAATGAATTAAATAGACGTTTTTATGATAAATTATCGCAATTAGATATTGCCCACTTAGAAAACCCAAAAACACAAAATCTTATATCAAAAACTCGTGATACTCTAACATGGCGACCACCTGATTTTTTACGTCAGTTTGCTTACTTTTTCAGTAGTATTGTTGGTTATATTGCAGCTTTTATAATATTACTTCCATTTGGATGGTGGATACCAGTAACAATTACTATTGTAACCTTGCCAAGACTATACCTGCGTGCAAAATATGGCACAATTCAATGGTCAATTTATGGGTCGGGCGCACCGCAGGTGAGAAAAATTTGGTATCTTACCTATTTACTTGCTAGTCCTGAGGCGATAAGAGAAATGAGAATTTTTCAATCACAAAAAACGCTTCTTGCTAAGCTCAAAGAAGTACAAGATTATTTATTCAATCTTAACAAGAAACCATTAGATAATTATTTACGCCAACTAATGTACCCTCCAATCCTAGAAACAATTGTGTTGTTTGTGATTGCATATCTACAATTACCCCACGTTTTAAATGGAATAATCACTATTGGTAGTTTTACATTGCTAATCAATATGATTGACCAACTAGATGGAAGCGCTGCAAATGCTGTTGCTAATTTTGGTGAAATGTATGAGCATAACTTGTACATAGACCATTACTTTGAGGTTTTAGAACTACCAAGACTAATCAATGAGACTGCGCATCCCGTTATTTTTGAAAAGATTTATCCACCAAAAATAGAATTTAAGAATGTGTCTTTTCAATACCCAAATGGTCAAAAAGTATTAAAAAATGTATCTTTCATTGTGCAATCTGGCGAGAGCGCTGCTCTTGTTGGTGTAAATGGTGCAGGTAAATCAACAATAATTAAACTCATTTGTAGATTTTATGATGTAACTGAGGGCGAAATTCTGATAAATGACATAAATATAAAAGAGATAAAACTTGCAAACTGGTACGAGCATATGGGTACATTATTTCAAGATTTTGTACATTATTACTTGACTGTCCGAGATAATATAGTACTTGGTGACCCAGCGAAACAAGATGAAATGCTTATAAAAGAGGCAGCTAAAAAAGCAGGTGCATATGAGTTTATTGAAAAACTACCAAAAAAATTTGACCAGATATTGGGCAGGGAATATGAGGATGGTGAGGAATTATCTGTTGGTCAATGGCAAAAATTAGCAATTGCAAGAGCCTTTTATCAATCATCCCCTTTGCTTATTCTTGATGAGCCAACAAGCGCCATTGATGCAGAAGCAGAGTATGAAATATTTAATAATTTAGAAAAAGCGTACAAAGACAAAACATTAGTTCTGGTCTCTCACCGATTTTCAACCGTTAGAAATGCCAATAAGATTTTTGTAATTGATGATGGGCAAATTATTGAAAGGGGTACGCATGAAGAACTAATGAAAAAAGCCGGCAAATACGCTCACATGTTTCACACCCAAGCACAAGGATATCAATAACTATATAGTTCAATAAAATACAGCTTGATGAAGTATTACTTTTTAATGGTGTTTTGTTGGTCTATGTTGAGGTCAATAACTGTGCCATCTGCGCCAACAACTTGATTATTTCCAAGATTTTGAGGTTGATTATTGCTGTTATCGCTGGCATTACTGCTCTGTGGCTGCGAGGTGCTTGGTTGATTGCTAATTTGACTTGCCACATCTGTCAAATTATCCTTTTTGATACTGCTATTTTTCTCCGAGTCAATGGCTGCCTTCAATTTTTGAATTAAAGTTCTATCGCTCATATTTTTATTATAGCATGACGTTCATGTACTGTGACTGCTGAAAAGACTTTTTACCCTGTAAATATAAACTGACGTCCTCGTTAAATTTGTCTACCGTGTCTAAGTTGTTTATGATAAAATCATATAGTTCAAGTGTGGTTTCTGCAATCCGACTAGATGTCAAAACACCACTTTTCACAAACTTATTGAATGGTGGATTTAATTGACAGGACAAGACTTTCTTATCTTTTACAACGCAGTTCAAGTAGGTTTTTCCAAGTAAATAATCTTTCTCTTTCAAAGACTTCGTTTTGCTTATAATATCAGGCAAGTCGTTAAATAGTTCAAGGAATTGTTCATAGCTCATAATTGCTTTGCTGTGCTTTTCTTTCTCCACTTTGAGCTTGTCTAAGTCTCCACTAATTGTAATCGTACTTGCTTGGTCTTTTTTGAGGTCTGCTCTGAATGTATCTTTTACTTGTATATCGGTCTCATTGAGTAACAGCTCTTTTACCTTTTTAACGTGCTTGGGATTGTGTCTAAAACAGAAAGTGGAGTCAAGCATCTTATGTGCCCTACATTGTTCTTTGTTTCTCTTGATAAATATACACCGCATGATTATTAGTCCTTCCATCCCTCAGCACTATCAATCACTGTTTTTATTTCATTACAAAAGTCAATTTGTTCTTTATAGATTTTTTCGCCAAATTCAACTCTACGTTTCTGAATTGAGTTATAAAAGTACTCCCAATCAACATGCCTAACTTTTAGATTATCAGGCACTACAAGCATTGGCTCTGCTTTTATACCAAATCCTTCTTGCACCTCATCTCGTATAAGCTCTGACCAGAGCCGAATAACTGGTTGCTCACTCGGTCTTTCTACTGAAAACTTTGCTTGTAATTGCATCTCAAGTTTTGTAAGTTTGGTTTGTATAGTCATACTTTAGTCCTTCCATCCGCCAACCTCTGTAATATATGCTTCAAAGTCATCATTTATTTGTTTCCTGTCTTCAACCGCTTGTTCTCCAAAATGTATGCGTTGGTAACGTAATTCCTTTTCACAATCAAGTTGCCATTCTTCATGCGTTATTTTATCTACTTCTTTTGGTATATATGTCTTTTGACTATATGCGTCAATAATCATGCGTAATACCCGAACCATTGCACTATCAACGTTGGTATATGTTTGTTGTTTATACTGAGCTTCTATTTTTTCAAGTCTTGCTTGCATTGTTTTCATAACTTAGTTATGGGTGCACCAATATGATCATAGCTGAAAAAAGAATGACATTTATACAAATTACTGAACAATAAGTAGCTATTGATGAAAAAGATCAAACACATTTGAGACAAACGCAGAAAATTGCCAAGTGATTTTA
>JAJYIE010000024.1 GCA_021790255.1 bacterium | reverse complement strand
GTGGATGAGGCCACAATTCTCACAGTAACATGAAATCCAGGCCGAGTGATTTTACTCTCCACTGCTTCCAGCTGCTTGGCATCAGGCGGCGGCTTTGGTGCTTCCGGCTTGCCGGGATCTTTTTCCTTCTTCAACCAAGCTTTGCCCTTATCCTTCCATTTGTTATCCGTAGGAGCAATTATCACCTGAACCACTGCTCCCTCCTCCGGCTGCAGCTTAGCCAGAGCAGAGGTTAAAGAAGACATCGGGTCAGTCGGCAAATCGCGGTAAGTTTTTAAAGGGAAATAATCCGCCGCGCGAAGCTTCAGCTGGGAATAAGCAGTGTGGCCAGTTTCGGAGAAGATATTGTACTCCGGCAGCTCTTCCACGCTGGCATCAGGATATGCCCCGTGAATTTGTTTTTCTATCAAGTCCTTAAACGACTTATGCACAGCGATAAAAAAACGGATTGACTCATGCAGGGCAACAATTTCAAAGGAGATATGCGGCTGTACCGTTAAATTAAGCCATCCGGAGCTTTTTTTAATGGAATACAAAGCCGCAAACATCTGTTCCATGGCATCAATTTTTACCTCGTTGTCACGGGGCACTTTAATTTGCAGCAGGACAAAATCCAAGGAATATTTATCGCGGTCACGGTGGCGGTAGGAAATTAAAAAGCGGCGGCCGAAATAATAGACAGCCAGGCCAAAGATACCAAAAAAAATGATGATTAAAAAAAGCGCCATAATCCAACCGGTTAAATCCGGCAGGCCGCTGGCCACGGTGGTTGTAGCCGCAGTACCAACTTCCATTAAGTTTTTTTACCTCCTTCCTGATCATCCCGTTGGCTATCTCTATCCAGCAATATATCCAGGTAGTTTTTGGAGGAAGAGCTGCCCTCGCGGTCTTCCGGTTTAATCAGCGCTTCCGGAACATACTCTTTTGGGACAACATCATAAAAAGATATCTGATGGTTGGGTAATTTAAGGAGGTCACGCAATGATTCCGGCCCTACCGGCTGCTCACTGGGCGGCACCGTAGCTTCCGGTTTATTTTCAGGTAATTTAAAAACATCTTCCTGCAGAGTTTTTGCCTCATCCTTAAGTGCTGCCTGTACTCCCTCATGGAGCTCCCGGACATGGGCAGTGTCGTCAGTGTAAATATTTACTTTCGGACCAGCTTCAGGCTGGGCAGCAGACATAGTTTCCTCCTAGGCGCCAGGCGCAACCGGCTACCAGTATTATACTAGAGTTACGCCTGAAATGTTATGAGGTAGCTGCATCAAGATGGTCGAGGTAGTGTTCTGCATCCAGGGCGGCCTTGCACCCGGAGCCGGCGGCGGTTACCGCTTGGCGGTAATGCCAGTCAGCCACATCCCCCGCCACAAAAACTCCGGGAACGGAAGTTTTTGTTTCATCACTTATTTCTACATAACCTTTTTTATCCAAGTTAATTTGCCCCTCTAAAAACTGCGTGTTCGGCCGACTACCGATAGCCAAAAACATCCCATCGGTTTTTAACGTGCTCACCTTTCCGGTAAGGGTATTTTTCAGCCTGACTCCGCTGACTCTTTCCTTTCCCAACACTTCTTCAACTGTACTGTTATAAACGAAGTTAACATTAGGCAGTTTTTTTACCAACTGCTGCAGCGCTTCCTGCGCTTTGAGAGCTTCCCGGCGGTGAACAATCGTCACCTGCGAAGCGTACTTTGAGAGGTGCTGCGCCTCGCGCATGGCGGCATCTCCTCCACCCACCACAACCACCTTTTTCCCCCGGAAAAACGGTCCATCACAAACAGCACAAGCTGATACCCCCCGCCCGATCAGCTGCTTCTCCGATGGCAAACCCAACCACAGCGCAGAAGCACCGGTAGCAATAATTACCGCTTTGGTCAAAATGGCCCGGTTGTCGGTGGTAATCTTAAAGGGATGCCCGGAAAAATCAGCCTGAGTCACTTCCTCCTCCAGGATCCTTGCTCCGAAACGCTCGGCCTGAGCGCGAAACAACTCCATTAAGGCTGGACCTTTTATGCCCTGAGGAAAACCCGGAAAATCGTCAACATCTGTAGTCAGCATTAGCTGTCCCCCAGCTGAGCGGCCGGTAACAACCAGGGGATTCAAAAAACCGCGGGCGCCGTAGATGGCAGCGGTAAGCCCTGCAGGACCTGAGCCGACAATGACCAATTTCTCTACTTTTTCCTTATTTTCTTGCATAAAAGAATTATTTTGAAGAGTAGCAATAATATTACACCCTTTTTTAATTACCTGCACTCTTTTTAGCGTCCTCAGTTGCGCTGTGTCGGACAGCACCGGCTGATGGACTGGCAGCGGAGAGAGCAGCAGTGGCCTGAAAAACGGTTAAGGTTGGGGTAGCAGCAGGTGGCTGAACCACTGATGTCGCAAAGGCAGAGCGGTTAGGCTTCTGCGGCAATTGAATTGTCACCCAGCGGACCCGCAACAGGACTAAATAAACCGCCACTAGGATAAAAACGAGTACACTCGCCACAATGGTTGCATTACGGCTCACCGGTGGACAGGTTTGGGTATCAAACCATGTCCTTCTCACCTCCCCTAAGGCAGAAACTTCCCTTATTGTACAAAAATGCCAACCGCTAAGCAAGAATAATGATACATCAAAACAGGGATCCTGCCTGCCACTGAAACAGGGAGCGGCTCAAAATATGACAGCACGGAAATCTTCCACCTTCTGCTTGTTTTAAAGAGAAATCTTTTAGTATGCTAAAGGTATGGCCCTTGATTTGCTGCACGAAAAAAGCTACTGGCAGGATAGCCCGAAGGAAATATTAGACAAACTGCAGACTTCCGCTTCCGGCCTAAGCGAGGGGGAAGTATTAAAGCGGCAGAAAACTTACGGTTTAAATATCATCCACCGGCGGCAGATTAATCTTTTAATGATATTTTTGCGCCAGTTTACAGGTAATCCATTAATTATCATCCTCGCTGCGGCGACATTTATTTCCTATTTATTGGGTCAGGGGGTCAGCTCTTACTACATCTTTGCCATGATTATCCTAAGCGTGATCCTGGGGTTTTGGAATGAATACATCGCAGCACGCACAGTTGAGCTGCTTTTGAAGAAGATTTCCCCAACTGCACTGGTTGAGCGAAACGGCGAAAAACTGGAAATTCCCGTGTCACACCTGAGCGTCGGCGATATTGTTTTCCTCTCGCAGGGAAGCATTATCCCGGCTGATTTGCGCCTGATTGAAACTAAAGATCTGGAAATAAACCAGTCTGCCTTAACCGGCGAGGCGAAAACAGTTTTTAAAACAAGCGCAGGGTTAAAGGAAAATCAAGGCAGCGGTGTGGGCATCGCCAATATCGCTTACATGGGCACAACCGTGAAAAGCGGTTCAGGGAAAGGCGTGGTAATCTTTATTGGCAAAGGCACCCAGTTCGGTAAAATTGCCGAAACCTCTTCTTTTATCCGTCCTGTCACTGATTTTCAAAAAGGGCTGCAGCAGTTCGGCGACCTAATTGTTAGGGTGATTCTGATTATGACAATCATAATTTTTGCCGGCAACACCTTACTTGGGCACAATTTTATTAATTCCTTGCTTTTCGCACTGGCCATTGCCGTAGGGCTTACACCTGAACTTTTGCCAGTAATTGTCACAATTAGCTTATCCCACGGTGCCGGAAAGCTTGCCAGGAAACATATTATTGTCAAACAGCTTATCTCTATTGAAAACCTCGGCAATATGGATGTTTTGTGCACCGACAAAACCGGTACCATTACCGAAGGGCAGATCGATGTTACCGGATATTTCAATGCTGATGGCAGGCAGAGTGAGAAAGTACTGCAGCTATCCCTCCTTTGTAACAGCGCCATTATCCACCACAAAGTTTTAGGCAACGCCATTGACGTATCTTTATGGGAATATGCGTTAAAACACGACATCCGTCCGGATAACACTGTCAAAAAAATCGACGAGGAACCATTTGACTATAATAAAAAAGCAATGTATGCCGCCGTCCGGGATGGTGAAGGGGCGCTTTTAATCGTTAAAGGCGCACCCGACAGCATTCTGGCTTTATGTGAGGGCGGAGAAAAAGAGAGGTTACATCAAAAATTTCTTTCCTTAAACAATGACGGGTTACGATTGGTGGCGGTCGCCACAAAAAAAGTGCCGTTGAAAAATGAATACTCCTGGGAAAATGCCAGGGATTTACATTTTGTCGGTTACGTGACGTTTTTAGATATCCCTAAAAAAAGTGCCAAGGAGGCGATAGAGAAACTGCATGCTTTGAATGTCCAAACCAAAATCATTACCGGCGATAACGAAATTGTTACTCAAAAAATCTGCCATGAGGTTGATATCCCAGTGCGCAATGTTTTACTTGGCTCACAGATGGAAAACTTGTCCGAAGAAGAGTTTTTGAAAAAAATAAATGAAACGGACGTTTTTGCCCGGGTAACACCTGAGCAAAAACTGCGCATCATTGAAGCATTTCAAAAACTCGGCCATACCGTGGGTTATATGGGTGACGGGATTAATGACTTGCCCTCTTTGCACAGTGCCGATGTGGGGATTTCCGTCAACACAGCAGTAGATGTAGCCAAAGATGGCGCCTCGGTAGTTTTGCTTCGCAAAAGCCTGGATGTTATCGCCGACGGGATTACAGAAGGGCGCAAAACATTCAGCAACACCATCAAATATATTCTCATGGCCACCAGTTCTAATTTCGGCAACATGTTCTCCGCCGCCGGTGCGTCCTTTTTCATGCCTTTCTTGCCGATGACACCGGTACAAATACTTTTGACCAACAGCCTCTATGATGTGTCGCAAATGACCATCCCCTCAGATAACGTTGACCCGGAATCGCTGATTAAACCCCGTCACTGGAACATCAGCTTTATCAGACATTACATGCTCTTTTTCGGACCGATCAGTTCTTTATATGACTTCCTAACCTATGGGGTAATGCTTTTTATCTTTCATGCCCGAAATTCCCTTTTTCAAACCGGCTGGTTTATTGAGTCAGTGGCTACGGAAATTCTTGTTGTCTTTGTCATCCGCACCGGACGGACACCTTTTTGGGGAAGCAGGCCCGGGAGATGGCTCGGTCTAACCTGCCTGATGGTTGTCAGCATCGGGATTTTGCTGCCATATACTCCTCTTGCCGCCTCTTTAGGTTTTGTCCAACCTCCACCGCTCTATTTTGCAGCACTAATTATTCTGGTCACCACCTACCTGGCCGTAGTTGAGATAGCAAAAACGTTTTTCTTAAAAAGGCATACTCTTTAACGCTCTTAAAATAGCCTTAGCTGAAGTGGGGAATCGGGAGCACTCTGAGAAAAAATATCTTCTGAAGGATTATCAGCCTTCGCAGCCGGCAGCGGAGCAGTAAAATCCCGTTCCTTGAATCCGACACTTACCGCCCTGAGGAAACTCCGGGCAACTTCAAACTTTCTGGGTAATGTGCATATTCCCGGCCGCTCACCTGCTGGCACAGGAACCAAAACCCTTTGATGATCATAGTCCCCTATACAAAGGCCGACCGGGTTTTCCGGCCAGACTTTGTGAGGCTGCCTGCGGCCCTGCAGCAAGCGAATATGATCAATAATTTCTGCCGAGCGGTGCATGACAAAACGCGGACACCCCACGCAATTCTTCCTCAGCTTTTTTTCTCTCCAATCAAGACCAGCATGTTTGCTCCAGCTTAATTCAGTAATCTTAACCAGTCCGTCACCCCCCACGACTTTGCCATAAATCTCCAGATTCATTATGACGACAGTTTAAGATAATCACATAAAAAAGCAAGTGGAAGTTTAAATTATCAAGGAAGCGTCCCCGAAGCTGAAAAAACGGTATTTGTTTTTAATTGCCTCCCGGTAAGCCTTCCCGATGACAGTTTCAGAAAAATCGGTAAAAAGGGCCTCAGTGTTTGGCGCGCAGGCAAAAGCAGAAACCAGCATCAGCAGACTGGATTTGGGAAGATGAAAGTTGGTTATAAGCCCGTCTACAAACTGGAATTTGTACGGCGGCTTAATAAATAAACTGGTTTCGCCTTCTCCGGGCACAAGCTTCCCATTTTTACTGCAACCTTCCAGTACCCGGCAGGTAGTTGTACCCACAGAAATAACCCGCCTGCCCAATTCTTTAGCCTTATTTAATCTTTCAGCCACATCTTCCGGTAAAAAATAACGCTCCTTATGCAAAACCACCTGCTCAATTTTTTCTGATGTCACCGGCTTGAAGGTTCCTAGACCAACATGCAGCGTCAAATATCCCAATTCTATCCCTGACTTCCCCAACTCCCCTAGTAACTCGGGAGTAAAATGCAGCCCGGCAGTCGGCGCCGCCGCTGAACCGGTTTCTTTCGCATAAACTGTTTGGTACTCCTTACGAACCACCGGTTGCGGCTGGGTATTTTTAATGTAAGGCGGCAACGGCACAATCCCAAGCTTATCCAGTTTTTGCCAAAAAGCCGGCCCGCTTATATTAAACTGCAGCTTGGTGACTCCGTCACGGTCAACACTTAACACCTCTGCCTGAAAACCCGGATCGAAAGTAACAATCTGGTCAACTTTAAGTCCAGGAGAAGAGATTGCCTCCCAGGTATTACTTCCCAGCAGTGCCAATAGCAAAATTTCTACTTTCCCGCCGGTGGTTTTCTGGCCGTAAAGCCTGGCGGGAAAAACTTTAGTCTGGTTAAAAACAAGCACGTCATCTGGTTTGAGCAAACCCGGCAGGTCACGGAAAATATGATGGCCTACTGGGCCACGCCGATCAATTACCATCAGTTTTGAGGCGTCCCGGGGGCTGGCCGGTTCATTGGCGATCAACTCAAGCGGAAGTTGGTAATCAAATTGAGACAATTTAAGCATGGTAAAGCAGCTCCATCAGTCTGGTATAAGTCCGCAAATTATGAATGGTCGCCAGGCGCCAGGCTAAGGTGTCTTTAATCTTAAACAAATGGCGAAGATATGCCTGGCTGAAGTTTCGGCATGTCCAGCAGTCGCAGGTTTTCGAGATTGGAGCCAGGTCATTAGCGAGGGCTTCTCTATTAATGTATAAATATTCCGCCGGGTCCACTTCATTAGCCAAATTGTCTTTTAGGATATACAGCCGCTCATGCCGGGCATCGCGGGTCGGCAGGACACAATCAAAAATAGCATAGCCCATCTTAAAGCAGCGGGCAATCGAGGCCGGATCGCCAATACCCAGGGCGTACTTGGGTAAATCGTCCGGCATCAACTCGGCAGTAAATTCCAGCGTTTCATAATCAACCCGGCCATTTTCCCCTATCGGCCAGCCGCCGAAACCGTAGCCGTCAAAGCCTATCTTTTTAAGTTCCTCTGCGCAAAATTGCCGTAGCTTTTTATCTCTGCCGCCCTGAATAACGGCAAACAACAACGGCTTGCCGTCTAACTTTTCCTTCTTCTGCTGCTTCGTGAATTCATCTTTACAGCGCCTGGCCCAGGCAATAGTCATTTCAACGCTTTGTTTAAGCACTGCCGTATCCGCATCTTTCGGCGGGCAGTCGTCCAGACAGATTAAGATATCGGCGCCCAGCGCAAACTGGGCCCGGATTGATCCTTCTGGGGTGAGCAGTGTTTTCTTTCTCTCGCCGGTTGAGGTCAGATTGAACACCACTCCTTCATCCGTTATCTCACCCAGCCTTTTATCCTCGTAGATTAGAGACAATATTTGGAAACCCCCGGAATCGGAAACTACCAGGCCATCAAAATTCATCAGTTTCTTGACACCCCCGGCTTTTTTAAGTACATCCAAGCCCGGTTCAGAGAGCAGATGATAAGTATTAACCACTACACCCAAAACGCCGGTATTCTTCAGGTCAGTAGAATCCAGGCTGCGCACTACTCCCCTCGTCGCATCAGGCAAAAAAATCGGCAGTTTAAATTTCCTGCCGCCGAGGTTAAGGTATCTACGGTTCATAGGTCAGTTTTCCATGAATTTTCACCTGAAATTATACTCAAAACTTCCTGCCACGGCTATTAGCTGTTACAATCAGAGCATCATGCAGGAAATTTACTGGCCGGAATATATCGAAATGCCGGTAAAATTAAAGCTGGCTGACCTGCACATTCACACCACCGGCTCTGATGGCAAACTTACCCCCAGGGAGGCAGTCGACCGGGCCATCGATGGAGGCCTGGCAGCCATTGCCATTACCGATCATGATACTATTGAACCGGCGCTTGAGGCTATGGCTTATGCAGGAAACAGGCTGACCGTCATACCGGGAGTTGAACGCACAGACAGCCTTCTCCGCCACCATCTAGCCTTATTCCCTGACGGTTTTACCGATAACCCAGCTTCTTTGAAAAAATGGGAAAGATTGGCCTGGATGGTGCAGGATACACACGAGTTAGGGGGAAAGGTTTATGCTTCTCATCCCCATTCCATGGCAACCCCTTCCCTGGGAAGAAGGGCAATCTTTTTCCTGATTAAACACTCCAATCCGCTAGTTTACATTGACGGCTTTGAGGTTTTCAACGGAGCTGTGGCTGATAATCCCTTCGGCCGCTCCAACGAAAAAACCCTGGACTTTTACCGCCGTTACCGTCCGTATCTGGGAGCAGCCATCGGCGGCACTGATTCGCACCGGAAGAAATTAGGCCGGGTAGTAACAATTTTCCCGGCAAATATGTCTATAAAGGAAGCTCTAGAAAGCGGGACCACCGGTGTGGCTTTCAGTGGTGAAACCGACACTCCCCCTCTGTGCGAGCTGATACCACAGACACTCTCCAGTTGGTATCACGCATTCAAACTCCACCGCAGTTAAAATCTTATCACAATCCACCAGGGGCCTCCTAACCAACCTAAGAATTTGACTAAACGGCCTATAATATAGTATAATAGGCGCGTAAAAAGAGTCCGCTTATGACACTTCTCAAAAACTCACTTTTTCCAGCAATACCCGGGGCACTGGCCGTCATACTTTTGTTATGGGCATTCTTAATCGGAACCACACAGGTCTTAGCCTTTGCCTGTCCTCTCCCCGGCTATACTTACGTTGAAAACGGAGGGTATTGCACTTCTGCAAATATTACTCCAACTCCCACCCCCCAGCCCACTCCAGTAGTGACCCAACCTTCACACTGCCCACTGCCCGGTTATACTTACAATGAGAATGGAGGTTACTGCACTTCCTCCGATGTGATCCCTACACCTACTCCGGCTTCTCAACAGGACAGCTCTGTCACTCAAAATACCACCACTCCTAATATAGAAGAACTGCCGGCGACAGGTACTCCGGTAACAGCCTGGCTAGCCTTTGCTTTACTGCCAGCCGGTATCATCCTGCGCTGGTCAGCCAAGAGGAAAAATAGCTAAACGCGATACCCCACAATTAATGCTTCTACCTCAGCCTGGCTCAACTCCCGCCACTGGCCGGCTTTTAAATATCCCAGCTTGACCGGTCCGATAGATAGCCGCTTTAAAGATACTACTGTTAAACCCACTTTCCCGCACATGCGGCGGATCTGCCTGTTACGCCCTTCCCAGATGGTAATCTCCAGTGTAGTTCTTTTGGGCAGATTAGCCGTAACTTGCACCTTGGCCGGTGCCGTCCGCCCTTCTTTTAACTCTATCCCCTCCCGCAGTTTTTGCAGTTGATACTCTCCTGCACATCCGGTTACACCCACTTCATATGTTTTGGGCAGATGGTGGCGGGGATGGCTCAGCAGGTTTGAAAGTTGACCGTCGTTAGTTAAAATAATCAAACCCGTGGAATCCTTATCCAGCCGCCCCACCGGATAAAGCCGTGTTTTCCTGGGCACCAGAGAAGCGATAGTAGCACGGCCCAGTTCATCAGAAGTCGTGGAAACTATCCCAAAAGGCTTATTTAAAGCCAGATAGATTTTTTGTGGAGCGCTCAACTTTTTATTATCTAGCAAAACCTCATCACGATCCGGGTTGATCCTTTGTCCAGGTCCGGCAGCAACTACCCCGTTTACCTTAACTCTTCCTTGCCCCAAAACTTCCGGGATCTTTCTTCTGGCGGCCACACCTAAATCTGCCAGATATTTATTTAAACGAACCGTTTTGGTATCTTCCATTTCTTCGATAAGCATAAAGCAGCTCTAAAAAGTAATCTGATTTATGCCGAGAAGGGGGCACTAAGTTATCCGGCAGCGCCTCATCGGCCAGATCATCAAGCGGGTTATAAGCACCATCCGCCTTTATCCGGAACCAGCGGCCGTTTCTTCTTCTGACTAAAGTCACCTGCTCTGGATTCCTCCTTAATCTGCCATGCCCTTTTGAGCGGCTGGTAAACACAACCAGTGCGTAGTCATTCATGTTTAAACCGGAAATAACTTCTGCCTCCGCTTCACGAAGCACCTGCCTCTGCCACTCCTGCTCCTCCCAAATATCTTCGGAGTAGGAAATATGGCTGTTGCCGGGCGCAGTTTTAATGGTTCCGGTTTCGTAAATTACCTCAGTCATAGCATCTGGGCAGAAAAAGAAACATAGCTTAATGATAAACCGGATAAATCAGTTTGGAAAGTGGAAAAACAAAGGTTATTTAACTCCAAACTTCAAATCAATAACCGGGCGCAAGTTTTGGTCTAGGGCGAGAAGTTGATATTGCGGGACTTCCTGCGTCGGGGGTTTAATCCAGGGAGTGACTACTGTTTCACCGGTAATTACTGGCCGCTTAAAGGTAGCATCTATCGAGTCCAGTTCTTTCCCCTGATCACAAAGGCTGCAGAGAATCTAAACCCTGAATAACACACCATCCTGTCACCTGTTGCCCATAGACAATAATCTTACCGAATTGGGTCCGCTTCATGTACTCCGGGTCATCATGAGCAGGGTTCATATCACCAGAGCTAACCCGGTAGCATCTTACCTGTTCAAGAGTCGGACAAAAAGTGCGGTATATAGGAGTATAGCCAGTTAAATTGAGATCTTCGGGTTTATCCGCTCTGGTACCCGTAAAAGGATGTGGTACCATAACTATCAAACTTTTGCCTGTACTTAGCAACCGGCTTGCTATTCTCTGAGTATGGAGTAACCAAATCGCTGTTGTTCCGGGTTTGTCGCTGATACTAAGTGCAGTTTCAGTCTTTACCTCCCCCAAAGTAGCGCTTTTCAAATCATTTAAGATCATGCGGGCGTAAATAGCTACATCTCCTACTTCATTATCATAATCAATATGACTTCTGTCCCAATTGCACCTGGCCATGGCAGCAGCTTCGGCTGAAACTGCTCCTATCGGCCCCAGTTTATAGGCATACAGCCGGTCCCGCGGATTGTTAGGGTTGCCTCCGAGTGCCTTAACCACCAAATCGAACCTGGCCGTATTCCAGTCAGAGTAGAGAGGCAATACTTCAACCTTCTCGCCATTTTCCAGCTTGGAAAACCCATTTTCTTTATATCCCTGAACGCCTTCTGAAAAAGAAAACCCCTTATCGAAACCGGTTTTAATATCATAAGGTGAAAACCGATGGTCATCTAGGCCGATCTGGAGATGACTGATTACCTACGGGCCGGTCTTCGGAGCCCTTAAATCAGACAGATCAAGAACAGGTTCGCCGCCGTCTAACGGCACTGAAGAAATCCTATACCGTTCAGAGTCGACTGTTGCCATATACAAGATATGCCCGCCACGTTATAGCACTTATCTCAGCCGGTTGCAAGACCAGTGGAAGCGCTACCTTGCATAGTAGTCCGACCAAATCCAAAGGCCTTCGGAGCATAGATTGCCGGGATCAGGGGCTACACGGTAACCATTCTTTTGCCAGATCAGGTGACGGTCAGGACATTGTTTGTCCGGTAGCGGCGGCCAGTAAAAATTGATGTAATTTGCATGAAGTAGGTCAGCCCATATCATATAACCAGTGTCGGATGGGTGGAAAAGATCAAGTGAATAGAGGCCGGAAAATGAACGCCAGTGGATTGTTTGGCCATAAAGATCGATAACGGAAACATTCTCCTTATCAGCGCAAATTTTTGAAATAACCTTGTTAAATTCCTTTGTCCGCCGATCAATAATTTGTCTCCAGGGCGGGCGGAGGGTTTGATCGGTTTGTAAATACGGAATATTAAAAACAATAATTTCTGTCTTGGGGTTTCGTGACAAATCATTAATGATTTGCTGAAAATTGCTAGTAAACTTGTCTTGCGAATACCAACCGCGAACATCGTTAATACCGATAAGTAGAGTAACGTAATCTGGGTTTTCCTTAAGCGCTTGGGGTACCTGTTGCTCAAGGACTGTTTTTGAGGTAGCCCCTGACTGCGCTAGGTTGACTAAAGTAATCGGATTTCCGACATAAGCCAGTTTTTCAGCAATATAAAAGGGTAAAGTTTTTTGATAATCTGCACTGCCAACTCCAGCCATTAAGCTATCACCTAAGGCAGCGTACTTAAAAGGCAGGGGCGAGTCGCTGATTTTCGGGAATGGTTCATAAATACTTTGTTCGCCGCTTGTTTGAGTCACCATGTACTCCTGCCTGGTAAAGGGACTGGAAAAATGTTTTTCGCTGACAGAATCATACATCAGCGCGTAGGTTCTGTTTAGATAAATAATTACGGTGATTGCGGCAATGGCCAAGACTAACAAAATCCACCGTAACATACATAAAGTATAGCATTCACAACCTAGTCATGATATTTACTTAAAAGGGGCAACCTGCCAATTTTCCACTCCTTCACCATCACGGTAAAAGTTTTCAACCATTCGGGAATTCTTAAGGGCCGTGCTGACTAAGGGGAAACGTGTGTTTTTAAGGTCAATTCCGTCTGGGGAGTGAGGGTCATGAAATTAATATTTTGCCAGCGGTTTTGCAAAATTGCCCCTCTGGTGGTAAAATTGTTATCAACTTTCCAATAATATTTGACAGGTACCCCTTAAAATACACAGTGTTTCTGTAATAAACTACAGTATTTTAAGGAGGTGATGAGTTTTGAAACCAGCAATAGCAGCTGAGGTAAAGGCAGAAATATTAGATAAAGTTAAATCTG
>JAJYIE010000023.1 GCA_021790255.1 bacterium | reverse complement strand
AAACTATTCATGAGGCTAATGTAATCTTTCCGGGAAAACTTGGGAAGAGCGTAGATTAACTTGTTAAAATCACTTGGCAATTTTCTGCGTTTGTCTCAAATGTGTTTAATCTTTTTCAAAGAGTAGTTGTTAGTTCATTAAATTGCCACCGGTTCCAGCCCCTTAGCCTCTCCAACCGGTTTCTTCGTAAACTTCTCTGCCTGGGCAAGCACTTCCCTGGTAGCAACGGGCAAGGAAAAAGTAAAAGTTGCGCCCTTGCTCACTCCCTCTGACCTAGCCCAGATCTTACCACCCATAAGCTCCACTAAACTTTTGCTGATATAAAGACCCAAACCTGTACCACCGGAAGTTGCCGCGGCAATATAGGAATTGTCCAACCGTTCAAATTTCTTAAACAGCCGGGACAAGTCATCCGGGGAAATACCCACTCCGGAATCTTTCACTGATGTTTCCACTACTTTCCCGTCAGTAAAGAAGCTGATATCAATTTTTCCCCCCTCGGGAGTAAATTTTAAAGAGTTGCCAACCAGATTCAGCAGTACTTCATGAACCTTATCCTGGTCAGCAAAAACCTGCGGAACATGGCTACTTGCCACATTCACAATGACTTTCCGTTCCGCTGCCTTGGCAGTAACTTCACTTGCTGTATCGCCCGCCAAAGCCTGGATATCAAAAACCACCGGTTTAATTTCAATCCTGCCCGCCTCAATCCGTGAGACATTGAGCATATCATTGACCAGGTTAATTAGTCTTTCCGTAGAAATATATGACCGGTAAATATATTTGGTCATTTTCTCCGAAAGCTCAATATCCGGCCGCTTTAAGGCCATCCAAAGGTAAGATTTGATTGCTGTCATCGGAGTCCGCAGTTCATGAGAAGTAATAGACACGAAATCATCCTTGAGCTTGTCCAGCTCCTTCAGCCGGGTATTGGCCACCTTCAGATCAGCAGTAGCTTTATTAACCTCTTCCTTTAAGGTAATATTAAAGCGCTCTATCTCTTCATAGGCCTTAGCATTTTGAATGGCTACAGCTGCCTCAGGAGCTAAGATTTCTACAACCTTCACATCCTCGCTGCTATAAAGTTCGCCCGACTGTTTTTCGCCCAAAGCAAGAATTCCGATATATTTACCCTCCGCCGTAAGAGGAGTAACCAGGTTGAAGCCGAGCTTTCGCAAGAGATCACTTTCCGTTCCTTGGGGAATTTCTTCAAAAATTAAAGTCTTTGTCCAGCCAAGCATCAAAGCGATTTCTTGCTGATCAATTTCTAAGGCAGTCCGAAATCCTTCATCGACAATCCTAAAAATACGGTTTTCATCAACCAAAATGAAAGCACCCCGGGTGATTTTTACCTCCCGCAGAAGATTGATTAGAAACTTCCGGGTTAGCTCTTCCAGCCGGAGAGTCGAAGCCATAATCAAAGCCAGCCGGTACAAAACTTCATTGACATCATAGTGTTCTTTATACAAAATCTTATCCGAAGCTTTTTCCAAGAATCGGCGAATGCTTTGAAAGGAGAAGATCATTATTAAAGCCAGCAGGGTCGATATAGCCACCGTCCGATATGCCATTTCTGACCTCACCAGCAGTGAGGATAAAAACGCAAAGGGTACGGCGTAAAAAACGGCGAAAACGCCGATTAAAAAAGTATATGAAACCGCCCGCGCTACTACCAAACGGATGTCTAAAAAGCGATGTTTAACAATGGCATAAGCCGTCAGGCCGATGAAAGGCAAGGCAAAAATTGCCCCGAAGGACAAAAACTCCGGATTACCAAAAAAGGCCGGTAAAATGAAATTAAAGACAATGAATAAACAAAAAGTCATTACCGTACCCAGCAGAATATATTGGAGCTGGGCCCTACGGATTCCCTCGGCGCCAAGCAGATGTTTCAGAAGCAGATAAATACTGCCGGCAATTAAACCAACCACCATCAACCCGAAAACGGCGATACCAGGGCCATTGGCAGCTGTCTGGATCTTTCCCTCCGCCGAGTAAAGAGTCACCCGGGCAAAAACCAGCGGAGTGAGTGTTAAAATTGAGGTCAAAAGAGCTGCCGGGAATAGGCCAAGTCGAAACCATTTCGGAAAGACAACCCTGTCTCTTGGAAAAACATAAAAAAACTGAAATAAATAAAACACCAGCCAAACTGCGGAAAATACCAAGAGCCTGAGCATCCATATTGCTGAAGATTGCGGCAAGGGTTGACTTACTAAGAAATTAGAGATATTCCAGAAGATAAAGACAAGTGAGAATACCAACATTGTCCGGTTGGTAGCGCTTTTGGGATTGTTGTAATAAACCGCTATCCCAAGGACAAAAATGGCAAGAACGGCTAAAAAGGGCGGGATTATTGCGAGACTTGGCAGCGGCATAGCAATCCGAAGATTTACTAAATCTTCGTTAACTCAATCATAGCAAAATATCCGGGTAAAGCAAAAGGCGGCGATCTTAACCGAGGGTAACTTTACTAAGAGGCAAGCGATTAGAGTAAGCTGTTGGTTTGTCCGCATAACCGAGCCGGAAAACCATGGCGATTGTTTCGTTCTTGATGCCGCCAGCTTCCCGGATAACCTTATCAGCGGTGACAATATCCCGAATATGCTCTTTTGAGATAGTGCCAGTGGACTTTTCAGTAACCAGAGATGCCAAGTATGGAACTGCCGTAACCGGGGCAAAGGCCACACCCAAACTATTTGCTGTTAACCATAACCGCTCAATAAACCGCCCGGCAGCTACAAAATCTTCATCTCGTTTACCTTCCATAACCACTACCCCAATTGCCGATGAAGTATTGTAAAGGCTAGCCGTGGTTTTAGTAATCATTTTTGCCACACCCAGCTTACGGAAATAAGTCAATGTCCGCCAATTCCGAAATAATTTCATCATTCTCTCAGCCATCGGATTAAGTTCCATAGTTTTGATGTAAAAACCGGTCCGGACATGGTCGGCTTTTTCAGCTGTAAAATGAATCTTGCTAAATAAATTGTCGTGAGTGTGCTTATCCTCCAGGAAAAAGCGGTCATTAAAGCTTAAAGCCTCCGCCACAGCTTGTTTGGCCTCAGGATCATCAATCAAAATCAACTTAAAATCAGAGTATTTTTTTGCAAGATTTTGAAGCTCTTTCTTATGTGCTTCCAATAATACAGTCTTTTTATACTCCTTGCGGTTAGTGGTTCTTGCAAAGATTGTCTTATAAAAATCATTTTTTTGTTTTGGCCCCGGTTTGAACTCTAAATGCGCAGTCAGGTTTGGATATTTTTTGTCCGGGAAAAGCGAAACATTAACTTTATATCCAAACTCGGCTGCGGCAATAATGATATTTTCAATCGCCGCCCCGTTGGCAATGAGGGATCCGCGATTTTTGAAATCATAATAAGAATCATCCGCTCCCGCTTCGCAGTAAATATCGACACCACTATCGCGAGTCTTAAAACGCCAAGGCTGGGAATTATCCCCAGAGGGAGCTTGTATTCCCGCCTCAAGAATTTTATTTAAGATTTTCCTATCCATGTTCCCAGTTTATGACGCCGGACCAAATTTTTGCAAGATAGCCACTCTTTCTGCCCTCCGCCCCTCGACACTGGCCGGGCTAGAAAAGTCCAGAGTAAAAATGGAGTCCAGGTTAATCTCATATTTACCGCTATCAACCGGCAACCCCAGTGCAATTTTTTTAACCAAGTAGGCAATTGCCACCCCAGAAAGCGTTGCGGCATCACCAAGTTGCGGCCAGGAGTAAAGGGTCTTCCCAACATCCAAGAGAGATTCCAGCATCCGGGGCACTACTAACTCCGGCCCGGCTACTTGCAAAGCCATTCTGGGTAGTTCCTGGGGGTTAATCTTCGAAAAGTCATTAAAAATGCTCTCGTCGATTGCTCCGTTGAACAGTTTGGTATTTTTATCCAAGTCATAACGCTCAATATCAACAATGGCATTGTCACCATTATCTGTGGCCATAACTACAGGGATACTCATCTCACGGGCAATCTGCCTCATCCGCACTTTCATCTCCAGATTGTCCAGCTCATCCACCAAAATATCCAACCGAAATGGTTTTTCCATGAAATCTGCTAAGTTTTCCGGATTGATACCTTCCCCGTAAACTTCCAGATTTGTGTAGGGATTCAGCTGGTAAATAAAACGGGCCATCGCATCAGCTTTCTTCACCCCGACCATAGTAAAATCCGTCCGGATACGGTTGAGGTTTGAGCCGGAAATAGTATCATTATCAGCAATCTTCAGGTTGTTGGCCACTCCCATCATGGCCATAGTGGAAACCGCATGGCTGCCCACACTCAACCCTCCAACTCCAACCTTAAAATCCTGCAATTTTGCTTGTTCTTCCTTGGTAATTATATTTTTGTTACGGGCAGTGCGCAGTTCCTGATGCATCTGATCAGGCAAGAAATGCACCAACATCTTGTTCCAGGGAAAGTAAAACCAGCTTCCCATCGCTTCCCAGGACCGGCCGCTTTGATGCTCCTGAAAAAATTTCTCCAGCGCGTCCTGATACTCAGGATTAAAGCGAAAATGAGGATTACGGATTAAAAAGAGCTCTCTTAGCTGATCCTGATAAGTATCGAGCATTTGTAGGACTTCGTGGTTTTTCCGAAAATCGGGAAGTATTTTAGATTCAACTTTAAGAGGCTTGTTTATTGCTTGAGCGTCCATTTCTGCTTGGCGCCTTTCCTAAAGTATTCTACATTACCATGCTCATATAATTCAATGACTGGGCATGCTCTCTTGCCCACTGAGTCGAGCAGTCGGTTATACTCACTATTTACTTCCTCAAGCCCGTTAATTATCTCTTTTTCAATGGTCCTCACCAATGTTGAGGAGGCTTTCACCCCCTCAGCCATTTCCACCCGGATTAAAAGATACGGATCCTGGCTTTCGCTGAACTCAATTGACATCGTAAATTTGCCGGTTAAATATTTTTGTAACTTTTTACTTTCCAGACCATATTTAATATGCTCGGGGTAGATAAGTAATCCGTATAAACTGACAGTAAAATCTGCCCGGCCAAAGAGGTAGACAAAAGGCAGCTTCCAAAGCTTATCTGAACAACTGTTTGTTTTCATGATATCAGCCAGGCTTTTCTTGGTAACCGTGCTCAGTTTAGTTTCCATTTCCTGGAAAGCGAACAGTCCGCCATTATCGCCAATGCTATAGCGTACTAACGGCAAACCAGATCGGGTAGTAAAGATCAGCTTCCCTTCAACATTTTCAAAATACTTCAGGCGCGGATCGTACTGGGCCAGAGTCGGAGTCCTGCTGTCGCCAAAAAATGTTTGCAAATACTTCGAGTTTACTGCTATTGCCTGTCTGATGGCTGTAGCCACCGGAGTTTCGTAAGCCAGAATTGCTGCATCCGCTGACCCATAGATGTTCACTGAAGCAGTCAGGTGGTTTTTGGCTCCAACTTGTTCCAAAACATACTTGCGCCATTTTTCACTAAAACCTTCAGCCGCGAATAAAAACTTAATTTTATATTTTTTCCAGTTTATTCCGTTAGCCTTACCTCCGTCCAAAATATCTTTAATATATGGTGGATAGCCGCTGATAACAATCTGGTCAAATTGGTCAGCCAAATTTTTAAACAAGCTGTAAGTTACGCTAGTGTCCAGTCCCGGAGTCACCGTCAATACCGGGTATCCCTTTCGGTTTAAATACTCGGCGCAGGCTAAAACAAACGGCCCGGAGATCCATGTTCCCATGGCAAAACAAACAATGTAAAGCGTTTTATATTTGTGCGCCTCAAAAATTTCTTTAAAGATCAATTCGAAATTCAAGCCGCCTTCAAGCTCCTGCTCCTCTCCCCGCGGCCACATGAAGGGCTCACCGGTTGAGCCAGAGCTGGAAGACAAAACGTAAAGATTATCTATCTTGCCATCCCAGCAAAGCTCTTTTAAGGAATAAGCCCGGAGATAGTTTTTCTTATCAATGATCGGAACCCTTTTAAAATCATCAATTGTTCTTATTAGGCGATGGTCAATGCTGTTTTTTTGTAAAAAGTCTTTGTAAGCCGGTACTCTCTCCGCGGCTTTGTGGAAAAGTTTCAGGGCCAACATCTCGCCTTCTCGCATTAAATCCTGCGGATCCTTCTCTCGATAATCTTTTGTTAAATTATCAACTGAGAGTTGAAAAAAATTTTCCTGAAAAGATTCGGCGGAGCTGGTTGTTAGTTTATTGTTCTTACGAGAGGATACCCCGGTCATAAGATCGTGGGGAAACTCATTGAAAGCCCGGTGAGGATTCCTTACCGGTTGCTTTAATAAGGTATTCATTTTCTTAATCTTTTCTATTATGCTATTAATAGAGCTATCTGGCAAGGATAACATCCACCGGACAGCCCAACAGTAGCTAGCTTATTATAGTCCTATAGTCGTAAGTAGTCAATTATGGGCAAATTTAATAAAGTTTTAATTTTAGGCGGAATGGGGTTGGTTGGCAAAGCTACCTGTCAGAAAATCCTTTCGGAGGGAGTCATGGAATTAACTGTCGTGTTTTTAGGCAGCGCCGAAGAAGACAGGGACTTCGAGCTGCTGCGAAAAAAACACCCCCGGGCTAAAATTAACCGGGAAACTGGTAATATCTTCTTCCCCATTCAGCTTAAAGATAAACTTTTCTCTGATTTTGAGTTCAATCAAATCCAGTTAAATCTTCTTAAAAACCACCTCTTCGGCACATTTTCCGAAGAAACAGTCAAGGGTGCCTACATTTATCAACTTATTTCCAAATACAAACCGGAAGTGGTCATCGATTGTGTCAACTCTGCCAGCCAACTTGCATATTGCCGATTGTTTGAAAATCACGATTCATTAATTTATCTAACAAGGTTCTTTCAGATTCTCTACCAAACCCTCAACATTTTTCCCGGCATCGTCAGTCACTTTGTCAAAATCGGCACTACCGGCACCGGCGGAATGGGCTTTAATATTCCTTACACTCATGGCGAGGCGCAGCCATCCCAACCGCTTCTCCTAAAATCTGCTGTTAGCGGAGCTTATACCCAACTTTTGCTGCTGCTTGCCCGAACCCCAGGTATGCCGGCAGTCATCGAACTCAAACCAGGGGCAGCGATTGCCTGGGGCGAGATTAACTTCGGCCTGATAAAAAAGGGCAGCAAAGCCTTAAATCTGGACAAAAATTTCCGTGATGTTAGTCTTAACGACTTTTCCCCCTCTGAGCTGGATGATGATCCAAAGATGCAGTCGAATCAGCTAGTTGAAGCACCTTACTTAGATAGCGGCGAGAACGGCTTGTTTGCACTGGAAGAATTCCGTACCATTACTGCTTTGGGGCAGATGGAGTTTGTCCGGCCGGAAGAAATCGCCAACCTGGTTTGGCTTGAGTTAAACGGCAAATCAACCGGACGAAATGTCATCAATGCCTTAGAGAGTAGCATCTTACCACCCAGCTATGTGGCCGGAATGAGCCGGCAAGAAGCTATCGGGGAACTGGAAAAGTTAGCATCACATCATCAAGTCCCATCAATCGCCTTCGAGCTGCTAGGTCCACCCAGACTTTCCAAGTTACTTTTTGAAGCTTTTTTAATCCTGGCCGTACCATCAAACGAAGAAAAAAACCCCAGAGAAGTTGCCCAGTCTATCGAAAGATACCTGGAAGCCCACCGAGAGATTCTTCTCCCAATTATCTCTACCGGTATTCCGATTTTGCTTAGTAACGGGAAGTCCCTTTATCGGGGCAGCTTTGTTAAAGTGAAGCCGAATAGTAAAAATGATATGGAAAAAACGATAAGAGATGGTTGGATCGACTTTAGAGAAAACAACCTTAAGCTTTGGCAAGAAAGAATTAAGAAGTTCTTAAAAAATCACCCCAAAGAAGACCTTAAACCAGGAAACTTGGCAGCTTTTGTCTTCTCAACTGAAAGCGACGGTTATCGAATAGCCTAATAATTTAGGCTATATTACAATTAATCTTGGCGATGCCAGTAAGCAGGTACTTTCTTGCTTTAAGTCTAATGATGTCGGCTACACTTATATATTAACGGAAATGTCTGCAAGAAAGGGGTACCTGACAAAATGACGGAAAAGAAATAGCTTTTTTCCTGTCATATGATTTTTAATTTTTCCCTATGACACTTAAATATACCACTTCAAATAAAAGTAAAGTTGATGTGGCAGATAGATATCTTAAACCTTACGGGATTCAAGTTGAAAGACAAAAGGTTGATTTGATTGAAATTCAATCTGATTCAGTAGAAGAAGTTTCTGTATATAAAGTCAAACAAGCTTATGACCGGGTTAAACAACAGTTGATCGTAAACGATGCGCAGTGGAGCTTTGAAGCGTTAAACGGTTTTCCGGGGTTATACATGAAGTATGTAAATGATTGGTTGACACCCAAAAATTTCACTGACCTGATGGAAGACCAGAAAAATAAAACTGTGATTTACAAAGAAGCAATTACTTTCACCAACGGTAAAATCACCAAAACGTTTACAGAAACAATAAAAGGTAGGTTTTTAGGAGAAAAGCGGGGCAGCGGACTTCCCCCTGTGTGTTTAGTATCTCTTCGAAACGACGGTAAATCCATTGCCGAGAGTTGGGAGCTAGGAATCGACCCGGTTGATAAACATCGCGTCTGGGAAGAATTTGCAGAGTGGTACGAACAAAACAATAATAAAAAATTAGTTCCTGGTACTGATTAAAATATCCATATATGCAAGCCTTCTAATCTATCTCTCCTAAATACTCTCCTTGCATCGGAAAACCATGTCTATAGTCTTCCAGTAATTTTGAGGTCAAAGTCCTGGGAAATATATTTTCCGGCAGTTTATCCAAACCTAACCAAGTTTGCCAATGCTTGCCGCCAAACTGGACGTCTTTTTTACCTTCAATTTCAGTGAACTTATCAACATCCCCTAAAATATAAAACTCGACACTATGCTCGTCTTCTCCTGGCTTTATATAATCCCGAATGTATAAAATCTTCCCAAAGGTAAAATTAACATCTTCGCCGCACTCTTCTTTTACTTCCCTAATACAAGCTTCAGCTAAAGTTTCCCCATACTCAACATGTCCGCCAATGTAGAAATAATAATCCCTTTCGGAATCGTAGCTAAACAGCATTCTGCCGTTTTTAATAATGACCAGCCTTACTCTCGGATGAATATGGTTCGTGCCGGAGTTACTTTTCATTTTTTATTCTTGATTGAGAATACCCTGTCTGCTTGCAGCAGGGATGAATCGGTCACAGAAGAACTTGCCCGAAGGGATACCTCATCAGCTTTGCTGCGAGGTAATTCATTATCTATCCCGACTGCCTGGGAGATACTAGTCAAGCCACCCAGTTTTAACAGTCTGACCAAGCCCTGATTGATTTCCCCGATTACCTGGGGGCCCTGATAAATCATCCCGGTAACCATTTGCACCAGTGAGGCTCCCAAGCAGATTTTTTTATAAGCATCGGCAGCATTAAACACTCCTCCACACCCGATAATAACCATTTTGCCGCCTGTTTTCCGATACACATACCTGATTAGCTCATCAGACAAATCCTCCACAACTTTACCGCTCATACCACCATTTTCCGGCACTACTTTCTCAACAATTTTAGGGTTATGGCGGTTTTTGGTCAGGTTCGTGCAGATTACACCGTCCATTTTGTATTTAAAAATGAGGCTAATAATCTTATCCACGCTCTCTTTCGACAAATCTGGAGAAAGCTTAATAAAAATTGGCTTTTTGGTGGGGATTTTTCGCAGCTCCCGCAGCAGCTTCTCCAGCCGTGAGGATTCGGTAAACGGCTGGCCGCCATAAGCATTCGGGCAGCTGATATTGATCGTAAAATAATCGCCGATATCGGCAAAATAGCCAAACCCCTTCACGTAGTCAGCCACTCCGGCATCAATTTCACACGTCTCCTGATTATTGGTTTTGGCAATGCTTGTGCCTAGGGGAAAATTGAACTTCTTGCCTTTGAGCCGCGCGGAAATTATCTCCGCGCCGTCATTTTTCAGCCCGTAGTTGACAACTAGAGATTTTGATTCCGGGAGCCTCCACAGCCGCGGCTTAGGGTTTCCGGCACATCTTTCCCCGGTAATTGACCCGACTTCAACAAAACCAAAGCCAACCTCAGGCAGGATGGCAGTGAGCCTGGCATCTTTATCAAAACCTGCAGCCAGTCCGATCGGGTTTTTAAATCTGATTCCTAATATTGTTTGCTCCAGGGAATCAGCAGAGTAGTAAAACATCAGCTTGGTCAGTATTCTGCTGAGAGGATTTAACCCCAGGATTCTTCCAACTAAAATCATCCGGCCATGAACCATTTCCGGATCAAGCCTGAAAAAAAATTGCTTCAGGATATGCCGGTATAAAAAGCCAATGATATGGTTTCTGAAGGATATCAGAGCATCATGCATATTTTCACGCTCTCCTGATTATATTAAAATTAACACAAGGTGGCCACCTCCATCAATCCAGCTTTCATTTGTGGCTTTTGTCACCGCCCGGTTCCCCCGGCAGGTGCCGGTGTCGGTACTAAAAACCGCAACCACTGCCCGTTTTGCCTTTGGTCCAGGCATGTTGACACGGATAATTCGGGAGACCGTAGATCTGTCTGCCTGGCTTTAATGCAACCAATCGGCCTGACTTTCAAACATGAGGGTCCGGATAAATGGGGCAAAGTAAGGCCTGGAGAAATCATGATTATCCACCGCTGTAACAAGGGTGATAAAATTTCCATCAACCGGATAGCGGCCGATGATAATCCGCAGCAAATTTTGCAGATTTTCCATGACTGCCAAAAAACAGATAAAAAAACACGGGCAGAACTTGATAAAGCCGGGATAAGACTGCTTACGGAAAGCGATGAACCGGAGATCAGAAAGCAGCTTTTTGGGAATGACTAAAAAATCCGGGGCTATTTTTTGGTTTTTTTATTGGAGCAGGAAATACATAAACTGGCAGTGGGCATAGCTTCTAAACGCTCAGCTTCAATCGGGTTACCGCACCTCTCGCATTTACCGTAAGTACCTTTTTTAATCTGCAAAAGAGAGATTCTAATTTTAGAAGAAAGATCTACCAGATCATTCTTGACGCTGGTTATCCGCCCGTGCACTTCTGCCATCCATGAGTCAGTTCCGGATTCGGATGCTTCCACCATCTCCGCCGCCATGATAATTGGGTCGTCGTTTTCCAAAGCTTTGAGCTGGTCATCAACCTCTTTTTGCCGGCGCAGCAGCAAGCTTTTGATTTTAGTTAAAGTTTTTTGGGGTAGGTTTAACATTTAAAATCCTTCTCACACTCCCAGGCGCTTTCTTAAGCCCTGTCCGCACAGCTTGCACCCGCAGCGCCCAAGAAACCCTTTGATTATACCAGTTTTTCTGAAGATGGAAAAGGGCTTTTTTTTGTCTTTGGGAAGAAATAAGGAAACGCCCGCAGTTTACAACATCAGCCCTCAAACTTCTTTTTGCGCGCCGGTAAAAAATAACTGCGCCTGCTATTACCAGCAGGGCTGCGATCATTTGGTTTGTGGTCAGGCCGGCCAGCACCGGCGTCAGTCTGTCTCCCCGGTAAAAGTCAGCCACCAGCTTTTCTGCTCCCAAAAATATTAATATTAAAGCAGCAATCCGCCCGTTAAAATGGAAGCGGATAACCTGGCCCCACAAATAAAGGAAAGCCAGGAAAAATACAACACTCTCTACAAATGGCAGCGGGAACCTTTTCCCTACCACTCCCGTCACGGGAGCAGCCAGCAGAAAGTTGGCCGGCAAGCCGTAACCGCAACCTCCCAGCAAACAGCCGATCTCACCAAAAACCAGGCCGATGGCAAGGCTTACCGCCGCAAAATCGGCAATCTGCCAAAAATTAAGTTTAAAGCTGCGACTAAACAGAAGCAGCGCTAATCCTCCGCCCAATATCCCTCCCCAAAGTGACAAGCCCGGAAAACGGTTGATCAGAGCAATTTTTGCCAGGATATCTTGCCAGCTGCCATTTGCTTGAGTAAATATCCCCCAGTTGCCAGCCACAAAAAACAGGCGTGATCCCAAAAGCCCGATCAAAAGAGTCATGATGGAAAGATCAAGCATTTTTTCCTCGTCCAGGTCATAGGCCCGCGCTACCCGCCAGCAGATAAAAACTGCTGCGAGGAATCCTGCTCCCAAAAATACCCCGAATGAGGAAACAACCACCGGCCCCACGCTAAAAAGTATCGGATACATCTTTTGCAATAATAACAGATTTAGCGTATAGTTGACAAAACAAGTGACAGCCACCGCTCATGATTTAGTTGGAGGCTTGCCGCTTCCATACCTGATCCCGTCCTAGAAACCAGCTTGGTGCTGCTTTCTCATCCCCTGCTGGACCTGGTACCCCAGCTGGGATTTCGGGATAAGCTGGAAACAAAATCCGCCTTATAATCGTCGTATGGTTAATTATTATAGCTCTAAGTAAATTTTAAAATTTAAACCCCCTCCAGGCTATTTCGCTCTTTCCAAATATTCCCCCGTCCGTGTATCCACCTTAACTTTGTCCCCATTCTTAATAAACATTGGCACTTTTATGCTCAGCCCGTTATCCATCACGGCATCTTTGTAAACATTGGAAACACTGTTGCCTTTTTCCCCGGGTCCTGTTTCAGAAACGGTGTAAACCAGGGAGTTTGGCATCTCCATCCCCAGCGCCAGCTCGCCTGAAACAATCAACTGCACCTCCAGCCCTTCCTGTAAAAACCCGGCCTGGTTCCCCAAAACAGCTTTGGGAAGCGGAAACTGCTCAAATGAAACCGGATCCATAAAATAGAAATTATCCCCGTCAGAGTAAAGATACTGAGCCTTTTTCTTTTCCACATCCGCTTCATCCACCCGGGCCCCGGTGATAAAAGATTTTTCAGTGGTTGAGCCGCTCTTTAAATTTTTAACCTTAACTTTAACATTACCGCTGCCCCGGCCCATTTTAATATGCTCAAAATTTAAAACCTGCCAGATACCTGCTTCGTCTTTAAAAACCGCTCCGTTTCGCAAATCGTTAACGTTTAACATAGGGTCAATTTTAACCTTATTCACAAATTAATTCAATGCAATGTCCTGGATCAGTACTTTTGAGATAACCCTCCTTTCTTTAAGTACCGGTAAGGTGACAGATAGTTTAATGACTGGTGTGGTCTTTGTTCATTGTACCAGAGTAACCAGGAAGTAAGC
>JAJYIE010000022.1 GCA_021790255.1 bacterium | reverse complement strand
CCAATGTTGGATCGGCCAATGAAACGGAGACCCAAAAAGCTGACCGGACTTCTGCTCAGGTTAAGGTTGATAACGACCAAAATAACCTGCAAAATGACCAGGCTCAGTTAACCTCGGCCCAGATGGCATACGAGCAGGCTTCCCCGACTATTATTGCCCCGACATCCGGGACCGTCGGGGATCTAACCCTAACTCCGGGTCTTGTGGTGACCGGTGGAACAACCAATTCTTCCAGCAGTACCATAACGCCGCAGCAGGTCGGTATTGTTTCCCTGCCTAACGGCCACGCACAGGCTACCGTTGATGTTTCAGAAGTTGACATACCGAATATTCAGATCGGGCAAAGGGCGATCATGACCATGGACGCTTTCCCGAATAAAACTTTTACCGGCAGGGTCACGACTATTGATACTACCGGTGCCGTAAGTTCCGGGGTAACAACTTACCCGGTGACCATTGATTTTGATGTTTCTGACCCCAGTATGTATCCGAATATGGCGGTTGACGCGACCATTCAGACTAAAGTGGAAAATAATGTTTTATTGGTGCCGACGTCGGCAGTCCAAACATCAGCCGACGGAGAGTCTTCTGTCCGGGTTCTCAAAAACGGCAAAATTTCCGTAGTTAATGTAACAACCGGCGGGTTTAATGATACCGATACGGTGATTACTTCCGGACTTTCCGAAGGCGACACGGTAATAACGGGCACGACTTCATCTACAAATACTCCTTCCGGTGCAACCAGCTCTCCGTTTAGCGGCAGCGGCCGGGGCGGTTTCGGAGGTGGCGGAGTAGTCTTTCGAAGGGGAGGATAAGCAAATGGCCTCCCGACCCATTATTGAAATTACACATCTTAGCAAAATTTACAGGAACGATGAAGTAGAAACCATAGCCTTAGATGACATTTCCTTTAATA
The DNA here is from genome assembly GCA_021790255.1 of bacterium. GTDB lineage: Bacteria > Patescibacteriota > Microgenomatia > Daviesbacterales > UBA10151 > JAJYIE01. The sequence goes on along the minus strand of JAJYIE010000022.1, from coordinate 12,571 downwards.
TCGACAAAGGCGAGTTTGTCGCCATCATGGGTCCTTCCGGTTCCGGAAAATCAACACTGATGCATATCCTGGGAGCTCTGGATAAACCCAACAGCGGAACCTATATTCTGGATGGAGAAAATGTGGAAAATTTATCTGAGGACGAGCTGGCCGATATCCGCAACCGTAAGATCGGTTTTGTTTTTCAGGCTTTTAATTTATTACCGAGAACAACCGCTTTGGCTAACGTTATGTTGCCGATGGCATATGGGGGCGTGGAGAAGGAGAAGAGGGAAGAAATTGCCCGTAAATATCTAGAAATGGTCGGTCTGGGTAATCGGATGGACTATACGTCAAACCAGCTTTCCGGCGGCCAACAGCAGAGAGTCGCTATTGCCCGGTCATTGGTGATGAACCCTTCCATTTTATTGGCAGACGAGCCAACCGGCAATATTGCTTCTGCACAAGCCGACGAAATCATGTCCATTTTCCAGCAGCTTAATGAGGAAGGTCATACTATTGTGATGATTACACATGAGCCTGACATTGCAGAACACGCTAAACGAATTATTCATATCAAGGACGGAAAAATTATCTCTGATAGTGACGGACACAAACAAAAGAGAATAAAAAGCAAAAAATAAAATTATGGATTATCTTGAGATTGTCAATGAAGCTGTCGGGACGCTGGCAATTAATAAGATGCGCACAGGTTTGGCAATTTTGGGTATCGTCATCGGTATTGCTTCGGTGATTGCCTTAATCTCGCTGGGCCAGGCCACTCAACAGGAAATTCAAAACCAGATTCAGTCACTGGGTGCTAATTTATTGACTGTCTCTCCGGGATCTTTAAATAAAGGCGCTGTCCAGACCGGAGCTGGTGGAGCACAAACGTTAACCCTGGCTGATGCCCAGGCAATCGCCACATCGCCACAAATTACTGATATCCAAAATGTTTCACCTGAATATTCCCGCCGGGCGCAAGTTATTACCGGTAAAACCAACACCAATACGCAAGTTGTCGGTGCCACCTCAGCCTATGCTCCTGTCCATGAAATAAGCATCGCTTCCGGAACATTCATCACCCAGTCAGATGTTGACGGCATGCGTAAAGTGGCCGTGGTTGGGCCGCAGGTCGTTTCCGACCTTTTTTCTAGTAATCCTGATCCCATCGGTAAAAGCATCAGAGTAAATAACGTTTCTTTAATGATTATCGGTGTGACTGTCAGTAAAGGCGGCACTGGCTTTATGAACCAGGATGACATAGTTTATGTACCTCTTTCTACTGCTCAAAAAGAATTATTTGGAACCGATTATTTAAGCTCAATCGCGCTGGAAGCCAAAAGCCCAGACCTTATGATTGATGCAGAAAACCAGATCGGCTACTTACTTTTAGCCCGCCATAAATTAAAAGATCCTTCGCAGGCGGATTTCACTATTTTTTCCCAACAGGATATCTTAAACACCGCCACATCGGCGACCGCTACTTTCACGACGCTTTTATCAGGCATTGCCGCAATTTCACTTTTGGTGGGCGGTATCGGCATTATGAATATCATGCTTGTGACGGTTACGGAACGGACCCGGGAGATTGGTCTGCGCAAAGCTTTGGGTGCCAAAAAAAGAACCATTATTATCCAATTTTTAACTGAATCGATCATCTTAACCTTTATCGGCGGCTTGGTCGGAATGGGTTTGGGAATTGTCATCTCGCTGGTTATCTCGCATGTCGCCAGCGTGCCGTTTGTTATTTCTCCTAATGCTGTTCTACTCGCAATCGGCGTTTCCGCCGGTATCGGCATCTTATTTGGCTGGTACCCGGCCAGAAGGGCATCAAATTTGCAGCCGATTGAAGCATTGAGATATGAATAAAGATTTGAGTGATCGTAAATCTTTTTAGGGGGTGATAAAAAATGAAGAATTCAGTAATGGTAACCATTGTTGTTGTGGTTGTTGCTGGAATCGCTTTTTATGGTGGTATGCGCTACCAGCAGTTACAAAAGTCAAATAATGGCTTCTACATCAGCCATGGAAACGGGACCGGGCAAGTGCGCAGATTCGGAAATGGTAACGGAACAAATACTGGAATTGTTCGCGGCCAAATCTTGAGTGCAGATAACGGCAGTCTTACCGTAAAACTTCCTGACGGAAGCAGTAAATTAGTTCTGGTTAATAATAATACCCGGATTGAGGAGGCAACTGCTGCATCGCAACAAGATCTTACCAACGGAAAAACAGTCGCGGTGTTTGGTGCTACCAATTCCGACGGCAGTGTCACGGCCCAAAATATTCAGCTCAACCCCGGCCAGGGTTTTGTCGGCCACGGCGGCTAACTGGGACAGTAATGTATGGCTTGGTTTTAAGCAAATCGCGTGGGGATAAAGTGAAGCTGTATATTCTTTATCCACGGAAGCCGGGAGACTTGATCAAAGGCGAAAGAATAGTTAGACTGAAAACGTGAGAGATTTATCTGCCCTCTTTTGCCCAAAATCTGTGACCGTTATCGGTGCCTCCCGCTCTCCTGAGAAAGTTGGAGCGATTGTTTTAAAAAATATTCTTGATTCCGGTTTTACCGGCAAAGTCTATCCGGTTAATCCCAATGTTGATAACATTAACAACCTGACTTGTTATAAAGATATTGCTGCTTTGCCTGAAGTTCCCGACATGGTTGCGGTAGCACTTCCTGCATCGATCGTTTTGGATACTCTTAATCAAATTGGCGCTAAAGGTATTAAGAATGTAGTTGTTTTCTCCGCCGGATTTAAAGAAACCGGGCCTGATGGCGCCCAGCTGGAGAAAGAGATGGTGGAAATTTGCGCCAAGTTTGAGTTAAACCTGCTTGGTCCTAATTGTTTAGGCTTTGTGAACAATAATTGCCCTATTAATGTTACTTTCGGCCAGCTGGTTAAGCAGAGCGGCAACCTGCGTTTTATTTCACAATCCGGGGCAATTGCTGCTTCACTTTTTGACTGGTGTGATTCCACCGGTTTAGGTTTTAGCCAGTTTGTTACACTGGGCAACAAAGCAGTTCTTTCAGAAAATGATGTGCTTGAGTATTATCGCAACACTCCTGGTGATACCCTGCCGGGGGGTGGATCATCTGTGCGACCTATTGGGCTTTATCTGGAGTCAATTACCGAAGGCTCGCAGTTTTTGCGCATCACCAGCCAGCTGACTGAAACTGATCCGGTTTTTATTATTAAACCCGGGAAAAGTGCTGCTGCTGCCAGGGCAATGCAGTCGCACACCGGAGCAATTGCCGGAGAAGATTATGTTTTGGAGGCCGCTTTGCATCAGGCCGGGGTGATTCGTTGCCAGAGTCTGGAAGATTTTTTTGATTTTTCCCGCAGTTTTGCCTGGGAAAATGCACCTGCCGGCCCGCGGGTTGCAGTTATTTCCAATGCCGGAGGTATGGCAGTAATCTCCGCAGATGCAGTGGTTTCAGAAGGATTGGAACTGGCGCAATTTGATGAGCAGACCCGGTTGAAGCTGGAAGAGGTTTTGCCCCGCTCGGCTAGTATTTTAGATCCGGTGGATGTATTAGGGGATGCTTTGGCAGACCGTTATGGTCAGGCAGCGGATATCATTTTGGCAAACGACCAGGCCCAGGCGCTTGTTTGTATTCTGACTCCGCAGGTTATGACCCAGGTTGGTAAAACGGCCACCGTGCTGGGTGAATTATCTAAAAAATACCGGAAACCGATACTTTGCTCATTTGTCGGAGGATCACTGATTGCAGAAGGAGAACAAAAATTGAACGAGTATAAAATCCCCTCTTTCCGTTTCCCGGAAAGGGCAATCAAATCACTGGGGACAATGTGGCGGTTCAGAGAAAAGCAGGATAGACAACAGGCAACAGTCAACAGCGAAGGAGTAATCTTTCAGCCTGACCGGGAAAAGATTAAGGGAATAATCTGGCCGGCGGTGCAAGCTTATCAGAAAACTCTGGATAACTTCCAGGCAAACGAACTTATTACCGCCGCCGGGATTCCGGCTCCTGCTACTGCGGTGGCAGATGATTTTGAGCAGGCAAAAGCTTTTGCTCAAAGTAACGGCTGGCCGGTGGTGTTAAAGCTTTCCTCGCCAGGATTGCTGCACAAAAAAGACCTGGGCGGAGTGGTTGTTGATATCCGCAACGATGAGCAGATGGAAGACGCCTGGGATACTCTGGAAAGAAATATTACTCACCTAGAAACTAACTTACAATCCCAGGTGAAAATCCAGGTACAAAAGGATATTGTCAGGGGAGTTGAGGTAATAGTTGGGGTCAAGCATGATCCGACTTTCGGCCGCGTCTTGCTGTTTGGGGCCGGTGGGTCTTTGGCGGAATTGATCGCCGACCGCAATTTGCACCTGTTGCCACTCGAGGTAAGCGATGCCGTGACGCTGATTGAAGAATCAAAAATTTATACCGTTTTACAGGGCCACGGGAGTGAGCCGCCTCTGGCGGTTGACAAGCTTGCAGCAGTGCTTTACCGGTTGGGGAAAGTAGCCGAGCTTTTACCGGAGGTTTCGGAGATTGAAATAAACCCTGTGATAGTAACCTTAAATGATGTCTGGGCGGTGGATGCTAAAGTAATATTGGAACAGGGAGCAGGCCAGCCTGCACCGGCACCGCAGTTTCAGGTGGCAGTAACCTTGAGCAATACTGTTTTAGCCGGCACTTTCCATTATTTGGAATTTACTCCTGAAAAACCGCTGAATGTTAAACCCGGGCAATACATCAGCGTGAAGGTGGCCTCTAACCGGATCAACAGCTATTCGGTGGCACATATAGACGGAGAAGGAAAATTTTGTTTGCTGGTAGATGTCAAACCAGGCGGTCCCGGCTCGAATTTTTTCGAGGTCCTGAAGCCTGGAGACAAAATCACATACCTCGGGCCGTTCGGTGTATTTATTCTGGAGCCTGATGACGGAGCGAAACAACTTTTGTTTTTGGGAACCGGTTCGGGTTTAAGCCCCCTAAGACGACAGATTGAGTCGGCTTTACTGGAACACCATATGAGAGTACCGATCACATTGTATATCGGGCTGAATGTAGTGGAAGATATTTTCTGGCAGGATTGGCTGGATAAAATGAGCCAGGACTTTTCAAACTTCCAGTATAAGATTGTTATTTGGAAACCCAATGAAGGGTGGCGGGGAGAAAACGGTTTTATTACTGATGTGTTAAGCAGGGATGTGCCCGACGCAGGCGGAGTTTCTGCGTACCTTTGCGGCAACAAAAACATGATCACCGGAGCTATTGATATCCTGCAATTACGCGGCTGCCCGAAAGAGAGAATTTACACAGAGAAGTTTTAGGCGTATTGTTTTAAACGTATGGAAAATTCGCAAATCTACTCCATTAAAATCGGCGGACAAGCCGGCCAGGGGGTAAAATCAGCTGGGCTGATGCTTTCTAAATTTGCTGCCCGCTCCGGGTTTAATATTTTCAACTATACAGAATATCCTTCCTTGATACGCGGTGGCCATAATGTAATGCAGATTAACCTGTCGGCAGAAGAAGTAAGTGCGCCTTCCAAAAGAGATGATCTGTTGGTGGCGCTGAATCAGGAAACAGCAGACAAACATCTGCCGGAGTTGACTGAAGCGGCAGAGATTCTTTTTGACCAGGACAGCGGTTTTGATACTGGTAAAGTTAGTTCTCAAATTAGGCTGTTCGCTGTGCCGCTATCCCGGCTGGCTGATGAGGCAGGGGGTAATGATTTGCTGGTTAACAGCGTGGCGCTGGGGGCAGTGGTGGCTTTATGGGATGGTGATTTAGGAATCCTCCATGACCTTTTGGCAGCTGAGTATGCAGATAAAGGTCAGCAGCTGATGGATGAAAATAAAAAGGCTGCTCAGTTGGGATATGATTTTATCAAAGAAAACTTTGCTGATAAATTAAAACAGGTTTTTCGTGTTGGTGAAAAGGGCGCAACAAAAATGGTCTTAAACGGCAATGATGCCGTGGCGCTGGGAGCAATTGCTGCCGGGCTGCAGTTTGCGGCAATCTATCCGATGTCGCCGGCCTCGGGGATTTTGCATACTCTGGCCCTACACCAGGAACAACTTGGTTATGTTTATAAACAACCGGAAGATGAAATTTCTGCTATCAATATGGCAATCGGCGCCTCTTTTGCCGGAGCCCGCTCAATGACTTCTACATCAGGAGGCGGTTTTTCCCTTATGGTTGAAGGTTATGGGTTGGCAGGGATGACAGAAACCCCTCTCGTGATTGTGGATGGAATGCGCCCCGGTCCGGCAACAGGTCTTGCCACATGGAGCGGACAGGGGGATCTGCTTTTTGCCCTGCGTGCCCACCAGGGTGATTTCCCCCGCATTGTGCTGGCGGCCGGGGATGTTAAAGAAGCTTTTGATTTAACTATGGAGGCTTTCAACATGGCAGACCGCTATCAGACTCCGGTGGTGCTTTTGATCGATAAAAATATTTGTGAGGATGAGCAAAGCTATCCGCTTTTTGACGTTTCGCCTTACAGCATAGAGAGGGGAAAGCTGACTTTTTCCACACAGGATAATTATCATCGCTACTCGTCTTCGGAGGACGGCATTTCGCTGCGTGCTGTTCCGGGATCGGGAAACTTCTTTATCGCTAACTCTTATGCCCATACGGAGGAAGGTTTTACTACCGAGGAAGGAAATGTGACGCAGGAGCAGATGAAGAAGATCATGGCCAAGCTGGAAACTTGCCGCCGTGAGAGTATGAAGGCTCCTCAGTTATTCGGTCCTCCCGAGGCTGATTTAACTTTTGTTTCCTGGGGCAGCAATAAAGGCAGTATCCAGCAGGCAATAAAAAAATATCCGAATGTTAATTTCCTGCACCTTATATGGATGAATCCTTTCCCAGCAGAGGCAGTAAAGGAGGCTTTAGAAAAAGCCCGCTATGTTGTGGATGTGGAATGCAATTTCAGCGGCCAGTTGGCAGCCCTGATCAGGGAAAAAACAGGCATTGATATTTTAGATAAAATGTTAAAGTATGACGGCCGCCCGTTTTATCCGGAAGAAATTGAAGATAAGATAAGAGAGGTTATGAAACAATAAAATTATGTCAAAGATTGAAGAACTAAATACTAATATTTTTCCTACCTGGTGTCCGGGGTGCGGCAATTTTGCTATTTTGTCCGCTTTTAAAAATGCTGCGGTGCAAAAAGGATGGGATAACTCCAATACAGTGCTGGTAGCAGGAATCGGCTGCCACGGTAATATTTTAAATTTTATTAAACTGACTTCTTTTGAGGGGCTGCATGGACGCAGTATCCCCGTGGCAACAGGTATTAAGCTGGCGAACCACAGGTTAAATGTTTTCTGTTTTATGGGGGATGGAGACGGTTTGGGTGAAGGAGGAAACCACCTGGTGCACGCCTGCCGGAGAAACCACGACCTGACGGTTTTAATCCACGACAACGGGCTTTATTCCCTAACTACCGGGCAGACCTCTCCTACTGCTCCGCACGGCTTTAAATCCAAATCCACACCGCTTGGCAACCCGGATTACCCTGTTAATCCGGTAGCTTTGGCAATTGCCTCCGGATCAACTTTTGTGGCCAGGGTTTATGCGGCTAATATTCCCAAACTGACGGAAATTATTATTAAGGCTAACGAACATAAGGGCATGTCGGTGGTGGACATCCTTCAACCATGCTTTACTTTTAATAAGGAATACACAAACCAGTTTTATCAGCAAAATACTTACTGGCTTGGTGAAGACCACGATCCGATTAATAAAGAAGTAGCTTTCAAGAAGGCGCAGGAATGGGGTGAAAAGCAGATTCCTCTGGGAATTTTTTACCAGGTCGAAAAGCCATCTTTTGAGGAAGACCTGCCGCAACTGAAGGAAAAAACCCTTATCGAAGACGCGCCTCTCCAAAGGGATTTGACCGAATTGTTCAAAAAGTATAGTTGATTTGCTCTTGAAATTTTTTTTAAAAACCGTTATGGTTTAAAAAGTATGGACGAACAAAATCAGACTAACCAGCAGGCAAATCCGACTCCAGCTCCAGCTCAAAACGAGCCAGCTGCTGTCCCTGCGGCTCCGGCATACGAAGTGGTGCAGATAGGCAAGTATAAAATTCATGTTGACCGCTTGCTTTGCATTGGTGCAGCGTCGTGCGTAGCTGTTTCTCCGGCAACTTTCCAGCTTGATGGCGAAAACAAAGCAGTAGTCCAGGAAGGCGGTAATGATAAACCGGAAAACATTCTTATGGCAGCCCAGTCTTGTCCCACCAAAGCGATTATCATCACTGATGCTGAAACCGGCCAAAAAGTCTGGCCTGTTTAACCTCTATGTCTGTCCGCGAGAAAGGTTTTTATCTGGCATTTTTCACTGCCCTGATCTCTGGGGTATCGATTTTTGTCAATAAGTTTGCTGTTGACTTAATCCATCCGCCGCTTCTTTTTACAGCTACTAAAAATACCTGGGTGGGACTGATGATTTTTGCAATCTTACTGCTGAGCCGTAAACGGGTGCTTTTAAAAAAACTCAGCCGCCGGGAGATTTTTTATCTTGTTTTAATCGGTATTATCGGCGGCTCGATTCCGTTTTATCTTTTCTTTACCGGCTTATCAATAGTTCCGGCAGTCAATGCTGCCATTATCCAAAAGACCATGGTATTTTGGGTAGCACTGCTGGCCCTGCCCCTGCTGAAAGAAAAACTCTCACCGTTGCAGTTTTCGGCAGTTGCCGTTCTTTTTGTGAGCAATTTACTCGTGGGAGGGTTCCGAGGCTTCCGGTTTTCGGCAGGCGAGATGATGATTTTGGCATCAACTTTATTTTGGGCAGCGGAAATTATCCTGGCCAAAAAGGTTTTAAAGACAGTTGACCCTGATATCGTTACGGCAGCCAGAATGGGTTTTGGCTCACTGATTTTAATGGCTGCTGTAGCGCTAACTGTACCGGGTGGCATTGGCAGAAGCCTGGCTTTGAGTTTTTCTCAATGGATGTGGATGATGGTAACAACAGCAGCGCTTTTGGCATATGTCATGAGTTGGTATAGGGCGCTGAGACTGGCTCCTGCCACGACAGTTACGGCTGTTTTAGTGGCCTCAACCCTGGTGACTAATGTTTTATCAGCAATTTTTGTCACTCATGCGTGGACAGAAATTATGGGTGCGCAGACAGTTCTGATGCTATCTGGTGTTGGCCTGTTTTGGCAGGCAGCCAAACAGGGAACCAGCAAGACATTTGTGAAAGCCGCCTAAGCTGTAAAGTCCGCCATTACTTCATTTGTCCAATAATCTAATTTTTTTTCTTCCTCTTCGGTCAGTATTTTAATCAGCTGCTTCCAGTGGACGGCCACTGTGTTGCCTGCTTTAATGTTCGGTACCAACTTTATGGCAGCCGGAAAAGATATCGTGCTTCCGACTAGTTTGTAGCCTTTTTTGACTTTAGCCAGTAAATGCAGGTCAATGGTAGCTTGGCTAGCAGTAAGGCTTTTTACCTTGCCCCAGCGGATCATGCAGTTGTTGATGGTTTCTAAGTTAAATGGCACTGAGCCACTGGCCCGGCCGACACCAACATGCAGCACCTGGAACAGATGGGTGGGTATAAAGGCTCTGGGTTTTTTGCTGGCTAGTTCCTGGATTAAAAAATCCGGCACTCCATGCAATGCAAAATTTTCAAGTAAAAGATTGTAATCTTTTAATTTGGCTTTTTTCAGCTGGTCGTTTCCAAGCCAATATGCTTCGCTGACCTCGTGAGAAAATGCCGGCAGGCCGGTAAATTTGGCAATAGTTTTAAGGTAAGGATGTAAAACAATAAATTTTTTAAGCTCCATTTCAACCCCCCTGCAGTCGCCGGAGATAATACATTTTTTAAGCTTGGCGGGAGCACTGTCCTTGCCGCAGTAACCCAGGGAGTTAGGCGGCAGGGAAAAACGACTTAAAAACCGGAGAGCCTGATTGTCCAATCTGTTAGACATGATACTACCGAAGAGGGGTAAAATATAGATGCTGTGGAAGTTTATATTTTCGGAAATGAAGACATGCCGGAAGACAGCCTGCCTTTTTCGGTGGCACAAAAACTGGCGGATAAATTGCCGGAGATAAAATTTATTCCGGTTAAACCGAATGAGGACTTACCTTTTGCCGGAGAAAAACAAGTAGTAATTATGGATACAGTGGCCGGGATAGATAAGGCGGAAGTAATCGGAGATGATAAACTAGATGAGATTTTACTCTCTCCCAGCATCTCTATTCACGATTTTGATTTAGGGTTCCAGCTGAAATACTTAAAAAAAATCGGTAAACTTGGAAAGGTGACAATTGTGGCTTTGCCGCAGGGCAAAAAACCGGATTATTTTTCTATCCAGTCCATTTTTAAGAAGTTGGTAGCGCAGGACATGCAGGGATCATAAGCACGGATAATTTTTTCCGCCTCCAGCTTTAAAGTATCCTGCCCCTTATCAAGGTTTTCATTAAAGTATTTTTTCAGGTCATTTTCAATATTAATCTGGTTTTGTGAGGTAGGGACAATTACGTCATAGTCCTCAATCATTCCCCTCTCATCAATTTTGGCCAGATGATACAAAATGCCCCTGGGTGCTTCCACCACTCCTACGCCCACTCCTGCATGCGGGGCGGAAAAAAGGGGTTTTTCCTGCGTGATCTGCAGGGATTTTAGGATATCAATGGCATCATCGACACACTGAAGTATTTCAATAGCCTGGGCTAAATTATTGTGGTAAACATTGTTGGAGGGAAAAACTTCCAAAAAAGGCGCGGCATCAGCTTTAGTGCGGGTGTTAAGCAGATCTTTATTAAAGTTAAGGCGGGCCAGCGACCCTACCAGATAATCATCGTGGCTGTCAGAAAAAACATAGCCCTCTGATTGAGAATAGGGGATTACCACTGATTTCAGAAAGTCGTGGAACTGCTCTATAGTTACTCGTTTGCCGGTGGAGTTGATGATGTCCCCTTCCAAAAAATCATATTGCCCCTCATTCTGTATACACAAATAATCAGAGTTTCGGGTTAAGTTTTCGTTCCACTCAAAGAAAGTTTTAATACCGCGCAAAACCTGCGGCCGGATGGCTTCCAGTTTATTAACCAATTCCGGGAACCGGCTCGGGTCAGGCAGTTTCAAAAACCCCCCCACCCGCGGCAGGGGGGCATGGATGGCTGCTCCGATAATCACATTGGTAATTTCTGTCCCTACTTTTTTAATATCAAAGGAGTCGTGCAGGAGAATGTGGCCTAGGTTTTCCGGATCATCAGGAATATCAATAATGGAGTCTACCCCCAGAATGTCCGGCAGGACAAAAAAATAGAGGTGGAGGGTGTGGTCGCGGATCATCAGCCCGTCGTAAGCCAGGCGGCGAAGAGCATGTGTTTGGTCTGAAATTTCAATCCCCTGCGATTTTTCGATCGCTTTAAGGGCAGCAAAAAGGTGAGCCACAGAGCAGGTACCGCAAATTCTGGAAAGAAAACTGGGAACGGCCATGATTGGCTTATTTTTGACGGCCTCAATATAAAACCTGCGGTAATCTTTAATGATAAATTCCAAATCAGCAACGGATCCGTCTTCCACCAGAACCTGCAGACCGGCTGTACCCTCTACTTTTGTGATGTTATCAATAGTAATGTTCTGACTGTGCATTTTTGGCTTGTCATCCCGAACTTGTTTCAGAACGGCAATTAAGTGACGATGTTAAATAACTTTAAATACTTGCCCAATACTTCAATAAAAGTTGTTGCGTTCATCGGGCAGCCCTCCACCTTATCATCGACTTTTATTACATCCTCCAGTTTTCTTACCTTTTGGCTGTAGTCAAAACGACTCATATACCAGGCTATCTTCCCGGTAACCTCTTCGCTGGTGAAATCGTTGCGGCTGGCAGAGGGCATACCGGTGCATGCACATGCTCCCACAGCCACGATATATTTGGCATTGTCCCGAATTTTTTTGACCTCAGCTGCCTGTTTTTCAGAAGAAATTGCCCCTTCGATAAAAGCTACATCTAATCCTTCCAGAGAGTTTCTGGTTTTCAGCGCTTTCAGATAGCGAAACTCTACCAACTTTTTCCACTCGTCAAAATGGTCATTTAAAAGCTCAGTAAAAAGGATAGTGGAATCCTCAGAGCAGGTGAAGGAAAACCAACCGACAATAAGTTTAGAATGGGTTGCAGATGGCTGGTTGGTACTAGTGAACTGGGCAGGCGGCTCCATATTTTAACTTTAGCGGTAAGTCATATTATGTTAACATAAACAAATTACTTGAACTATTACTAACTAACATAATTTCTAAATAATGACCAAATGAGAATATGTGCTTAGCTATCCCGGGTAAAATTATTAAAATTGACGGCCACAGGGTTTTGGTGAAGTATCCCGGTGAGACCAGGCAGGCTCTGGCCGGGGATGAACCGGTTAAAGCTGGAGACTTTGTGATGGTGCAAATGGGGATCGTAATCAAAATCATGAAGCCGGCAGAAGCCAAAGCTGCCCGGGAAGCCTGGCGCAAGTTCACTGAAAAAGATCAAACACATTTGAGACAAACGCAGAAAATTGCCAAGTGATTTTAACAAGTTAATCTACGCTCTTCCCAAGTTTTCCCGGAAAGATTACATTAGCCTCATGAATAGTTTAAATACTA
>JAJYIE010000021.1 GCA_021790255.1 bacterium | reverse complement strand
GAAGCTAGTAAGATGGCAACAGATTTGGTCAATTTAATGAAAATATTACTTAAACCTGATCCTAAGGAAGATAATTCTAAAGTTTCCCCGGAAGAAAGGAGCCAAAATGAGGCTGTCAGAACACAACAACTTTAATACTACAACTGAGCAGTTTTCAGCTATCAACCGTTATGTAATATATTGCAGAAAAAGCAGTGAGTCAGACGAGCGTCAAATTCAATCATTGGGCGATCAAATGACTACTCTTGTCCCATTTGCTACATCCAAGGGGTTATTGATTGTCGGGGAACCACTGCAAGAATCAAAATCCGCTAAAATCCCGGGCAGACCCGTGTTTGACAGGCTAATTGAGATGATAGAGCAGGGTTTTGCCAACGGTATAATTTTACTAAACCCTTCCAGGCTCTCTCGAAATACTATGGACACAGGTAAGGTTATTTATTTAATGGATCAGGGCAAACTTCAGGAAGTAGTTACTCCTTATCAAACGTTTAAAAATAACCCTTATGATAAATTTATGCTTAACCTGCTGTGCACCCAGGCTAAGCTGGAAAATGATAATAAAAGTGTTAACGTCAAGGAATCATTAAAACTTAAGGCTGAACGGGGAGTTTTCCCGGGCAAAGCACGGCCAGGTTATATCAACAATCATGACAAACCGCAGGGACTTCGTGATATTTCTGCTCATCCGATCTATTTTCCTTTGATGCGTAAGTTGATCGACCTGGCTTTAACCGGTAACTATAGTGTTGAAAAATTAGTTGTTGAAGCTAATAAACTGGGGATCAGAAGTTCAAATAGTAAAGGTAAACCTCTTTGCAAAAGCTGGATGCACAGGTTGCTACGTGATCCGTTCTATACCGGAAGGTTTATTTATGTAGGCAGGCTGTATAAAGGAAATCATCCGGCTCTAATGACTGATGAAGAGTTTAACCTTTTACAGGATATTGTGGACGGTAGAGCAAAGGGCAGACAGCAAAAACACGACTTTGCCCTTAATGGGATAATACAGTGCGGTGAATGCCAATATTGCGTAACTGCTGAACGACAGATAAGAAAGTATAAAAACGGCAATTCTCAGGTATTTGGTTACTACCACTGTACTAAAAAAGGTCATAATTTGTGCAGCCAGCCCTATATTAGGGATACAAACCTTGAAGGTCAGGTTATTGCGGAATTTAGCCAGCTTGAGCTGATGCCTGAATTTGCTGAGATTGCTCTTGAAGCCCTAGAGGAGGTTAAAGAAAAAGACAACACCGTCAACAGAAGCAGTTATGAAGCCCTACAATCGGCTTTAGACGGTGTAAATAAAAGAATTAATAATCTGGTCGCTCTCAAAATTTCACCTGATAATTCTGATGGTAGTTTACTCTCTGACTTAGAATTTGAGACAGAAAGAGAGCCTTGTTAATAGAGAAGGAAACAGTCACTAAACAGCTTGCTCAAATAGATCCTAACAGCAGTGAGTGGGCAGAGTTGGGAAAAGACAGCTTTGACTTTGGCCTACAGGCTGCAAAAAAGTTCGAGAAAGGACCTTCGGAAGATAAGAAAATCATTTTAAGACAATCGGCTCGAACCCGATCTTACTAGATCAACAATTACAATTTCAGCTTCGATATCTCTTTTTTCAGTATAAAAAGGGAGTAAAAGCTACTAATGATGAAATTAAGCGGCTCGAACCTATAAAAAGCCCATTAGTACAATCTAATCTCGAATCTTATTTAAAAAGTTCTGTATGGTGCGGACGAGAGGACTTGAACCTCCACAGCCTTTCGGCCACTACCACCTCAAGGTAGCGTGTATACCATTTCACCACGTCCGCTTGCCTTTGTATTATAGCTGATACATAAGCAGTTTTAAATCTTTACACGCTCACAGAACTGCGGTAAGTAAGTTCTGTACAGATTCCGATCAATGGGAGCTTTAGCGCGAATTGAAAAAAATTACAGCAATTCAGTCAGCATGTCAGTTCAAAAGAAACCCGCCGTCCACCACAATCTGACTACCGGTCATATAAGAGGACATATCAGAAGCCAAAAAGAGGACAACTTTACCGATATCGTCAGGATCACCCATCCGGTGCATCGGGATCCCAGCCAAAAAGCTTTCCACAAGCTTTTGCGGATCAACATCCCCAGCACCGGGGGAGCCGGATTGCATCTTAGCCACTCCGGGTGTGGCAATACCACCGGGGGCAACCGCATTGACCCAAATCTTATGCGGGGCAAGTTCCAAAGCCACATCCTTAGTAAAACCCCATACCCCATGCTTTGAAGCATCGTAAGCATCCAGGCCAACCATGGAGGGATGGAGAGCATCAATAGAGGTAATATTTATAATTTTTCCGCCGCTGCCCCGGGCAATCATTTTCTCCGAAACATATTTTGTAGTCAAAAACACTGCCCGCAAATTTACGGCAATTACACGGTCAAACTGCTGCGAGGTCATTTTGGAAACAGGGATATCCGGGTAGATGCCGGCATTATTGACCAGAATGTCGATCTCCCCGAAGGTATCAGCGGTGTAGTTGATTAGGCCTTTCACCTCTTCCTCGTTGGCAACATCCACGCCGTACGATTTTACTGACCAGCCTTTTCCCGAGAGCATGACTGCCGCTTCATCTGCCGCATCCTTACTGATATCGGCAACGACAACGCTCGCGCCAGCTTCCGCCAGTCGTGAAACAATACCCAAACCAATTCCGGCAGCCCCGCCAGTGACAATGGCTACTTTTGATGAAAGACCAAGAAGGCTTGAGACGGGGACAGTTTCCATCAACATTTAGTATTGCAAATATATTTTTAAAATACAAGTTGCTCTTGTAGTATCAGGACATTTGCACCGTCTTAACAACTTCTAAAGATGTTTTGTAATCTACGATCTCGGTGAACTGACCTGCTATTTTTCTTCATTCTCTTCTTCCTACCTAAGGTTAGATATTGCCAGTATTTATACCTCCTCATTTTCTTTGAGTAGATATACCTGTAAATGGTTTCATAACTGACACTCTCTCCCGAGTGAACCAGAGGCAATCTGCCTGCTATTCCATCAGGGGTCAGGCCTGCCTTTAAATTTTATCTGACAAAAAGAAATACTTGCGGATTTTTTAAAGGTGCTTGATATCTTTGTTAACCCCTCTTTTCTCAGCTTTAATTTGAGCATCTTCCACGGCCTGTTTTGTTCCTCTTTACCTCTCTGGCAAAGGTTGAATGCGGCTTGCCTAATCTCCTGCCAATTTCCATAAAAGATACTCCCTGTTTATGTCAAGCAAAGAACTTCTCTCGTTCTTCTAAACTTAAATGTTTAAATCTCAAAAAATCACCTCCTTTAAGTAGTTAATTCTACCTAAGGTGGTGCATTTCGTTTATGAATTCAAAGATCGGCAAGTAATAAATTACGACTTCAAGATTCTAGTTTGCTAGTGCGCCGTTAATTGTTTCAAAGAGAGCCTGCGGCTTTAGGCTTAGTTTGGATAAATATCCTTTAATATTGTAAGCTTCAACTTCTTTTCTGACATCTTCGGAGGTTACATTCGTCAGGGCAATTGTGGGGATTTTAGGATATTCTTCCGGTTTTTCCTTAATGGTTTGTAATACTGCCAGACCATCAACCTCGGGCATAACCAAATCAAGAAGCATTAAATCGTAACTTTTTGTTTTGAGCATCTCCAGTGCCTGGGTACCTCCGGCAGCAATTTCAACATCAAACCCACCCAAAGTGAGCTGGTCCTTAAAAACAACAGCTATTGAAGCTTCATCTTCAACCAATAATATTTTTTTATTCATAGAAAAACATGCTTATTCCTGACTGGTTGTATCTTTATTTTGTTTATCAAAAAGCAAAGCCATTCTGGGATTTTTCGAGAAAAATCCTAAGTCATTAATGTTGGCTCTTATAGCCAACATTCGACTTTGCACTTCCATGATCGCATCAAGCAAAACTCCTCCCCCATCAGAAATCTGTTCACCGAGCTGCTCCATCTTAGTTATATTTATAATAATCCGATTAATCCGAAACTGTAAATTACCCAGCGCATTGGCTAGTTTTCCGATGTCTTCAAATTGTTCCTGTTCCTCAGGGTTCAGGTCTTTATCTCCCCTTGCCTTGATTAAGGCAACAGATAAATCAGCCGTGAGCTTAGACATAAATTTAAGCTGTTTAACGGCATTCTCTTTATATTTCGCGGTAAGTTGAACTGCTGACGCTGCAATATCAGTAATGCCTTCGCCAAGATTATTATGAAGTTCTTCCAGGTTTTCTCTTAAAGTTTTATCGTACGCTATCGTGTTAGCATCTTTAAGGTTTGCAGAGTCAAAATCCATTTGTGGTATTTTTTAGTAACCTTACCCGAGTATAACAGCGTGCAATAATTTTATGCAAGTGGTACGCCAAAATCCTCATGAACAGACTGTATATGCGGGGCGTGCAGATTATCGCCATCTTATGGTATCCTTTTTATAGTAGTTCACTAACTGTAATATAATATTTATATGGATGACAAGGACAACCCTCAGCCATCACCAGAAAATCTGCCTTTTTCCGATAACCATGAATACCACCACGGAGGTTTAGAATATGCTAAGTTAGTTAGCAATCAAGGTAAAATATTTGATGGCCAAACCGGAAAACCAGTTTACGACGGATTATCGATCAGCGATTTCAGATTTATCCAACCATTAGGAGCAAAAACGCCGGAAGAATACATAAACTTTGCTCGTAATTTACTTAAAAGAATCAGTAAAGCTGTTGAGGGTAAACAGGAAATATCGGCAAAAGATCTTTACCTACCCCTGCCCGGATTGGTTTCCCGGGATGATTTGGCAAAAATTAAAATTCAAATGTCGGGGTTTGCAAATTCCGCCTTAAGGTGGGGTGATATTCGCACTGCTCTCCTCGCTTATGAAGCTGCCGAAGCTTTGAAGAATCCACAAGTTGCTAAGGCTTGCGCCGAAGCATACTTTAGAGTAGGTGAAGACCAAAAGAGAGTCTACAGTCAAACAATGACAGAAATTCTTCGGCGCCGGGAACAAAATTCCCAGCCTCAAGAAAAAATTAATCAGCCGGAAAATTTAAAACCGCGGCCAGAACAGGAAACTATAATCGGATCGCCTGTCGAGGTCCGGAGTTTAAATACGTCAGGGTTTATTAAGCTGGAGGGACACGGTGGAGGTGGAGAAATTTGGCTGGGAAAAACTACAATACTAAAATTCCCCAGAGTAAAAGATGGCCAGTTTGACCGAGAGGTCATGCTACTGCAAAAACTCCACGGAGAAGGGGGAATCCCTGCCCTGATTTCTTATATCGATCGGGGAGGTTTGCATTATGATGGAATAGAACTCGAACGGGTTTATGGGCGCCCACTTAATAAAATTAATTTCAAAACTGAATTGACAACCGAAAAATTTGATCTTTCTCAAAGATTATGGTTAATGTATGATCTTTTGGATTTTTACCGGGCATCCGGCCAAATCCACGGGGATTTATTTGACTATGATCGGTTTTTACGAGGAGAAGGCTTAAGACTTAATCTGCCAAATTTAATGCTAGAAGACAAAACTGGCCGCATTCGATTAATTGATCCCTACGCTAACGAAGTCCACTCTCTCGTAAGCCTCTTAAACCCTAAGACTGAACTACAGGGAATAGTCGAATTTTTGTTCATGGGGAGATCAGATGACCAATCATTACCAACAAATCCAGAAATTCAAGAAGTTGGTCAACAAGTATTAGCTCGGTTGCGGACGGTAACCAGCGCCGATAAGTTACAGGATATAATTCCTCCCCAAGTAAGATTACCGGTAGAAAAGCATTAATAAAGAATAATTTCTATTACTTCTCAGGCTTAGCGTATCCCGTTAACAATTTTTCTTCATCAGTCCTCGGTAATCACTGCCATTTGTAAGGTCATTGTTGGTGAAGAAGAGCCTGAAGAAAGTTGAGTAATTTCTGCGCCACTCTCTGCTGAATCAAAATCAATCATATCATCTGAAATATGGCACATGTTTAGAAATTTTTATGCTATGCTTTTAAGATGAACTGGTTTTCTCTTTCTTTAATAAGTGTCTTTTCGGTTTCTACTTCAAATATACTCCAGCGGGTGCTGATGAAAGATAAAGACAGTGATAGTTTTTCTTACGCTTTAATGTACCAGCTAATTTGTGCTGTTTTAATTACTCTTTTTGTACTTACCCGCGGCTTTATTCTTCCGCCTTTTGGTCCGATCTGGGTGAATATTATTCTTTCGACTGTTTTATACGCTGCTTTTCCGGTGTTTTTATTCAAAGCTTTAAAAACTACCGAAGCCTCGGAAGTAGTTGTTGTTTTAGCAAGTGGAGTTTTATGGACTATTGTGGTTGCTCTGCTTTTTCTGGGGGAATCTTTAAGCCTGAACATTATTATCGGTACAGCCGTTATTTTAAGCGCCATCGTTTTCCTCTCGTATAAAAAGGGTTCGTTTGGTTTTGATAGGGGCCATGTTTACGCCTTAGTTGCTACCGCTTGTTCCGGAGTCGCTTTTGCCAATGATACTTATATTCTCCGCCAGGCAGACGCTTTTTCCTATACGGCTATTTCTTTTACTTTGGTAACGGTTGCACTTTTATTGTTCCGCCCTAAAACTATATTTAAGTTTAAGCCGTTTTTAAATCTAAAAACTTCTTCCGAGATGATACTTATGAGTGCCTTTTATGCAATTTTTACGGTGGCCATTTATCTGGCTTATCAGAATGGGGGAACTGCCTCTCAGCTTGGGCCGATTTTACAGTCAAGAGTGGTAGTGACTGTTCTTCTGGCAGCACTGTTTCTTGGTGAAAAGGATTCCTTAATTAAAAAGATAGTAAGCGCCATTTTAGTAAGTGGCGGAGTATTGTTAATAAGATAAACGATTATGCTAAAAAAATACTTTAAAGACTCGCTTTGGAAATTTTACACTGCCGATTTTTTATCCAGCATAGTTTTTAGTATTGCCGTTCTAGTTCCATTCTATACCGATTGGGGTCATTTAAATTTAGCTCAAGTTCAAATTATTCAGGCTTGGTTTATGTTTTGGGCGTTTATTATGGAAGTCCCCACCGGAGTAATTGCTGATCGTTTTAGCAGACAATACTCGGTGGCTTTGGGAGCAATTTTAATTGCGATATCTTCCCTGATCTACGGAAGCATTGCCAATTTTGAAGTTTTTCTATTTTGTGAATTTTTAAGCGCTATCGCCTACGCTTTGGTTTCCGGAGCTAATGATGCCCTGCTTTACGACACGCTAAAAGAACAAGGCAAAGAGGAGGAGAGTAAAAAAATTATGGGTAGAGTTAGTGCAATTAGTACAACAGGAGTTATTGCAGGTACTATATTTGGAAGTTTAATTGCGGCAAAATTTGGTCTCAATGTACCAATGCTGGCAACAGCCATACCATTTACTTTGGCTGCCATTGTGATTTTGACAATTAAAGAACCGGCTATTAAGGAAAAAACTTCCAAAGTTCAAAATTACTTAGACATTGCCAAAAACGGCATATCTTTTTTTTACCATCACAAGTCTTTAAAAATTTTAGCTCTTGATAGTTTGGTGGTGGTGGTGGCTGCTTACTTCCTGGTTTGGCTTTATCAGCCCATGTTGCAGAATTTAGGAGTACCGATATTTTATTTTGGTTTTATCAGGGCAGGAATGTCTGCAAACCAGATATTACTTTCTTCTAACTTCGAGTTTTTAGAAAAGACATTCGGCTCAGCTCAGGCGTTTCTAAAAACAAGCGCTTTAATAATCGGAATACTATTTTTGCTGGTAGCAGCATTTCCTAGCGTGCTCACTGTTTTATTATTTGTAGTAATTGGCGGAGGATTAAGCATGTCCAGGTCAACACTCATAAATGTTTATATGAACAAACATATTCCTTCCGAGCAAAGAGCTACAGTTTTATCTTCCATCACGATGGTTAGCCGTATAACTCTGGCAATCACTGGGCCATTGGTTGGGATTATGGCTGATCATTCCTTAAGAGGCACTATTTTTATTGTGGGCTTGTTGCCGCTGGCCGTTTTCTTATTTTCACCCCTGAAACAGGAAGTCTTGGAAGAGAGGTTAGCAGCTGCATAATTGCCGGGTCAATATTTAGGTAGGGTAATTTAGCGGTCAATTATTCTGGGAGGATTTATCCGGGATATTGCCTTAGGCGAAATGGAAATATTAACGTCGTAAGGTGACATCATATTTATCATGGCCGTAACTCCATCTATTTTTGTCGGAAGTTGTGCTGCCCACTGATGGGCGGGACGGGGCGATCGCCCTCCGCTATTTTTTACCGCCTGAATCGGATGATCAGGTATGGCCTGATTAGGAACACTTAAGTCATATCGCGGCAAATTAAGACATTTTTGGAAAAACTCAAATAATGCTTGCCCTTTTTCTGATTGTTCTTTTCCTGCAACACCAAGTTCCTGCAGAAATCTTTTAGTATAGTCCAAGGACATATACCCCGCTGAGTCAACTATTGAGAAAACTGGTAGCGAAGCAGAGATGGGATTTATGTAACGTAATTCCGGGATACCAGCCAAAGAATGATTCATATCGTAAACCTCTCCTCTCAAATTTCCGCCTTGTACCTCGTAATTTCTTAAAAAACTAAGCAGCGAATTACGCCGAGAGTCCAAATCGTGTATATTCATTTTAGCGATAATTTTTTCTTCTGGTGTCCTGGCTGCCCTCAGAAGCATATCCGACAACTCATTTAAAGGATCTTGCGGCGTCTTTATTTCAGATTCTTCCCTAATTGGGCTGGGGGATTCTGTATCTTGCATCTTTATTTAATATAAGCTTATCAAGTTTGTATTGTCAAAGACTTGTATTACTTTCTTATACGACCTTTTAAGGTCAAGACTTTTTTATTACTAAACTTGCGCTGGCCAGGCAGCCGAAGGAGATGCCGAGTAACAGGCCGCCGATGACGTCGCTTGTCCAATGTTCAGCCAGATAAACCCGCGAGACAGCCATTACGAAAAGAAAAGCTAAGAGCGCAATTTGGGCAGCTCTTTGTTGTGATTTCTTCAGAAGCAGAGAAGAGGCGGCGATGAGAAAAACTATCAGGAAAGCGGTCCGGAAAAGATGTCCGGAGGGATAGGAATAGACAACCGGGACCTGGCTGCTGGGCAGGTCGAGATGGAAGACTCCCCGGTAAAGGTTAGACGGAGGAGCAGGATGGGAAATAAAAAGTTTCCCGACCGTCTCAATGACGAGTCCTGCCAGAAATAAACAAAAAAATAAAAGTGTTGTAAAGCGGCGCCGCAGTAGTAGGATGAGGGCAATGGCGAGCCAAATCACCACGGTGACTTCGGCTGTTCCTATCAAAGAAAAGACTGAAAAAGGTAAATCAAAGAAGCGGGGAAAACTACTTTGCAGTTGTGCCGGGAACAGGACTTGAACCTGCACCCCCTTGCGGGGACTACGACCTGAACGTAGCGTGTATACCAATTTCACCATCCCGGCGAAACCTTGATTATTGTACCAAAAATTATGTTGTTTTTCATGGTTTTGCACTACTTTGAACCATTTGACAAAACAGAGGGCAATCTTTTAAGCTAAGTGCAGTTTTTAAAAAACCAGTAACTTGCATGACAAACTTAAGATTGGCGCTGAGTTGGTATTTGGCAGCTGTCTTTACTTTGGTCTTCGGCCTAACTTTGCTCATCCACAGCTCATTTATGGAAGAGGCCAGTACCCCTCTGGCTTCAAGTTACCAGGCCTACCGGGCATTACCTTCCGTCACTCCTGATGCAAACTGCCAGATTGTAACCGTCGGCAAATCAGACGGCCGCGCTTTGCTGATACAAAGATTCTTTGAAGGATATAATGCGCCGCTTGCCAAATATGCTGACACGTTCGTTGAGGTAGCAGATCGTTACCATCTGGATTACCGTTTGCTGCCGGCTATCTCCATGCAGGAGTCAAACGGTGGGAAAAGGATTCCTAAAAACTCCAACAACCCTTTCGGCTACGGCATCTACGGCAGCAAAATTCTCCGTTTTACTTCTTTTGATCAAGCGATCGCCGCTGTCGGACAGGGGTTAAGGCAAAATTATATTGACCGTGGGCTCAAAACCCCAAGCCAGATTATGACTAAATACACCCCGCCCTCCATCCCCATCGGCGGACCCTGGGCTAAAGGAGTTAGCGGGTTTATGGAAGAATTGATTTAAATCGGGAATCCTTCCATATTTGACTTCACCGGCCCCATAGTGTATACTTCGCCTTGAAATCCTGGAGTAGACCCCTCAAACTCCAGGATTTTTTTCGCCCTGAGGGACTTATGTTAAAGACAAGACTGCTGGCAGTTTTGCTTTTACTTCCGTTCATATTTAACGGGTCAACTTTTGCCAGCGTAAAAAACACTCCCAAGGCAACACCACCCGCACCTCAGGATGTAAGCATTGAGGGCAGGATATTAGACGAGCGGGCACAAATTTTATCTGCGTATCTGACCCGCCATAATTCACCGCTTGAGTCTTCCGCCCAGAATTTTATTGATGCCGCCGACCGTTACAACCTCGACTGGCGGCTCGTAGCAGCCATCTCCGGCACGGAATCAACTTTTGGTAAAGCCACACCAGGAGGATATAACGCCTGGGGATGGGGAGTATACGGCAACCAGGCTTTACGCTTTAATTCCTGGAAAGATGCCATTTACGCGGTTTCTGCAGGACTTCGGAACAACTACTATAACCGCGGATTAACCAACCTCTTTGCTATTAACCGGGTGTATGCTTCATCCGGCCATTGGGCTTACAGCGTAAACTTTTTCATGGATGACATCGACCGCTTCCAGCAGGAGTATTACCGCCAGCGGTTGGCCAAAGTTGCCGGAACTACTGCATTCCTGGCCCAAAACTAAGGCTTCTTGTTTACAAACATCTGCTTTCGTGCTTAAAGTATGGTATCCATGATTGAAAATCATGATATTTTTTCGCCCGACCAGGTTTTGCCTAAACCGGCCAGAGTGTCCCGGCGCGGCCTTTTTGGATGGTCAACTTTAGCAGCTCTCGCCCTGGTTGCCAAATGTCAAACCGATGAGCAAAAAATAAAACAGGATGCCGATCGGGAAAAGGCAGCCTTAGCGTCAGACAGCAAATCCTTCGTTGACGAATTTTTACCGCCTAATTTTAGAATCGGCGGTAATTTTTCCTCGGGACAGGCAGATTACATCGGTCTTGATTCTCTGGAATGTCTCAAATTTATAACTGAAGACTTGGGCATGCCGAGTATCAGGATGGGGCTCAGCGGGTCTAGAATCTGGAACAGAGGCCAAATAGACCTTTCACGCTACCGCGAGTTGCTTAATTTCTTCTTCCGGGGTAAACACCACACTAAGCTGGGACTAAATATCGGGCCAATCAAAGTTTTACGCTGGCCTGAAGAGCATATTCCTCAGCATGTCATTGACTCGCTCCACCCATGTCCTTTAAAAGGATCGACTATACTCACAAATAGCGATCTGGGGAAATGGGGTCTGGATTATCTGGACAGGTTGCTTTACATCTTAACTACCGAGTATGGCAGTCTCACATTAAAATCAGGCGTAAATACTATCCAGGCGGACAATGAGCCGTTTAATCCGTTCGGAAAATACCGGTGGACAGTCAGCCAGGATTTTATCGAGCAAACCGTGGAGATCACCAATTCCTATCTGCCCCAAGCCCAAATCCTTTTTAACTCTGCGGCTTTTACTAATGTTCCCCAGATCTCCCAGCTTCTGGACAGTCTGCACCGCAAGCATCCTGATTGGGATAACCATTTTGTCTTTGGCTATGATCATTACGACCAAATTCCCGGCTTTTCTGATCTGCCTGTTATCGGGAACCTTGACCTTTTCAGTTACGCCTCACTGCTGCACCAGCCGCTTTACCCAACCAACATCCCCGGACTCAAACGAAAAGTTTCTGAGATCCAGATGGAAAGATGGGGCAAGCCGAAGAGATCTGATGACCCGGAAAACTCTTCCCTGCACCTTCACAAAATCCTACTGCGTTCTCAAGATATGTTTTTCCAAGACTATCCCGATCCAGAAGCTGATCCCTGGGGCGTTGAGATTTTAGCCAAAGCCTTGCTTGATAAAACTGCCACGCCCGAACAAGAAAAAATGGCTGAAACTATCCGCTATACCAACCTCCGGCAACCTTCTCTTGCAGCTTATGGGAAGGTAGCGTAAAATCCATGGCATGAATCTCAAAGAGTTTACCGCCATTGCAGCAGGCAAAACCGTCCTCGGCTTAACACGTACCCTTAAAGTTGGGGGCGGCTCGGCAGCACCCGGGCTTTATGCTTTAAAAATTTACCCGGACTTAATCAGCAAATTGAGCAGGCAAATCCCCCAAACCGTTGTTATCACCGGCACCAACGGCAAGACCACCACTGCCCGCATGCTGGCCTACTTTGCCACGCAGCAGGGATTACGCGTGCTTCGCAATACCACGGGTTCAAACCTGGAACGAGGTATTGCCTCAGCCCTCATTAACTCCTATCAGGCAGATGAACTGCTCAGAGTCGGAAGGAGCGGGCCGGCCACATATGATCTGGCTGTCTGGGAGGTGGACGAGGCGGCTTTCAATCTCGTTTTGCCGCAGATCAAACCTGATCTAATCATTTTCCTCAATGTCTTCCGCGATCAGTTGGACCGCTACGGTGAAGTTGACAGTGTGGTAAAAAAATGGGCCCAGACCCTTAAGCACATCGACCCGCAAACCACCATCCTTATCAACGGCGACGACGCTAATCTGCTGGAGCTTCGAAGCAGCTTTCGCGGCCGGATCCGGACTTTCGGAGTAAAAAATTACAAAATCAGCGGGGAAAAAACATTTGCCGATAAGCAAAAAACCAGGCTGGATTTTGAGGCAGTGGGAGTAAAAACAATTGGCCTGCAAAAAACATCGTTTTCCATAACCTGGGATAAATTCTCCACCCCGGCTACTTTACCCCTGCCGGGTGTTTATCATGTTTATAATTTTCTGGCGGCTTTTGCTGCTGCCCATATCATGGATTTGCCTCTCAAACCCATATTGAAAAACCTTCCCCGGTTTTCCCCCGCTTTCGGACGGGTAGAAAAATTGACCTTCAAATACGCCGGGGACAGGACGCGGGAGGGTTATATTTTCCTTATCAAAAACCCCGCCGGTGCCACTCAGGTCTTCCAAACTATTGCCCCAGAGCTTAAAAAAGATGACCGGCTGTTTCTGGCTTTGAATGACAAGCTGGCAGACGGCACCGACGTTTCCTGGATTTGGGACACAGAATTTGAAAAGTTAAAAAGAAAAGTTCAAGAGCTAAAAATATTTGTTTCCGGTTCCCGTGCCGAGGATCTGGCGCTCCGGTTAAAGTATGCCGGTTTTGATCCGGCCGATATCACAGTAAACCGCAACCTGGTAAAATCACTGTCATCGGCCAAAAGAAAACTGTCCGGCCGGCTGTTCATCCTGCCGACATACACAGCCTTGCTGGAGCTGCAAAAAATACTTGCCAAATCGGGAGTAAAGCAGCATTATTGGAAGGAAAGTTAGCAATTATGCATCTGACTATCGGATATCTTTACGGGGATTTGATGAATATCTACGGCGATACCGGCAATACCATTGCCCTGCAAAGGCGGGCGCAGTGGCGGGGGATTGAGATCAAAATAAAAAACATTTCCGTCGGGGATAAACTTAAAAAAGGTGGTGTTGATATTTTCTTTTTCGGCGGCGGCCAAGATCAGACGCAACAGACGGTAGCCAAAGACATGCAGAAGGGCAAGGGCAAGCTCATTAAAGCAGAAATCGAGCGGGGGATACCACTTCTTTCTATTTGCGGCGGCTACCAGCTTTTAGGAGATTACTACAGGCCCCACAAGGGTCCTAAATTAGCCGGAATCGGCCTTTTCCCCGTCTATACGCAGGCCAGTTTCGAGCGAATGATTGGCAATATCGTCATTGAAGTTTCACCACATCCAGAAGTCGGCCTGCCACACCAGTTGGTAGTTGGTTTCGAAAACCACTCCGGTAAAACATTCTTAAAACCCGAGGCAGTCCCGTTCGGGCATGTCATAAAAGGTTTCGGCAACAACGGCGAAGACAAAAGCGAAGGCTGCATTTACAAAAACGCCATTGGCTGCTACATGCACGGCTCGCTGCTGCCCAAAAATCCCCAACTTGCCGACTGGTTTTTACAAAAAGCCTTGGAGGTAAAATACGGTACCAAGGTGGAGTTAAAACCGCTTGACGATACCCCGGAGCTAAAAGCTCAGCGCACCGCCATCACCAAATTCGGGTAAGGTGCCGGGAAGAGGATTTGAACCTCCATGCCTTGCGGCACTGCGTCCTAAACGCAGCGTGTATACCATTTCACCATCCCGGCAAGCCACTATATTTTACTGTTCGCTCCTTTTCTAATCAAGCTGCAGCAACCCGATCTAAGCTTGGCTTCCCGTACGAGGTAATTAGATGTGGGACACTAAATACTTCTCAGGTGTAACAAAATTTAGGGCAAAGTGCAACCTTTTGGTGTTGCAGTAATTAGTCCGCGCCTCAAGTTTTTGGTTTAACTCATCTAATGTTAGATCTGTAATATCTGTCATCTGGTAAAACTCTTCCTCATCTGTTCTGTGTGATCTTTCCACCATT
>JAJYIE010000003.1 GCA_021790255.1 bacterium | reverse complement strand
ATAGTATTTAAACTATTCATGAGGCTAATGTAATCTTTCCGGGAAAACTTGGGAAGAGCGTAGATTAACTTGTTAAAATCACTTGGCAATTTTCTGCGTTTGTCTCAAATGTGTTTGATCTTTTTCAAAGAAAAATTAGAAGCAATCAAAATGGGCAAAAGACCAGAAATTTGCGAACCTAAAATCTACCGAAGTGAGCAAGGACTTTAAGACAAGCAGGGCGAGTCACAAGGCATGAGCACTAGAATCTACCAAAATGTGCGAATGCCTTATTCGCCTCGGCGGCGCGGAGAGTATCTTCTTTCTTCTTAACGGCCACGCCTTTGCCTTCGGCGGCATCCAGCAACTCCGCCACCAACTTTTCCGCAAAGGTGTGATAATCTTTATTGGAGCGGCTGCGGGCAGCGTTAATAATCCAGCGCAAAGCTAAAGCCTCCCGCCTGTCCCCGCGTACCTCAATTGGAATCTGGTAAGAAGCACCGCCGATCCGTCGCGGCCTAACCTCCATTTTGGGCATGACGTTCTGCACAGCTGCCTCAAAAAGCGGCAGAGGATTTTTGCCCGTTTGCTTTTCAATGCCCTCAAAAGCTTGATAAACCAACTTTTGGGCAACAGTCTTTTTACCACTGACCATTACCTTATTGATAAAACGGGTAACTAACCGCGAATTATAAATCGGGTCAACTGGCAGTTCTCTTTTAGTAACCTTTCCTGATCTAGGCACCGGCAGTCCTCCCTCCTGATGGCCGTTTAGCACCGTATTTGCTACGGCTTGTTTTTCTCTTTTGTACTCCTCCCATATCCAGCTTGCCACGGATAATATGGTATTTTACACCCGGTAAATCCTTTACCCGGCCGCCACGCACCATGACAATTGCATGCTCTGCCAGGTCGTGTCCGATCCCTTGAATATAAGCCGTTACCTCAGTTTTATTGGATAAACGGACACGGGCTACTTTGCGCAGGGCCGAGTTGGGTTTTTTGGGGGTCATAGTTTTGACTACTGTCACAACTCCCCGCTTCTGGGGGTTAAAAGTAGGCGTATAGCGGCGGTCTTTGGCATTAAATGAGCGCCTAAGCGCCGTGGCTTTAACCTTTTTTTGGGTCTTTGAACGGCCCTTTCTGATTAATTGATTTATGGTTGGCATATCTTCCTATTCTGCCTCCACCTGCACTCTGTCAGGGCTGGTGGGGATTAAGCGCCCAATTATAACATTTTCCTTAAGCCCCAGCAGGCGGTCGACCTTCCCCTGGGCAGCGGCATCAGCCAAAACCGTTGTGGTTTCCTGGAAAGAAGCTGCTGACAGGAACGATTCAGTAAGAAGTGAAGCTCTGGTAATTCCCAGGATCACTACTGAGGCTGAGGCCGGGTCGCCGCCGGCAGCCAAAACGCGCTCATTTTCTTCCTCAAATTTTACCCGGTCAATAACTTCCCCCGGCAGCAAATTAGTGTCGCCCTGGCTTTCCACCCGAACCTTATCCGACATCTTGCGGACAATCGTCTCAAAGTGTTTTTCAGAAATCGGCACTCCTTGAGAGGCATAAACTTTTCTCACTTCATCAACAATATAGCGCTGTGCTTCTTTTAAGCCTTTTATGCGGACAATTTCCTTAATATCTAGATGACCGGCTGCCAACTGCTGACCGGCTGCGATCAGCTGCCCGTCTTCTACCAGCAAAGTTGCTGATGCCGGCACCAAATATTCCCTTTCCTCAAACGGCTTGGTGGTAGTCCTCACCCTGACTTTGATTCCCATATCCGTTTCCGCAACCGTCACTTTCCCGGCAATTTCAGAGATGGCTACGGCATTTTTCGGAGTTCTGGCCTCAAATAGCTCTTCAACCCTCGGCAGACCCATGGTAATATCTACACCACTGGCCACACCCCCGGAGTGGAAAGTTCTCATTGTCAACTGGGTTCCCGGCTCACCGATACTTTGCGCGGCAACCACCCCCACCGGCACTCCCACTTCCACCTGTTTTCGGGTAGTCAGGTCCCAGCCGTAACATTTGGCACACATGCCATACTTAGCCCGGCAGGAAAGCGGTGAAAAGATAGTTATACTTACCACTTTAGCTTCCAGAATTTGGTTAATGCGCAGTTCGTCCAGGTATTCACCTTCGGCAACAATAACCTTTTTACTCTTCGGGTCGACTACCTTTGCTGCCAATCTGCGGCCGACAAACCGGGAATAAGCTGCTACCGGGCTTTCTGTCGGAACCGGCAGGGAAACCCCAGCCTGATCCTCACACTCTTCCTCACGGATAATGACATCGTGAGCCACATCCACCAATCTTCTTGTCAAATACCCCGCATCAGCGGTCTTAATTGCCCGGTCAGCTACACCCTTACGAGCACCACGGGAAGAGGTGAAGTACTCGAAAACTGCCAGCCCCTGACGGTAATTGGATTTGGTCGGAAGCTCCACAATCTTACCGGTCGGGTCAACGGAAAACCCGCGCATACCGGACAACTGTTTAATCTGCTCAGTTGTCGCTCGGGCGCCGCCGGATTTCATGATAATACTCACCGGGTTATCAGGAGCTAAAACCGCTAAAGTCTTACGGGCAATATCATCACCGATACGGGTCCAGATCTCTTCCGTTAAAACCCGCTTCTCTTCGGTCGTAATCAAACCTTTACGGAAGTTGCTTTCCACTTCCGCTACCTCTTTATCGCCGGCAGCAATCAGAGCATCTTTTTCCGCAATGATGGTGTTGTCAAAGATACCCAGAGAGAGCCCAGATAAGGTCGAGCCCCAAAAGCCAAAGTCTTTTAAGGCATCAATCAATTTCACTACTTCCGTCTTCTCCAGCCTGCCAAACGCTTTCATGACAATATCCTGTAAATTTTTGACTCCCACCGGTTCATTCACATAACTCATATAGTCTGGGAGATTCTTGTTAAACAGGATCCGGCCGACGGTTGTTTCAATTACTTTCCCGCCGGTAAAGGCTTTAATCTTCTGGCGCAACCCTACTTTACCCAGCTGGTAAGCCAAAACTGCCTCTTCGGGATTAAAAACTTTATTCTCTAAGGCGGGAATATTTTCATCAACTGAGGTTGCATAATATGCCCCCAGCCCCATCTCCCGGTTAGGAGCGGTGATCGGGGTGCCGGACGCCGGACGCAGAATATTTTCCCTGGCCATCATTAAATTGATTGCTTCCTCCCGTGATTTTTGGGAAAGCGGCACGTGCACCGCCATCTGGTCACCATCAAAGTCAGCATTGAACCCGGCGCAGATGCATGGATGAATCTGAATAGCACTGCCTTCAATCAGCACCGGATAGAAAGCCTGGATACCCAGGCGGTGCAGCGTCGGCGC
This sequence comes from bacterium, assembly GCA_021790255.1. GTDB lineage: Bacteria > Patescibacteriota > Microgenomatia > Daviesbacterales > UBA10151 > JAJYIE01. The sequence goes on along the minus strand of JAJYIE010000003.1, from coordinate 60,825 downwards.
CCGGTTAATTAAAACCGGATGGCCTTCAATAACCTCTTCCAAAATATCCCATACTTCGGAAATACGCATTTCCAAAACATTCTTGGCGCCTTTGATATTGGCAGCAAGGCCGCGGGCGATAATCTCCCGCAACACAAACGGCTTAAACATCTCCAAGGCCATCTCCTTCGGCAAACCAACCTGATCCAGCTTCAGCTGCGGCCCGACTACGATAACCGAGCGGCCGGAGTAATCAACCCGCTTCCCTAAAAGATTCTGGCGGAAACGGCCCTGTTTTCCCCGCAGCATATCAGAAAGCGATCTTAAAGTATGGCCGCCGGCCGCACGCCTGGTGGTCTTTAAGTTAGAATCAATCAGGGCATCAACTGCTTCCTGCAGCATCCGTTTTTCGTTGCGCAGAATAATCTCCGGGGCTCCCAGGTCAATTAGCTTTCTTAAACGGTTATTGCGATTTATGACCCGGCGGTATAAATCATTCAAATCAGAGGTGGCAAAGCGGCCTCCGGGAAGCTGAACCATCGGGCGAAGGTCAGGCGGTATAACCGGCAAAATACGCAACACCATCCACTCAGGCAGAATTCCAGCGCCTCTCATTCCTTCCACCACCCGCAACCTTTTGGTAGCTTTTATATGCTTTTGGCCGCTGGATTTGCGCACTTCTTCCCGCAGCTCTGCCGAGAGCTTGTCCAGATCAATCTGCCGCAGGACATCAAGCAGCCCTTCTGCTCCCATACCGACTTTCAGAAAATCTGCCACGCCATATTCGTCAAGCTTGAGGTATTCATCCTCCGAAAGCACCCGTAGCAGCACCACGCTTTTAACCAGATCTGCCACAGCTTTAAAAATTTGTTCCAGCTGGGTATGCCCTACTACTAAGTTATCCCGCAGCTTTTGAATTTCCTGCCGCGATTTTAACTCTACTTCCTGGGCCGCCAGATCAACCCGCTCTGACTCTCCCTTACCCACACCCTTTTTCATCTCTTTTACCTGGCGCCCCGAGTCTTCCTGAAGCGCTTTAATGTTTTTATCCAAATTTTCCTGGGACTGGCGTTTCTTTTGCTCTAAATCTTTCTCCAGCTTCTCTAAAGCCTTAGTTCGGCCGGCATCATCAACGGAAGTCACAAGATAAGAAGCAAAGTAAATTACAGATTCTAAGCTCTTCAAAGACAAATCCAGGATTAGTGACAACTTGGATGGAGCCCCTTTGACGAACCAGTTATGGGCAACCGGTGCCGCCAGAGTGATATGACCAAGACGCTCCCGGCGAACTTTGCTTTGGGTAACCTCGACACCACATTTATCACAGATGACACCGCGATAGCGGATCCTTTTATATTTGCCGCAGTAGCACTCATAATCCTTGGTCGGACCGAATATATTCTCAGCAAATAACCCATCTTTTTCCGGCTTTAGGGTCCGGTAATTAATGGTTTCCGGTTTGGTAACCTCGCCGAAAGACCAGGCCTTAATTTGTTCCGGACTGGCAATAGCAATTTTTAATGCTTCAAAATCAAGTAAATCGTTCATATTATTCGGCAGTTTCTTCCGCTGCAATATTTTCCTCTGTTTCGTCTTTCAGGTCAACTACTTCCATGCCGGAGTTCTCAGAAAGTTCGTTAGCGTTCTCCAGCACGGGGCCTGCCTCCAGCACCTGTTCCATCTCCTGAACTGCCTCCGTTATCGCCTCCTTAGGCTCTTCCGGAGCAACTTGGATAACCTTCGGATTAACTGTCTCCATATTCAGCCCTAATGATTGAAGCTCCTTGACCAGTACCCGGAATGACTCCGGCACTAAAGCCTGCGGGATATCCTCACCCTGGATAATTGCCTGGTAAGCCTTGGTCCTGCCGATCACATCATCAGATTTGATAGTTAACATTTCCTGCAGGATATGGGCAGCCCCATAAGCTTCCAGCGCCCAGACTTCCATCTCCCCCAGCCGCTGGCCACCCATCTGAGCTTTCCCGCCCAAAGGCTGCTGTGTAACCATTGAGTACGGTCCGGTGGAACGGGCATGTTGTTTATCCTCCACCATATGGATCAGCTTTAAGAAATAAGCCTTGCCGACTACCACTTCCTGGTCGAAATACTCACCGGTGCGCCCGTCAATCAGTTTCATCTTTCCGTGTTCCGGCAAACCGGCCTCTTTGAGCAGATCCACCAGTATCTTCTCAGGGATTTTCTCAAAAACCGGGGCAGCAATCTTCATGCCTAGGCGATCCGCCGCCAGGCCGAAGTGCGCCTCCAGTAGTTGTCCTAAATTCATCCGGGATAAAATAGTCACCGGCGAGATGACAATATCTACAGGCGTTCCGTCCGGCAGGTGGGGCATATCAATTTCCGGAATAATCTTGGAAATTACTCCTTTGTTGCCGTGGCGGCCGGCCAGTTTATCACCGACAGTCACCTTTCTCAGTTGGGCCACCTTAACTTTAATTTTCTTCAGAGTTCCGGCGTCTAGCTCATCTCCATTTTCCCGAGATAAAATCTGGATACCAATAATTGTCCCCCGTTCACCGTGCGGCATCCGCAGACTGGTATCGCGCACTTCCTTGGCTTTTTCGCCGAAAATCGCCCGCAGTAGCCGCTCTTCGGCTGTCAGCTCAGTTTCACCTTTAGGCTGAACTTTACCCACCAAAATATCATTCGGCCCGACTTTGGCGCCGATGCGAACAATTCCCGTTTCGTCCAGGTTAGCCAGATTTTCCTCGGCCACGTTGGGGATATCCCGGGTTAACTCATCCGGGCCAAGCTTTGTTTCGACTACATCGGTAACGTACTCCTCAATGTAAACTGAGGAAAGGATATCCTGCTTTACCAGCCGATCAGAAATAACAATAGCATCTTCATACCCCAAACCCTCATAGTTCATATAGGCAATCAGCAGGTTTTGCCCAAGGGCTAATTCACCTTTGTCGGTTGAAGTGCCATCAATTAAAAGATCCCCAGCTTTGACCTTCTGGCCGAACTTTACCGCCGGACGCTGGCTATAACAGGTACTCTCCGGCGTATTAATAAATTTCTTGATCTCAAAAGTTATTTTCTCATTTTTTCCCTCCAGAGTTAATTTATCTCCGTCCACATAAGTGATTGTACCCTCAAAGGGGGCCCGGACAATTCTTCCCATATTATCCGCTGCCAGTCTTTCCATGCCTGTTCCAACAACCGGCGCGGAAGGAAGAAGCAGGGGAACAGCCTGGTTCTGCATGTGTGAACCCATCAGCGCCCGGTTAGCATCATCATGTGCCAGAAACGGAATGAGGGAAGCGGAAATTCCCACTACCTGCTGGGGAGATATGTCTATAAAGTTTACCATCTTAGCATCGGCTTCAAAGAAGCTGCCGTTGTAGCGCACTGGCACCCGGGCAGAGGTAAGAAATCCTTTTTCATCTACAGCCACTGTCGCCTCAGTAATATAAAAGTTCTCCTCGTCGTCGGCGGAAAGATATACTGTTTCGTCGGTTACCCGCGGCTTACCATCTTCTAAAACCACCTTTTTATACGGTGTTTCCAGAAAACCGTATTCATTAATCCGGGAAAAGAGCGCCAGGTATGTCACCAGTCCTATATTCGGACCTTCCGGGGAGCGGATTGGATCAATCCGGCCATATTGAGAATGGTTAATATCACGGATGGAAAAAGATGCCCTTTCCCGGGTAATTCCTCCCTGACCGGTAACAGTCAGGCGGCGCAGGTGGTCAATCTCTGATAAGGGATTAGTCTGGTCTAAAATTTGTGACAACTGTGAGGAGCGGAAAAATTCGTTGACGGCAGCAATAATCGGCCGGGCGTTGACTAGACTGCCAGGGTTAATTTCTGTTTCCGCTGAAAGCAAACTCATCCGTTCCTTAATCACCCGCTCCAGCCGCAGGAGTCCCACCCAAAAAGCGTTCTGGGCTACCAGCTCACCGACCCTTCTTACCCGGCGGTTGGCCAGGTGGTCAATATCATCAACCTTACCCTGGCCGTTTTGCAGACCGATCAGATAAGAAATAGTGGCTACGATATCTTCCGTTTTTAAAATCCAATTCTCCGGGGTATTGGGAATATCCTGACCAAGCTTTTTGTTGATTTTAAATCGGCCAACCCTAGTTAAATCATAGCGGCGGTTGTTGAAAAACATGCCGTTTAACATATTTTTGGCGTTTTCCAAAACCACCGGATCACCGGGCCGCATCTTCCGGTAAATCTCCAGCAGAGCCTCTTCTTGATTTTTTGTCAAATCTTTGGCCAGAGTAGAATCAATATAATGGTGGTCTTCGTTATCATCAACTCCGGTAAAGAGCTTTCTGATCGCCTCATCATCGGAAAACCCAATTGCCCGCAGAAAAGTAGTGGCAGCAAATTTGCGCCGCCGGTCAATTTTAACAGTCACCACATCAGTCCTGGAGACGGAAAATTCCAGCCAGGAACCGTGCGCCGGGCGAAATTCTGCAGAATAAAGAACCCTGCCTGTGATCGGATCCTGTGAAGAAGAGAAAAAAACTCCCGGGGAACGGACAATCTGGTTGACAACTACACGCTCAATTCCGTTGACAACAAAAGTTCCCTTGGGGGTCATTACGGGAATATCACCAAGAAAAACATCCTGCTTGTAAACCTCATTTGTTTGTAGATTAGTCAGGGTAACCTTAACCCGCAGAGAAGCATCAAAAGAAACGCCTTTTATAATTGCCTCTTCCGGAAAAAAACGCGGTTTACCCAGGGTATATTCCCCAAATTCCAGTTGCCAGTTCTTCCCGGTGAAGTCAACAATTGGGTTAATTGAAGCCAGAATCTCTCCGATTCCTTCCTTGGTAAACCACTCATAGGACTCCTTTTGCAGGTACGTCAAATCCAGATTAACTGTGGAGTCCTTTCGCTTGCCCCAGTAAACTCTGGTGCCTAATAAGTTGTGTTCTGTTGTATCCGGCATTAGTAGATGAGTTCCCAACTACCCCACCAGCGGCGGGGCACAACAAAAAGAAGCATACAATTTCAGTATGCCTTCTTTTAAATATTTAACTGTGGGTATTTAAGCACATTCGCTTTTAGCTGTCAATATGCGGGTAACGGGTAACCTTCCTACACTTTTGCCTGCTTGCCAAAACAGAAAAAACCCTCCATACTAAAACCAGAGGGGGGGTGATTAAGATGGCAAAAGCCAAAAGTGGCGGCAGCGGATATTTTGATAGTATTGTCATGTACGCCGGTGCGATTTATATGATAATCGGCATTGGAGTGGGGATTCTTCTGACTTATCCGGTGATCGGAACTCATCCGCTCAGATGGGGATTTGCTTTGATTGCTTTGGGAGTATTAGCGCTGGTTTACCGGTCCGGTAGTAAAAAATGACAGATTAAAGTAAGGAAGTTTTCGGAGGGCTTTACATGGCATATTTAGCTTTAATAAGACATGGCGAGTCGGAGTGGAATGCTAAAGGTTTGTGGACAGGGTGGATGGATGTGGGGTTAACACAAAGAGGCCGGCAGGAAGCACGGCAAGCCGGGCGGCAACTGATCGGCATCCATTTTGATACTGCCTTTACTTCCAAATTAAAAAGAGCCCAACAAACTTTGGACGAGATAGAGCAGGTTTTGGGTCAGCCTGAACTGCCGGCCACAAAAGACGCGGCGCTTAATGAGCGTGACTACGGTGACTTGACTGGCAAAAATAAATGGAAAATTAAAGAGGAGTTTGGAGAGGAGCAGTTTTTAAAATGGCGGCGCGGTTGGGACTGTCCGCCACCCCACGGAGAGTCGCTTAAAGATGTCTATACCCGGGTGGTGCCCTTTTATCAGGAAAAAATTTTACCAGAGCTTAAGTCCGGGAAAAATGTCTTAATTTCCGCCCACGGTAATTCCCTCAGAGCCTTGGTTAAATTTTTGGAAAATATCCCTGACGAGCGAATCCCCGAGCTAGAAATCGCCACAGGGGAAGTTTACGTTTACCAGGTTAATCGTGACGGGAAAATTACTTCTAAAGAAATCAAACGCGCCGGTTAACACCTCTCTGCCGATAGACTAAATCTGTCTCAGTAGGTAAATCTACATCTTGTTCTGTTAACTCTTGTCTGGAATCGGCGGAATTGAGAAGTAGTCAAAGATCTCTTCCGGATGGTAGAAATAAGTTGGGTTGTAAAGTGCTGCTTGATAAACTGACCCTTTCTTATCCCTAAAAGATCCGTCCGCTTGTCTTTCTACCGGCGTAACCGGGCGAGGTTTATTGCCACGTCTTTACCGGAAAAAACCCACAGGGAGAGCTTGTAACAGATTCCAAAATTGGTGAATGTTTTTGGAAAAAGCTTAAGGAGATCACCAAAGACCATCTGATACCCGGAGTGACTGAAGTAAGCAAACTAGCTTCCCCAAAATCCCCACACCTCTTTTTTACAGAATATACCTACCATATCTGACTTACTATTTAAAAACCTGGATTTACAAATTTTGCCGTCTTCGTATATACTCTAGAATATGAACAGAGATCACGAGCAGATGTTGATCAACCATGAATTGAAAAAAGCGAATCAATCAACTTTCAGGCGCGGTCACAACCTAGAGCCTCATAACTTCCGGTCATGCGCATCAAGCATGGATTGTCTTAGATCTCGCAACTACCGCCGCTCCTGGAATCAGCAGTTGAACCAAACCGCCAAGTCAATCAGCGCTGAGATCAAATATGGGTTTAATACCTTTTACCAAAATCTTCTAAATGATTCTCAGAGGTAGCCTGCCACATTGGCGTTTTGTGCAATGGTTTAGCTTTATGACTTCTCATCCAAATACTGCGCAAAAACAGCTAGGGCTTCGGGGAAATTCTTCCGGCAAAACCTAAACAAAAATGTTTATCGTCAAAATCATAAACCGTTGACGGCAGTAACATTATCCCAGTCTCGCTCACCAGATTCTCACAAAAGTTCAATGCACGATGGCTGGAAAATAGTTTATGGAAAGAGATCGTTCCTGCTTTCGGATATATGAAGCTAAGCAGATCTTGATGACTCGCAAAGAACTGCTCAGTCAACTCTAAATTACTTTTAATCAAATTAAGATGCTAAGCAACAATTCGGTCTTTGGCTCTTAAGGCAACCAGGGCTAAAATCTCCGAAGGAGCGCTGCTACAAATTGTGGTGTAGCCCTTAAAGATCAGCACTTTCCCAACATCTGCCTGTTTTTTGTTACTACCCATCCCAGACGAATCCCAGCCATACCGAAAGTTTTGGGCATACCAAAAAGCGACACAGCCTGATCATAAACTTCAACTGTCGCAGGTAATCTGTCGGAAGAGTCGTACTCCAACAAATAATACATCTCATCCGAAAAAAGATATAAATTATGGGCTCGGGCAATCTCAATTATCCGGTCAAAATCCTGTCTGGAAGGGAAATATCTGGTTGGGTTATGAGGAAAATTAACCATCACTAATTTAGTGTTTGATTGAATGCTGCTTTCTAAAAACTCCGGGTTAAACCACCATCTCTCTTCCTCTTCCGGCTGCCACTTCGTTACTTCACATCCGAGCCCCTGAGCTATTTCATATAAAGGGATTGGCAACCTGGGAAAGTGCAAATTAAATGGTCTCCGCGTTCTAAAATTGTATTCATGGCGATAAAGATTCCCTCTTCCGGAGCAATAACCAGAACATCATCCGCTGAAGTTCCCGATAAATCTTGCTTATTTCCTCGCGCAGTAGTGGTAAACCGCGTGACTCGGTATAGCCTAAACAAATTATCCCAAAGGTGCTTGATTTCGGGGTCCGATAGGACGATAAGATCTTGCTGGCACAAACCGTCGCAATCGGAGGCGGCAGTAAATATTTAGCAGAGAACTCATACCTAGCAAAATAGCGTTCTAGTTTGAAAGGTGATAGTTCCATATCTACGGATAATTGGCCACATTTTGATTTTGCTCATCCAGGGTGCGGGCATAATGAGGAACGCCGTTTGAGTCATGATAATAGTAAAGAAAGGGCGTTGACGGGTCAGCGTTGGCTACAGCTTCCAGTGAAGATAACCCGGGATTACAAATCGGCCCGGGCGGCAAACCGGCATGGGTATAGGTATTGTAAAGCGAATCTACCTGTTTATCCGCATCCGTCAGGTTTTTCTTCCACCAACTTTTCTCATCATGCTGATAGCCGAGAGCATACTGGATGGTAGCATCGGTGTTCAAAGCCATACCAATCCTAAGCCTTTTTAACAAAATACTCGCTACCATCTGCCGGGCCTGCGGGGTGCGGGCCTCTCTTTCCACAATTGATGCCAGAATTACCCCCTGGTCGGTTGTTAACCCTTTTGCTTCCACCATCTGCTGCAGCGCCTTATCATATTTTTTATTAAAATTATCCTGGGTGGCTTTAATTACCTCCGCCACACCGCCATCCTTGCTAAAGAGGTAAGTATCGGGAAAAACATAACCCTCCCGGACCCGGGTTAAAAATTCTTTTTTATCTATACCCAGATCCTTACTCAGCTGGGCAGCCATCTCCTCCACCCTCCACCCTTCCAAAAGGGTCACCCATTTATCCTCAGCTCCCACTGCCAACTCCCGCAGCATTTGGTCAGCACTCATTGAGGGCGACAAGCGAAAAGAGCCGGCCTGGATTTGGGCAGCCCGGCCGGAAAAGCGGGCGAACAGCCGGAAAGCCAAAGCTGATCTGATCAGCCCTTTTTGCTGCAGGCGGTCAGCAATATCGGCTGAAGCATCACCTTTGCTGATGATAAAAACCTGCACCTGGCTATCTTGGGAATCAGCCGGAGACAAAAGGTAATCCCAGTAAGATTTAGCTGCCCAGAAAACCAGCACCCCGGCGATAGCAACTACCACCAGCGTATATAAAAAGTGTGATTTTCTCATTTCTGATTACTCTCTTCCAAGAAACGCTGCAAAATTATGGCTGCCGCCACCGCATTGTCATCCCGGCGCCGCTTTCTCCCCATACCAAGTTTGATCATTTGCTCACGGGCATCTTTGGTGCTCATGGTTTCATCAGCCATAATAACGGGAAAACCCCTCTTTTGTAAAACCCCACCTGCTTTCTGCGCTATTTTGCCCATTTCTCTTTCAGGTTGACCGATCACAATTTTCTCGAAAGAACCCTCCCGGGCCAAAGCAGAGATTACCGCAATGGCCTGCTTAAAGCTGTGAACTTTAATACTTTGCCATGGAGCCGCCAGTTCCCCCTCTGATACTGCCAAGCCGATCATTTTTAATCCCCAGTCAACCCCTAAATATTTCATATAATCTTAGTCTAAATGAGATTCTAACTGTTTATCGGAAAAGGTGCCAGTCCAAAGAAAGTATCACTTTGGGGTAACATCAATATTAATATGACTGCCGAAAAGGGGCAGGCGCTGCAGTGGCCCTGGTAGGGGAGGGTTAATCTTGACATCCGCATCAATGACATTATCCATATTTTTCAGACTTGCCTTTGCATCGGCTATGCTTCTGCCCTCGATACTGCTTTTCAGGGTATCAAGGTTTAGTGTCGGTAACAGTTCGGCTTTGAACTGTGCCTGAAATACCAGCTTGCCGTCTTTTTCCACCCGGGAAACACCGGCCTGGGTCTCAGTACTCTGCAAATCCAGAGAGTATCCGGACGGAATATCCGTAGAGACAAGCTTTGACACGAGAGAGCGCAGGTTTGCTTCGGAATATGCCGTGCCTTTAAAGTGGGCTGTGGCGTTAACGCTTAGTTGGCTGGCCTGATCGTTCACTTCCTTATTAAAATCAAAGCTGCTGTCAGTGACCATCAGGGCTTCACTGATCACCTGCTGGTCGCCATTGACTGACCCTTTTAGCACCGTTTCAGCCTGTAGGCGCAGTGTGTCCAGCACCTGAGCTTTGAGTTTTGCCTGATCATTTGCCGTAACAACGGTCACTTGTTTAGAGGTACCGCCGGAAAGAGCCTCCTCTACCCGGGCTACCACCTCAGATTTGGATTTGCTGTCGACCGTCAGCTGACTACCGGCCGGCAGATTGCCCTCCGGTCCGATCTGAACTGCCGTCATCCCAACTGCATCAGACTTCCCAGGTTTAATAGTTTGCGTAAAATCGGCGCCTATCGTTGAAGACTGGGAAGCAATACTTACTGAGGTATCCAGGGTAAATTTCAGGCCGGAATCAGAAGACAGGGCAGTCCCCTGAGAGAAAGACTGAGGATTTTCCGTCAGGTTGTAAATGACCACCTGCCCTTTTGCTGGATCGCCAACTTCTTTCTGGCCGGTAACGGCAATTGTTCCTGATCCCTTGACAGCAGTTTCCACCACCTTGCCCGGGATAATCATGTTCTGCTCATCCACCGCTGTGGCTGCCGGATCTGCCACAATCTCCGCGCTTTTCTCCAGAGTCCGTGGCTGGACAAAAACTGTCACCGTAGCCTTGGGATAAAAAATATAAACTGCCAGCAAAATCAGCAGTAGGCCTAAGGGAGCCAAAAGCTTCCACGATGCTCCCATACCTCCTTTTAACATAGGAAAAGATAACCCCTGCACTGCCCTTTGCAACCGGCCCAACCACAATGCCGGCAGAGCTGAAGTTTCACTAACCGGTGCGGGTTGCATAAGACCCTGGTGTACCTGCCCCGGTAGGGGCGCGTAAATCCCTTCCTCTTCCTCTTCGCTTAGCATCTCTTCTTCCTTATCCGGACCCATCAATTTGTCGTCATCTAAATCTTCACGCTCCATATCTGTCATCTCCTCATCAGAAGTCCCAACTGAAAAGCGGGGTTTCCCTCCGGCTGGCAAATCATCTTCCGAGTCTGCTGCTCTTGCAGACTTAAAATTACGGATATCGCCCTGAATAAAACCGGCGCCAGCCGGGTGTTTGCTGACTTCATCCGCTTCTTCTGCTTGCCTTGTGTCGGAATCTGTAAGCGGCCTTGCTCCTGCCAAACTTTGCCCGAAGCTGCGCGCGCCTGATCCGTTGAGCCTTTCTCCACCGGTTCCGGATAAATTACCTGCAGTAAAGCTGTGGCGCAGATCAACCTGCGGGCACAAATCCACCGCTCCGGCTAAAACCACAGCTTTCAGGGCTGTTCCTTCTTCTAAAACTTCAATCTTGGGAAAGTGCAGGAAAGACAGTTTCTGTATCCATTGATAAGACATCAGCTGATCCCGTGCTTTAGTTAGATCCGCATCAGAGGAGGTAGAATATAGCAAAACCCGGGATGGCAATGACTCCATTTCAGCAAACTGTCCGACTACTTTTCCTACACTATCCAGTAAGTTCTCCCCCCGTGCCGAATGACTTTCCACCACTTTACCAGCGGAAAGCAGCGCTGCTTCAACAGAGTCTCCGATTCCAAGCAGGATAACCGTCGGCGGAATGCCTTCTTCTTTTTGTAGCAGATAAGAAATCGCTCCAGTGGTAGTTACATACGCCAAAGGCTGCAGCTCATATTCTTTGAGCATTTTTCGCAGCAGTTTCAGGTATGGTTCGCGCAGATCTTCCTTATCGCTCCAGGAGTCCGGCACTCCGAACAGCACTTTCTCCGGTTCCACTTCAAGTGCCCCAACTGCGCGGTCTAAAGCCTGGTAAGTTTTTTCTACCAGCTCACCTGTTCCCTCAGAGGGTAATGTTGCCTGACCGTTAATCTCCAGCCGGTTGTTAAAAATTTCCCAGACTGCGGCTGTGACCTGAAAAAGGCTGATATTTACAGCAAAAAAATATTGAGCCTCAGCGGCTCGACGTTTAAGCTTAAAAGGGAGGCGGGCAGCCAGATCATCTAGAAAACTCATGGATTAGTTATTAGTAAATAGTTAATAGTTTATAGTTGTACTACAGCTGGCGCATTACGGTTCGCTAACCACTATTCACTACCCACTGACTACTCAGTTTAGTTTAGCACAAAACAGCAAAATGAGAACCCCGGCAATAGGCTGCTGGTCAGGTGGACGAGAAGGGCGCCTTCGGCATATAATTGCCTCATGACCGCTGATGAGCTTCGCCAAAAATATTTAAAATTCTTTGAAGAAAGAGGGCACAAAAATGTGCCACCAGCTCCCCTTGTGCCCGAGAACGATTCAACGACTCTTTTTACCGGTTCGGGGATGCAACCAATGATTCCCTATCTATTGGGGCAAACTCACCCCGAAGGAAACCGGCTAACTGATTCGCAGCTCAGTTTCAGGGCTCAGGACATTGAAGAAGTTGGTGACAACAGACATACTACTTTTTTCGAGATGTTGGGCAACTGGTCTTTAGGTGATTATTTCAAAGACGAGCAGATTCCTTGGGTATGGGAGTTTCTAACGGAAATTGTAGGACTTGATCCACAAAAAATTTATGTCAGCGTTTTTGCCGGTGATGAAAAATACAATTTACCCAGAGACAATAAGTCAGTCGAAATATGGAAGAAACTCTTTTTTGAAAAAGGGATTGAAGCCAGTGCGGTAGAGTTGGGAACCGAAAGCCACGCTGCCGATGTCGGTATGCAAGGAGGACGTATTTTTTATTACGGCGAAAAGAAAAATCTCTGGAGCCGTTTTGGTGGCTTCGAAGAAATCCCGGAAGGTGAACCTTTTGGGCCAGACTCGGAGATGTTTTATGAATTCAGTGAAATTGAACATGATCCCAAATACGGGAAGTATTGTCATCCTAACTGTGATTGCGGCCATTTCTTAGAAATCGGCAACTCTGTTTTTATGGAGTTTAAAAAGCTGGCCGAAAATAAATTCGAGCCGTTACCTAAAAAAAATGTGGATTTTGGGGGAGGATTAGAAAGAATCACGGCTGCCTCGCAAAACCTTTCTGATATTTTTGAGATTGATCTTTTTACTCCACTTATCTTTCATTTAGAGAAAATTTCAGGGAAGTCATATGAGGACAAAAACTTTCAACCGGATTTCAGGATTATTACTGATCATTTAAGAGGCGCCGTTTTTCTAATCGCCAGCGGCGTAACTCCTTCCAATAAAACGCAAGGTTATACTTTAAGACGGCTAATCCGACGTGCGGTTTTAAAAGGGCATCAGCTAAATATTAAGAATAATCTCACGAAAGAAATTGCCAGGCAGATAGTTAAACTTTACCAGGATGTTTACCCTTGGGTAAAAAATACCGAAGAAACTATTTTGTCGGAACTTAGTAGAGAAGAAGATAAGTTTCGAATAACTTTGGAAAGGGGGTTAAAAGAGTTTAATAAACAATTACCCAACATGAAACAAAATATTGAAGATGCGGGTAAAATTGCTTTTGATCTATACCAGACTTACGGCTTTCCTTACGAACTTACCCATGAACTTCTTGCAGAACAAAACCTATACATTGATTCGGAAGGATTTATGAAGGCATTTACTCAGCATCGCGAGTTATCCCGTACTGCTTCTGCTGGTATGTTTCGGGGCGGCCTGCAGGATCACTCGGAAATTACTACCAAATACCATACCGCCACTCACTTACTCCATACTGCACTCAGGCAGATTCTGGGAACCCATGTCCAGCAAAAAGGTAGCAATATTACCGCCGAACGGATCCGTTTTGATTTTTCTCAGCCGGAAAAATTAACCGAAGAACAACTAAAACAAGTTGAAGATCTGGTTAATCAGAAAATCAGTGAGGATCTGCCTGTGACCCGGGAAGAGACGAGTAAGGAAAAGGCTTTAAAATCAGGAGCCCTGGGCTTTTTTGCCGAAAAGTACGGGGATAAGGTTAGCGTTTACACGATCGGGAACTTCAGCAAAGAGATTTGCGGCGGTCCACATATTGAACACACCGGGCAATTAGGCCATTTCCAAATTACTAAAGAAGAATCCGCCGGCGCCGGAGTGCGCCGTATCTACGCTACCCTATCCTATCCTAGTGTTTCTTAAAAAACAATCTGCGTGCAGGGCTGCTGACCCGGGCAATTGCCTGAGCCATCTTGGCTCCCGCTTCCATTGCCTCACCAATATCCGCCGCAGCCTTAAGGGGCTTTTCTACATCATCAGCAATAATTTGTGCATCAGAGAGCAGGTTATCCAGTTTGTCCAAAGATCTGCGCAAATCCCGGAGGATAAAGAATACCTGCACCCCTAAAATGGTCAGCATTGTCCCCAGCAATAATACTAAAAAAACCAGGGCAAATTGTAATATATCCATATTAAAATCAGCGTCTAGTAAATAGCGTATAGCGTTTAGTTTTCTATTTCAACTATACCTATCTTTTTAAATACACCGTCCTTTCCTGCGTAGCTTGTTGGCCGAAATGAGAGATTGAGGTAATAGTTAGTTTATTAACAGGAGCGGACAGGGTGATATCTTCTTGAAAATTCCCGCTGGCATCCACTGCCACATCCTGGCCGTTAACTGTAATTTTAGCATCCGGATCAGTCTGGCCTTTTAGGGTAATGGTTGGCTCATCGGCAGTCAGCTGGTCGGCAGGGGAACTAATGGTTAGAGCAGGTGCTCCCACGAACTGGTGGTATTGCACCCACAAATACCCGAAAAAAGTCAGCACTAAAAGCACGATCATCCCGCCTAAAACCTGGCCGGGTGCAAGTTTAAAACGGGAATTTTGCACCGGGTGAGCAAAGGCGTCCATCACATAAGGCGCGTGTTTTTTATCGGAAAATCCCCGCCGGAAAACTGCCAGCATCTTTTCGCAGTCCAAACCTAAAAACTTGGCGTAATTTTTGATAAATCCCTGTACAAAGGTGGCGGGAGGAAGTTTGCTGTAATCATCGGACTCCAGAGCAACCAGTAATTCTTTTCTGATCTTTGTGGCTTTTTCTACCTCTTCTAAACTGTAGACCTTCTCTTCGCGGGTTTCCTTAAAAATCTGCCCGACAGTGCGCATGAGCAAATTGTAAGGCTTGAGAGTTTAATCTGTCAAAGTTACTGTTGAGAAAATCACCTTTCCCGGATCATAATAATTCTATGACCAAGGAGAATACTGACTGTTCCAGTCTGAACTAAATCTATTTAAAACCCGCGAGCATCAGATCGACACCTTAGTTAAATACATTAAATCTCCTTTTGCTCCATATCTTAAAGCAGAGCCAGGCCTTAAACAACCGGATGAAAATGCTAGACCAGCAATGCACCGCGTCCGCAAAGTCCGGGAAGATAAGGAAAAACTGTTGCTAGAATATTCTCAACCTTAAAACGCTAGCGGGATAATTACTTTTGAATCTGCCCACTTTTCTCTAAATCTTCTTTTAAAGGTAACCTGACAGCGTGGACCCAAATCGGGGAGTTCAGTTCTTGCACAATCTCCTCAAGCGCTCCTTCATAGTCAGGTATATCAACTGGGTCACCCATTAACAAACTGCGTTTTACCACTCGACTAACCGATGCAATTTTCAAGCCTTTTTGAGCCAACTTGTCTGCACCGTATTCACTTAAAACCTGCTCCGGAAAGACAACGTAGGCAAAGTCGCCTGGTTTAGTCTGGTCTTCTGTTCTGGCATAATCAGAGTTAGAGTTACTTTTACAAACCACTAAAAAAGAAGAGGAAGCTCGCCGAGAAATTTCATCTCGCTCTGCTTTGGTAGATCTGACCAAATGTCTTTGGACTGCTGATTCTCCTGGGCGTTCGGTAACTACCGGCAAACAGCTAGAATCCCCCATATATAAAACCTGGTCCAAAGCCCGTCGGAATGTAGCCTGATCGTGGTATTGATCCACCGGTTTTAAGTCCCGCCCAAAAATATAAGGCATCGATTCCTTGTCGATTGACCCCAAAAACTGGCCACCCTCTTGTACTACAGTCTCACTGGATTTTAAACCTCCCGTTAGTATTTTATCTATTAACTGATTCCGGGCCTCTTGAACTAAAGCCGGTGATTCAGGGTAAACGTGAGGTTTGGCCTCAGTCCTATTTTTGAGCTTTGTTCCAAAGGTTTTTAAAAAATCCCAAGATTTGGAGGATTTTATAGGTTCGGTCGTTATACCTTTTTCTAAAGCGGCTGGATCATCCATAATAATGACACTTTAACAGATTATTCCGAGACATCTTTTTGGCTAAAGTATTCGTCAGCATTTCGCACCAACACATCTCTGGACTTACTACCGTCACCGGGGCCGATAATGCCGGCTGATTCCAACTCGTCAATAATCCGGGCCGCCCGAGCGTACCCAACACGCAGGCGCCGCTGCAGCAAGGATGCCGAAGCCCGGTCGTATTGGCAAACCGTCCTGACCGCGTCCTCAAACAAATCATCCTGGCCGTCCCCTACCCTCATCCGGCCGCCCCATTTACCCAATGGCATCTCCGTTACCTCATCCGTATATTGAGGCGCTACACCTAGAGAGGTTAAGTATTTAATCAGGTTGTTAATTTCCTCATCAGTTACCCGGGCTCCCTGGATACGCATCGGCTTGGAAGCATCCGGCGGCAGGTAAAGCATATCTCCACGGCCCAACAGTTTCTCAGCCCCCGGTTGGTCAATAATTACCCGGGAATCAATCATCGAGGAAACGTTGAAAGCAATCCGGCAGGGGATGTTGGCCTTGATCAGGCCCGTGATAATATCCACACTCGGCCGTTGAGTAGCCAGAACCATATGGATTCCGGTCGCCCGGGCCAATTGGGCAATTCTGGTAATAGCATCCTCCACCTCAACCGGGGCAAACATCATCAGATCAGCCAACTCGTCAACTAGGATAACAATGTTCGGCAGAGCCTGAAAACCGGACATCTCGTTATATCCCTGGATATTCCTCACCCCCACCGATTGAAACAGCTTATAGCGGCGGTCCATCTCCGCTATTGCCCATTTTAGCGCCGACAAAATCTTTTCCGGATCGGTAATAACCGGAGTTAAAAGATGGGGGATACCGTTATAATTGGTCAGCTCTACCCTTTTCGGGTCAACTAAAATTAGCTTCAGTTCCTCAGGCGAATTGCGAAAAAGCAGGCTGCAGATAAAAGCATTGATAAGGACGGATTTTCCGGAACCGGTAGTTCCTGCCACCAGACAGTGCGGCATTTTAGCCAAGTCAATGACAACCGGTTTGGAAGAAGTATCCCTGCCCAGAGCTACCGCCAGCTTGGCTTTGTTTTTAGTCATCTCCTCTGATGAAAGAATATTTTTCAGTCCCACCATTTCCAGCGAATGGTTAGGCACCTCAATGCCCACTAAGGATTTGCCGGGGATAGGCGCTTCAATCCTCACCGTGCCGGTGGGAGTAGCCAGGGTCATCGCCAAATCATGCTGTAGATTAGTAATCTTGGCAATCTTGACACCAGGCGGCACTTCCAGCGCATACTGGGTCACGGCGGGGCCACCGTTGACCTCTACCACCTTCGCCTGAATCCCGAATGAATCCAGGGTGTCTTCAATTCTGTCAGCGCTTTTGTTGACATCCCCCCGGTCGGCGGTTGCCCCGATTTTATCCGAAAGTAGGGAAAGAGGCGGGTACTTCCAGATTTGGTTTTGTCCGGCCACATTTTGTACCAGCTGGTCAGCCATCATCGGAGCTTCAGCAGGCACTGCCTTGGGAGAAGCCTTGGCTGACCTTTCCTCCATGCCGGAAACTTTAATAGCCAGCTTGCGCGGCTGCAGACCACCGGCACGGCCACCGGCTGATAACGGCTGCCAAATTTTGTCCCTCAAGAAACTCCACAGGCCGCCAAGTACAGCAAAGGCCTGCTCGGGTGAGGTATCAAAGAGTACCACCACCCCGATTAAAAACACTCCCACCAGAAGCGCCATTGTTCCAAATTTACCCAGAAGGGCAGCAAGCTCCAGCCAGACAAAGTTGCCGAGGTTACCTGCCTGCTCTCCGGAAACAGGAGATGTCAAGCTGGATAGTGTCACGGCTATCGTTAACAGGCCGATCAGGACATTAGTCTGGGCAAAAGACCAACGTATCTTTTGTAGCACCAACCCGCTGACCAGAAAAATCAGCGGTGTAAAAATAGCCGGCCAGCCCAGGTTAGCTACCAAAAAATCCCGCCAGAAAGCTAAAGCCGGGGTAGCGGAAGTTAAGGCTACAGCAGAAAGGGCAGCCAGGATAAAAGAAACCAGGGTACCTACGGTAATAACGGTTTTTTGGCGAAGCTTCAGTTTGGGCATGGAATAAATTGATCTTCGTCTGGGCATGGATCTAAGTATAAAGTAAAAAGTTAGAAGTTGAAAGTTTTTTCCTTCTTACTTATCACTTTTGACTTTCCCATCTATTATACCACACTCTATAAACTATAGGATGGAAACGCAATTGGTCAATAGCTTGGAAACAATTTAGACAAATTTTCTGGTAGGTGGCAAACTTACCAGTTATGGCATATACATCTTCACCATATGCTGCCAAAGCCAGATATGAGGCAGCCAAACTTGTAGTTAAGGGTGGGTTGAAAAAAGCTACAGTTGCCAGGATGTATGGTGTACAAAGGGCAACTATTACAAAGTGGGTGAGGAAATTTCCCAAAGACCACAGAATACTTTTCATCTCTACACAATCCTCTGCTCCAAACCATCACCCTCATCAGACATCTGATCAGCTGGTTGAAAGAATTACTGAGTTGAGAAGAAAATACAAAAGATGTGCTCCAGTTATTCATGCTCATTTAATCTCTGAAGGATACAAAATCAGTGTCAGAACTGTTGGCAGGGTACTTAAAAAAGAAGGGTTAATCAGAAAGAAAAAACTATCTAGGTTTTTAAAGAGCTGCTACCCTAGACCTGAAGCTAAATCACCAGGAGATCTAGTGCAAATGGATACCATCCATGTAATGAGGGGTGATGGATCAAGATACTACATCTACTGCCTAATTGATTTCTCCTCAAGGTTGGCATATGCTGAGTATCAAACTAAATTAAAACAAAGCATTAGTTACTTAGTAGTTAAAAATGCTCAAAAGTATTTAGGATTTAACTTCAAAATGCTTCAAACAGATCATGGGCCTGAATTTAAGGACGGGTTTACCTACCTACTCTACAGATCTTCCATTCAACTGAGACATTCCAGCATTAGGAAACCTAATGACAATGCCCATATTGAAAGATTTAACAGAACTATTCAGGAAGAATGTTTTAATGGAGTATTGCCTAAAGAAAAAACTATCAAGAAAGACTTAAGGGAATATATTGATTACTACAATAATTTTCGTTTACACTTGTCTTTAGACTTGCAGACACCTATCCAGTTTGTTTCCAAGGTCATGTCCTAACTACGGGGAAACAAATAATCGGCAATTTATCCGGATCCAGCTGCTGGATATTCGAAAAACTCTTGTTATACTTTACCGGACGGAAATTTTTCGGAATCATTGCCGGGTTGGCTAGCGGGGGTTGTTTGGGAGCGTTACAACCCCCGCCACTCCCGGATTATCCTGCTTGTTGCCAAGTTTGATGGTCAAAATTTCCGTAAAAACTCTTCATATTCACACTGGGTCAGCTACCTTTCGCTGCTAATTTTGTTGACACTCTGGGCATTTACAACAAATCATCTTGCTCATCCCGCTGTAATAGCAGTGGACTCCCTGGTTATTTCAGCCACTACATATAACATCCTTCATTTTCCAGATCGGTATCGTTTTTTAAATAGCAGATCGATAAAAGAGACTTACACTTCCACTACCTGGGTAATTATCATCGGACGGCGCTGGGTTTTTTCGTAGAAAAACCTCTGCAAATCTTCCTCGATATGGCGGCGGATGAACCGCCAATCCAGCTCTGCACCTTGGTGGCTTTCCAAAACTTTACTGACAACCTGTTTGGCTGCGGCCAAAAGCCCTTCATTCTCCCTTTCAAAAATAAATCCCCGTGAAACAACGTCTATCTCCCCTGCCAACTGGCTGGTATGCATATCTGCAGGCACAACCACCAAAACCACACCCTCTTCCGCCATAACTTTGCGGTCCCGCAAAACCACCGTCCCCACGTCACCAACACCAAGCCCGTCCACATAAATATTTTTGACATCAATTTTACCGTTCAGGGCCACATTTTGGGGAGTGATATTGACAACCTGTCCGTCGTCAGGCAGCATTACCCGGTCACGCTGCCAACCCATTTCCACTGCCAGGTCGGCAAAGGCTTTCATATGCCGGCGCGTAGCCCCAATCGGCATCAGAAACTCCGGCCGGACTACACCCAGCATCACCTTAATTTCCTCCGCCGTTTCGTGGCCGCTGACGTGGAGAGCGTCTGTCAGGGCTGTGTAGTAAACATCTACTCCCATTTTGGTCAGCTGATCAATCAGCGAATATTGGGCTGTTTCGCTGCCGGGAATTGGGTCGGCTGAAAAAACCACTGCATCACCAAGCTTTAAACTAACCTGTTTATGGTCATTGTTGGCCACCCGGGAAAGGGCTGAACCAGGCTGGCCTTGAGACCCGGCGACCAAAAGAAGCAGCTTGTGAGGCTGAAACTGCTTGACCTCATCAGGAGCAATAATCGCCCCCGGCGAAACCTGCAAATACCCTAAATCCCGGGCCACCTGGAAATTGCTGTCCATCGAGCGGCCGATCAAGGCAACTTTACGCCCGGATAAAGCCGCAACATTAATTGCCTGCTGGATCCTGCTGATATTGGAAGAGGTTGTAGTAATAAGCATCTTGCCGCGGGTTTTACGCTCAATTGCCTCAAAGGTAGGCTGGATTGCTCTTTCCGTCAGGCTGTAACCGGGCTTTTCCACCCCCAGAGAATCAATCAGCATTAACTTGATACCCTTTTCCGCTGCCAGGGCAATTTTCCCGATTTCCGTGATCTGTCCGTTGAGGGGAGTCCAGTCAAGTTTAAAATCAGACTGGTGGATGATGTGGCCGGCCGGGGTTTCAATGATCAGGCCGGTGGAATCCGGCACTGAATGGGAAACCTGGTAAAAGGAAACACGGAACGGACCTAAATCAAGCTTAGTTTTAATGTCAACAGTATGGATCTGGAACTCAGGCAAATGATGCTCAGTGAATTTATTTTTGATAAAAGCTGCTGCCAGGCGCTGGGCATAAATTGGGACCTCTAAGCTCGGCCAGATAAACGGCAACCCGCCGATATGATCATCGTGAGCATGGGTAATAACAATCCCGCGGACTTGCTTTTTCCGCTCAAAAAGATAGGAAGCGTCTGGAATAACCAAATCTATTCCAGGCATTCCCTCATCCGGAAAACCTATCCCGCAATCAACCACAATAATATCCTGGCCGAATTCATAAACATACATGTTTTTTGTCACATCTCCGATTCCGCCAAGGGGAATAAGGCGCAGTTGCGGGGCGCTGGATTGGCCCCGATAGTTAAATTGTTTTAGTTTAAAGTTTTGCTGAGCCATATTTACGCCCCTAAATATTGGGCCATATTTTGAGCCGTTATCCTAAACGGTCCCTGTCTGCCCTCCACCATCTCCCGTGCTACCTTACGAACGATCCCCTCAATAGTCCGCTTCAAGGAACGGATACCGGAATCAAACCCGAGAGGGCGAACAATGTCCGGCCAGAGATTATCGTCAATAACAATCATCTGCTGCGGCACTCCCGCTTCTTTAGTAATCTTCGGCAAAATATACTGCCGACCGATGGTAATCTTTTCCTCGTCAGTATAAGAGGGCATTTCAATAACTTCCAGACGGTCCAACACAGCTGTGGCGATATTGGTGGTGTTGTTGGCTGTGGCAATAAACAATACTTTGGATAAATCAAACGGGTAGTCAATATAGTAATCCATAAAGGCAAAATTTTGCTCGGGGTCCAAAAGCTCAACCAAAACCCCCATCACATCCGCCCGTGCATCTTCCGAGATACGATCAATTTCATCAAGTAAAACTACCGGATTATTGTATCCGGTTGCGTGAATAGATTTTATCAGCCGGCCCGGCTCCGCCTCCAGCCTAATCCTTGATTCACCCCGTAACTCCTTAACTGACCCCAACCCTCCGAAAGGTAACCTGATCAGCTGCCTGCCCAAACTTTCGGCAATAGAATAGGCCAGAGAAGTTTTTCCTGTCCCGGCCAACCCAACAAAGGCCAGAACAGATGCTTTCAGCCGCGTGCCTTGGTGGGTGTTTAAAATCAGCATTGATAAATATTCCAACACCCTGTCCTTGACCGTAACCAACCCGTAATGGTTGCGGTTTAAAATCTCTGCTGCCCGGTGAAGATCCAGTATATCCTGGCTGGACCTGGCAAAGGGCAACTCGGAAACAAAACGGATATATTCAAGATCCCTATCAAGCTCCGGCCTGTATCCGGTTGAGGCGATTATTGTCTCAACTCGTCCCATTTGCTCTTCCAGCCGCTCTTTAAAATCAGCAGGTAGGCTGGCCTGAGTTAGCTGAGTACGGATTTTGGTGATGGTATCTGATTTATTTTGCTTGTCTGTAAGGGGGGCAGCAAAATCCATAATTTCCTAATTAATTCTATCTGATTTTACTGGAATTTGCCAGAGAGCGGGTACAATATCACAAACCTTTTAATGCCTGTCGCGCCTGTTACCAAAGGCATAACGACCACGCTCGCCGCGGCCAGCATTGCTTCGCTGGTGGAGTCCGTCGCGGTCACGGAAGCCGCGGTCTGAAAAACCTCTGTCTCTAAACCCCCCTCTGTCCCGGTCCCTGAACCCACCCCTATCGCTTCGCGGACGGCGGGTTTCCGTTTCCGGTTTTTGGTCAGCACCGAAAAGCATCGACAGGCCGATTTTGCCGTCAGGACTTACTTCAGTTACCCGAACTTTGACATTTTGCCCGATTTCCACAACATCTTCCGGACTCTCTACCCTACTCGGCGCCATTTGGGAAACATGAACCAGTCCGTCCCGACCGGGCAAAATTTCCACAAACGCTCCGAATGCTGCCAACCTCACTACTTTGCCATTATAAACTTCGCCAACCTGCACCTGTTTAAACATCCCTTCAACTGATGCCAAGGCGTTTTCTAAAGCTTTCTCATCAGTAGAAGAAATCATCACCGTACCGTCATCCTTCACATCAATTTGGGCACCGGTACGGGCAATAATGCCGTTAATATTCTTGCCGCCCGGGCCGATCAGGGCACCGATATCCTCCGGCTTAATGTGCGTTACAACAATCTTCGGAGCATATTGGGAAATTTCCCCGACCGCCGGCATGGCTTCGTTAATCTTTCCTAAGATAAACTCCCGGGCCGCTTTGCCTTGCCGCAGGGCTTCTTCAACAATTTCAAAGGTTAAGCCGGTTAATTTAGTATCCATTTGGATAGCCGTAATACCTTTCACCGTGCCAGCCACTTTAAAGTCCATTTCGCCGTAAAAATCTTCCACCGCCTGCATGTCGGTAATCACCTGAAATATCTTCTCACTGGACAACAACCCCATGGCAATTCCCGCGACCGGATTTTTTAAAGGCACGCCGGCATCAAGCAGTGCCAGGGTCGAAGCACAAACTGAAGCCATGGAAGTTGAAGCGTTGGCCGCCAGTACCTCCGAAACTACTCGGACGGCGTATGGGAAATCTTCCTCATCCGGCAACACCCGCTCCAGGGCCTTTTCCGACAAGGCTCCATGGCCGATATCACGGCGGGACGGCGAGCCGATTCGTTTAACCTCGCTGGTAGCAAAGGGGTTAATGCCCATATTGTAGTGATGCATATAACGTTTGGTGCCTTCTCCGGTCATACCCTCCAGAGTCTGGGCAGCGGATAAAGGTCCCAGAGTGGCAATGGCTAACACTTGTGTACTGCCCCGCTGGAAAACGGCTGAACCATGCGTCCGTGGCAGGATATCAGTTTTGATGACAATCGGCCGCACTTCGCCCATCTGCCGGCCGTCCACACGTTTGCCTTTATTTAAGACGGTATCGTTCATTATCTCCTTGGCGACTTTGTCAAACACACCCTCTGCAGTCAGAGGCGTCAAAACCTCGGCATACTTGGTGGCCAGTTCAGATTTAATCATATCACCGGTGGCTTCGTGCCAAGGGTGTTCCGGATCAAAAAGGACTTTTTCGATCATCGCCTTGGCGTCGGCTTTGACATCTTTTAAAACCGCCTCTTCAATCTCTTCCGCCAAAGGTGAATAGGTTTGTTTTTCCTTGCCGGATTCTTTGGTAAATTCTTCAATTAAAGCGATCGCCAACTGGGAATGTTCATGGGCCTGCTTAATGCCGGCAAAAACCTGCTCGTCGGCAGCCTCATCCGCCTCGGTTTCAATCATGACAATTTTATCTTTCGACGAAGCCACCAGCAAATCTAAGTTCAGGTGGTCGAATTGGGATAACTCCGGATTGGTAATGGTTTTGCCGTCAATGGCACCGATCCGGGTAGCTGCCAGCGGTCCTGCCCAGGGTACAGAAGAGATGGATAAAGCCGCGGAAGTGGCGATCATACTGAGCATGGCGGGATCGTTGATGCCGTCAAATGAAAGCACAGTAATAATTACCTGCACTTCGTTATGGAAATCTTTGGGAAACAAAGGACGGATGGAGCGGTCAATAGCCCGGCCGGCTAAAATAGCCACGTCTGCAGGCTTGGTCTCCCGCTTGATAAACTTTTGGGCGGTAATCCGACCGCCGGCGTAGTATTTTTCTACATACTCCACCGACAGCGGGAAATAGCCCATCGGTTCAAGAAGTTTCTTAGTTGCCACTGTACAAAGCACGACAGTTTCCCCCCAGGACGCCAGCACGGCGGCGTCAGCTTGTTGGGCTAAAAATCCGGTTTCCAGCTTCAGCTTTCGACCGTCCAGATCAATTTCTTTAGTAATAACTTTATTCATTTAGAATTTATCTTGCCATTTCGAGGCGCAGCCGAAGAATCTCTCAATTTATTTAAGTCCCCCGCATTTGCGGTAGATGCTTCACTGCGTCCACAATAACAATGCTAGTGAGTTTCGAGGGGCTTGGAAACTGCAGAAGAGGTAACTATCCTTTAGGATAACTATCTCTTGTCAATCTCCAACCTCACCTCTAAACCACACCTATTATACTACTCTTTTCCCTTTTTACCAAATTTTTCCCAGTAAATTACTTATTCAGCCCCAGCTTGCCAATCAAGCCAACATAACGCTCATTATCTTTTTTCAAAAGGTACTGCAGAAGTCTGCGGCGGCGGTTGACCATTGACAAAAGCCCCCTGCGCGAGTGGACATCATGCGGGTGTTCTTTCAAATGGTTGGTAAGGTTTTTAATCTGCTCGGTGAGAAGAGCGGCTTGCACTTCCGGAGAACCGGTATCACCTTTATGTGTGGCAAATTCCTCAATAACCTCTTTTTTGCTTTTTACATCAAGTGGCATCTCCAAAATCCTTTCCGGACAAACCTCTCGGTGCCAAGAAGTGAGTCCTGACTTGCTAGGCGAATTGTAGCAGAAAATTGTTCAATACGCAACTAATAAGAAGCGGGTCATACGTTTAGGAAGCAGGTCTTAAGGATGAGCCGCCTTTTAAACTTCTAGTGAAACTCAACCTTTTAATGACCCACCTTTTAGAGAATGGGGCGCTACAAGACAACGATCATTATAGTAGCGCAACTACCGCAAGGGAGGTCAGCCCTTGGATGACCCACCCTTATAAATTTTGGGTATCAGCCAGTCCAGCTCCGGGGTAATTGCTTCCTCACCGGCCGGAACTTCCTCAGGAGAAGGCGCCTCTTCAACATGCTCCTGCCGGACAGCTAATACAGGCTGGTTTTGTTCTTCTGGCACTACCGGAGGGACAGTAAAATTATCCCTGTTCGTGCCCAGAGTCGGGGCCAGCTCAGGCTCTTCGAATTCTTCTTCGGGTTCTTCTGCCACAGGCGCTGGTGCGGGTACAGACGGTTGAAATGGTGTGCTTGCCACAGTTCCACCGGCAGAAGCAGTCGACACTCCCGGCTTCTGGCCGCCGGCCCGTAAGGCCCTGGCCACTGCTTCGAAGGTATTGGCGCTGCTGTTGCCACTTAAGTTATTGGTGGCGGCAAAGATCCCGGTTAGGATATTAGTGGCAATGTCACCCTCCAGCGGCAAATCCAGAGCCGGAAGCACCGCTGTCATCGTTTCCGAAACCGTTGTCGAGGTGGGGTCTACCACATTGCTGGTGCCGAATTGGGTGTTTGTTTGCTTGTTATCAATATTTACAATATGCGCTCCGGAAAAGCTTTCCGTACGGGTGTTATAAATTGAGCCTAAGGCAGTTAAAGCCGGCGCACCCACCACGAAAATCAAGTCATAACCGCTACTTTTATAATGAGGTGTAATTGCGCTCGGCTCAAATTTTTGGCCGGGTAAAACCTTAAAAACCAGGTTTAAGTCGGCGCCTTCCGGATAATAATCCAGCTTTTCCAAAGCAGGAACCGTAGGCTTTCCTTCCGCATCAGCGCTTACCACGCCGGCCAAGGTAATTATCAGGTCGCCGGAGCTGGAAGGAGGAAGCTGATTTTGCATCTGCCCAACTCCAAAGAGGATTGTGTGGCCGACTTTGATTGTTCCGGCGCTAACCATATCAGCGTTTTTGTCGACCTGTTGCAGGGATAAAAAGAGGGCCAGTCCGGCTGCTAGCTGATCCAAGTCTGCCTCAGCAGGAACAGCCACTAAAATATTTTGCGCGCTTTGCAAAACCTTTTTTGCTTCAGAAAGTTGGCTCGCGTAATCCATTACGCGGGGATTTTAACACTTTTAACCTATAATATCAACCTAGGAAATTAAGATTATCCTTTCTCCTCTTTAAATAGACCAAACTTAGTCCTAAAAACAATTCACTCGTAATCCCATAAATATATCACAGGCTACCAGCACCATAGTGGGCTTCGGAGGGCGTGTTATCAAAGTAGGCGCGTCTATTCAGACAAGCCAGTGCTGTTGAGGAGGCTTAAAAGTTATTTCAAAATCCAGTTAAGGTACAACATAATACAAGCAAGATGAAAAAATCTTTGGTAAGTTGATGTTGCCGCTGATGGTTGCCAGTTTAGACTGGAAACCTTCCAGATCCTCAGGGAAAAGCAGAAAAGTGTTTCTTTTCCTGTCCTGGCCTTCGGCGACAAATGTTGACTCAGTAATTTTGATGTACTTTTTATTGTTGGAAGCCAGATGCAGATCAAAGAAAAATGTCCTTTTTCCGCATTTGAGGATTTCAGATTTCAACGCCTTCTTATCACTAATTTCCATACCTTAAAACTCACCCCCTTCCCAGTTACTCCGTCCTTACCAAAAGATTTGAGGTTAAATATAAATTACCCAAATAAAAACTGAATGTCAAGATACTATTTTTAGTACGTCCTGAACGATTCCACTGTGTCGCCGATTTGAAAGATTGACTGGTCATCAAAAATCATCCCGCATTCCTGGCCTTTTTCCACCTTGGACACCTCTTCTTTTAATCTTTTCAGGGATTTGATTTTGGTTTCTCCGACTACCTCATCCGTCCGCACCAGCCTGATTTTCGGGCCTTTGGAGATTGTTCCATCCAAAACCTTGCAGCCGGCAATCCGCTCGCTCTTACCAAAAGGAAACTCCGCCACTACTTGTGCCCGCCCGAAAACCTCCTCTACCACTCCGGGTTTAAGCATCCCTTCCACCACATCCTCCAACTCCTGTGTCAGTTCATATATAATCCGATAAGTCCGAATCAGTACATGTTCAGTGTCGGCAATCCTTTGGGCAGAGGATTTCACCGGCACATTAAAGCCCAAAATAATTCCCCTGGTAGCCGCGGCGAGCTCCACATCCGAATCAATAACCTCACCCGTTCCGGCCAGAATAACTTTAATATGCTGCTCCTCGGCGTTAAATTTACCTACTGCCTCTTCAATTGCTTCCAGCGACCCCTGTTTGTCAGCCCGGATAATCACATTTAAAAGCTGGCCTTCTTCTCCCCGTAGCTTGGCGATCAAACCGCCCAGATCTTTTTCCGGGCTTGCTACGGCGGCAGCTTTTTCCTCGCCTAGTTTGGCACCCACAAGCGGCACGCTTTGGAAACCTAAGACCTCCACAGGCACCGAGGGTCCGGCTGTATCTACATTTTTGCCGGCCCAGTCAAACATCCCCCGCACTTTACAGGCAATCCCGGCTACTGTAAAAGTGTCACCTTTTCTTAGTGTTCCATCCCGCACTAACACTGTCGCCACCGGACCCCGTGATTTATCCAAATTTGATTCAATAATAACCCCCTGGGCTGCTCTGTCCAAGTCGCCTTTCAACTCATTTATCTCCGCCACAAGGCCAATTGTTTCCAAAAGGTCTTTTACCCCATCCCCGGTCTTGGCGCTGACCGAGACAATGGGCACATCGCCGCCATATTCTTCCACTAAAACTTTTTGATCGGATAGCTGGCGTTTAATCTTATCTATTTGCACCTTGACATTTATCCCCTGCAGATCAATCTTATTTATTGCAATAATCATGGGAATTCGTGCCCGCTGGATGTGTTTGATTGCCTCAACGGTTTGTGGCATTACCCCGTCATCAGCTGCTACTACCAAAACAGCAATGTCCGCCACTTCCGCTCCCCGGGACCTCATCTTTTCAAAAGCAGCGTGGCCGGGGGTGTCAATGAAAGTTATTTTTTTACCATCCACTTCCACCTGATAAGCACCTATGGCCTGGGTAATTCCGCCGTGTTCTTTGGCAGCAACAGAAGTTTTACGGATAAAATCAAGCAGGGTAGTTTTCCCATGGTCAACATGGCCTAAAATGGTTACTACCGGTGGTCTTACTGTTTCAGCCATTTCTTTCTTTTGTTGAGATCAGAAAATGTCCTTTCCCAAACGTTCCTTTCAGCTTATCTTTCTTTATGCGTGCCCGAGTTAACCTGCCCTGACTTATACCATGCAGCCTCATTAAGGCCTGCTTCACAGTTTCCAAATCTGCTAGTTTTTCAACCACTTCATCAATGCTTTGCGCTGACTCCACTTCCCTTGATTCCTCAACCAGTTTCCCCCTTAAAAGACAATCCAGCTCTTTTTTATCCCTTACCACTCTCATTTCCACTACAGCACCATTACCTTCTAAGCTCGCACAGACGTTATCTCTGACTAATTTATTCCACTCTTTTTCGATTATTTCCATTTAACCGTCAAAAAACCGCCTTTTCCGATAAGATCAGGCGGCTGGCTCCTTCTGTTGTTACCTGCGAAAAGTTAAACTTTGTCCATTTTAGCTTTTCATTTTAGCCTTTGCCTGATCGGTGTCACCTTCGCTCGGAGGCAGTTCTTTAGCGCTATCCTCAGTCAATCTTTTTTCATCAGGCTCATCCGGTCCACCCGCAGGAAAGGGTTTTTCTTTGGCGCTGACATCGGGAGTATCGGCGGTGTTGGCCACTGTGGGAGCTTCTACCTCATCTGGTTCCTCCGTTGCCACCAAATCTCCTTCGGGGCCTTTTTTATCCTCAGCCTCAATACTTTTTTCTTCAGCCAGCATATCATTTTCAGCCCTGGATACCGCTTCACCTTCCTCTTCCACCGGCTCCTGGGGAGCAGCGCCGTTTGCTGACTCCTCAGCCGCTGCCTTATCAATCTCCTCCTCAACTTTTTCCACAACCGCCTTTCGGGCCTCTCCGGCCTTTTCTTCACCGCTGACAGGAGCGGGGGTTGGCGCTGCCGTAGTGTCTTCCTTTGCTTCGCCGGTGCCCTCAATGTCAATCTTCCAGCCGGAAAGTCTTGCCGCAAGGCGGACATTCTGGCCTCCGCGGCCGATAGCCAGGGAGAGCTGGGACGTGGGCACTTTTACTTTAGCTACCTTCTCTTCCCCATCTTTGCTTAAGGTAACCTGCACCTCTTTGGCAGGAGAGAGCGATGCAGCAATAAAACGAGCCGGATCCTCTGAGTAAGCAATAATGTCAATCCTCTCCTCCCCCAGTTCATTCATCACTGCCTGAACACGGACACCTTTCTGGCCTACCAGTGAGCCCACAGGGTCAACACCTTCCTGAGTAGATATAGCTGCCACTTTAGTCCTACTACCAGCCTCACGGGCAATTTCCTTAATAACTACTGTTCCTGCCTGGATTTCCGGTACCTCCAGCGCAAACAGACCCTTGACCAGGTTTGCATCTGAACGGGAAACTACTACTTCCAAGCCTCGCCGCCCCTCCCGAAGTTCCTTGATATAAAACTTCAGGCGCTGACCGGAATGATAGTACTCATCGCGGGTTTGTTCAGGAACAGGGAAAACTCCTTCGGCCCGACCTAAATCAACAAAGTACATACTGCCTTCCTGCCGCTGCACTGTGCCGGAGATGATTGTGCCCACTTTCTGCTCGTATTCTTCTATAACAGCGCTTTTTTCCGCCTCATGCAGCCGCTGCATGATTACCTGTTTGGCGGTTTGGGCGGCAATGCGGGCAAACCCCGGAGGAGTGATATTATCCTTGCCGCGCAATATAGAAATTTCACCCGTTACCGGATCGATCTCCGCGGTCAGCGAGTCAAAATCTTCTGGAATTTCTTCACCACGTAGGGATAAGTCTTTGCGGTATGCTGCCAGGGCAGCCTGCTGGATCGCTTCAATAACAATATTAACATCAACTCCTTTTTCAGAGGCTAACTGGTTTAAAGCAGCTGCAAATTCAGTTCTAGCTTGGATTGGCATAAATAAAAATAAAGGTGGGCTTGTCCCACCTTGACACGTCCTTTCTGACTGACAGCCCCATTTTATCCTTTTACCAATTTTAAGTCAACCCTGCCCGGCGGCTTAACTTGACATTCCCCCGGATTGATGCATCAATTAAGAAGAGATCATACTTTGTCACGCTTATGGACAACCAGGCTGTTACCGAATTGGTAAAATCTTCCCTTGCAGCGGGACAGCCTATGGAAGAAATTTACCGCCGCCTTCTTGCGCAAAGCGCCACCATTGACCAGATCCAGGCCGGTTTTGCTACCCTCACTGCCGAACATGAAAAGGCCGATACCCAGAAAAAAACAGTCCGGATTATCCTGAGCGCAGGGGCAATCCTGATCGGCGCCGGAGTGTTCTCGCTGGTTGCCTCCAACTGGGCAGACATGACTAAAGATTTGAAGGTGTCAATAATCCTCCTGTCTATGGTCGCCTCTTATGCTGCCGGTTGGCAGATGGAAGAGCGGTATGGCTTCCAGAAAACCGGGGAAGCGCTGACGCTTCTGGGTGCAATTATTTACGGGGCCGGAATTTTTTTAGTCGGGCAGATTTTTAACATCCATAGAAACTGGCCGGACGGGTTTATTCTCTGGATGCTCGGAGCACTTGCGTTAGGGTTCGCTCTGGATTTGTATCCGCTGTTTTATCTGGCAGTTATTGTGGGATTTATAGCCGCGGCCAGCCAGCCCTGGGTGCTTTTCGGAACCGTTATTTACAGCTCAACCATTTTCACCTCATCACTGCTGCTGGCAGCCGCTACCGCAGTTGTGCTGTTTGTAAGTTATTTTATGCGCCGCAGGATGCCGGACAATTTAAAGGAGTATTACTAATAAATGATTTTTATCTACATCCTTTTAGCCATAGTCTTTCCTCCTCTGGGAATCCCGGCCTTAATCTGGTTCATCTTAAAAAGACGGCATAGCTCAACGGATCCAGCCAAAGACAATAATTGGTATTTCCAGGTCTTTTTATCCAGAGAGGATTCTCTCAGTCAGCTGTTTTTGCTTCTGGCTGTCTCTTTTCTGGGTCTGACAATCCAGTCTCTGAACCGGGACTTTAGTTCCCCCTTAAACTGGCAAACAATCGTCCTGCTGACTTCCTTGGCCGGGTTTGCCGGAGCCTATTATTTCAAGGCGGTTTTAGTACTAATAATAAGCCTGCTGGGGTTTTTGGGGTGGTGGATAAGCCAGATGTTCTCCTGGGCATTCAGTCAAAATTTTAAAACCGTGAGCATTATGGCCGGTTTTGTCTTTTTCAGCCTGTTTTTTTACGTTTGGGGCAGGGCCCAGGAAAGGATGGAAAAATCCCGCCGGTTTGCCCTTGTTTATTTAATCCTAGGAATTATTTTCGTAAGCGGGCTATTGTTTTTCCTGTCCGCCAAAATCGGTCTGGGAAGGCTTGAAGATCTGACAGGCGGGGCACCGGTCTGGGTTTCCTGGCAAGCCACCTTGTCCCTGCTGATACTCGCAGTTGCCCTAGCAGCCTCAGTATCATACTCGTCAGCCAGAAGATTAATCACCTGGCCTGAAGCCGGAGCTGTTTCGCTTCTGGCCATACTATTTACCGCTTTAGTTCTGCTGCCCAAACAAATAATCTCACTGAGTGGAGGTAACCTTTTCTCTTCCTCTGAAAATTTGTCGCTAACCGGCATTTCATGGGCAATCATTTTCAATGTAACAATATTCCTGGAAATTTTGGGCCTGATTTTGCTGGGATATAAGCGCCGGGAGGAATGGCTGGTCAATCTGAGTACTACAATGCTGTTCGTGTTCATCGTGGTTAAATACGTTGACTGGATGTTTTCCTTTATGGATAAAGGTTTTTTCTTCATCGGGGCAGGAATTTTAATGTTCGGGGTTGGGTACGCAATGGAGAATGGTCGGCGCTTGGTCTTGGCTAATCTGAAAGGAGAACAACCAGCAGCGCAGACATGAAAAACCTCAGCAAATTTAACAAGTTTGTTTTGGCAGTCGCCTTCCAGGTTGCAGTAATTTTGACCATTATTTTACTTAAAGTGGTTATTTTAACCGGGGGCACAGAGATTACTTTAAGGATCGAACCTGTTGATCCCACAAGCCCCCTTCGGGGAGACTATCTTGCTTTCCGTTATACCGACCTTTCAGCTATCAGCCCATATACCTTAGGGGTTATCAACACAAAAAACGGTGAAACGGTGTATGTAATCCTAAAAGAAGACGGCGGGTACTGGTCGGCAAAAAGTGTCCAGACAAAAAAACCCGAGGGGGATAATACGATTTTTCTGAAGGGAAAAGTTGTCTCCGGTGCGCCGGAAAGCTCCGGCTGGCCGGCTAATTATTATTCCACCAATCCGACACTGCAGATAGTATACGGGACAGAAAATTACTTTATCCCGCAGGGGAAAGGGCAAAATCTCAACCTGCGCGACAAAAAAGCTATGGCGGTAGTTTCTGTGGATACAGAGGGTAATGCTGCTTTGAAAAAAATCCTGTTGGATGGCCAACCTTGGCCTTAAAACCGTATGGTAGTTCATTGACTGGTGAGGCAAGATATCGTATTGTAGACATAGGTACAAAAAGATATGGAAAAAGGCAACCTTTACCCAGCGCTGGAAATCGTGAATATCAAAAACCCCAATAAATTTTATGCTTTTCCTCTAATCGGATTTTTAGCCAAAATTATTCTGCTCATTCCTGTATACCTGGAATTAATTTTTCTTTACATTGGTTTAGTCTTTGTCCTTCTGATCGGTTCCTTTGTCGTTCTTTTCACCGACAAGTATTGGCAGTTTGGCTACCGTTATAACCTTGGCCTGATGAGGCTAATAGTTAAAACGAGGCTCTATTTTTACGGCTTGACCGATAAATACCCCTATTTCAACTTCCAAATTGATGATAGTTATTCGTTTAATATGCAAACCCCATCTCACCCCAGTAAGCTCTTTGCCGTGCCTTTAGCAGGCGGTCTTATCCGTCTGCTTTTGCTTATTCCCTACTTGGTGTTTGTTGAGGTGATCGCGGTAGGAGCAGCCCTAGGCTATATTATCTCCTTCTACAATGTTTTATCTATCGGAGATTTCCCGGAAGCCACATTTGAGTTTATCCGGGACAGCGTCCGGGTCACCCAAGCAGCCATGGCTTATTTCTTTGGCCTGTCAGATGATTACCCAAGCTTTTATATTTCTTTAAATCACCAAAATATTAAAATAGCTCTCATTATTGCCGGGATCCTTTTGACAACCGGGCACCGCTTCACGGGACCACAAACACAAGTCCGGTCACATCCTACACCTGCTCCGATTGCCCAGAAGTGGAACACTTACTGACAAAGCAGTAGCAATATAAATCATTTTCGCCGCAATAAAAAAGTGCTAGTATGGTCTTATGGGAATGCTCTTCTGGATACTTTTTGCCCTGCTGATTTTGCTTGTTTTATCAGGCATAAAAATTATTAACCAATACGAGCGTGGGGTAGTTTTAACACTGGGTGCTTATTCTTATACAGTTGGTCCGGGTTTAAAAATCATTGTCCCCATTTTCCAGCGGATGATCAGGGTGGATATGCGTATCCAAACCCAGGACATCCCAAAACAGGAAGTTATTACCAAAGACAATGTTCCGGCAGGTATCAATGCTGTAGTTTATTTCAGAGTCACCAAATCAGAGGATGCCGTCTTAAAGATTCAGGATTATGCCTATGCCATCACTCAGTACGCCCAAACTGCCCTGCGGGATGTCATCGGCGGTGTCGACCTGGACACGCTTTTGACTGAGCGGGAAAAGCTGGCCGAACAAATCAAGCGGCTGGTGGATAAGGAAACTGACGAGTGGGGAGTTGATGTGACCGCCATCAAGATGCAGGACATGGAGCTGCCTGATGACATGAAGCGGGTGATGGCCAAACAGGCGGAAGCTGAGCGTGAGAAACGGGCCACCATTATCCGGGCAGAAGGTGAAAAAACCGCTTCGGAAAACCTCAAGGCCGCCATGGAGATGATGGCCTCCTCCGGTGCTATTTCCCTGCGTACTTTGCAAACCATTGAAGCTGCTGCTGCCAACACAGGCAATACTATCGTCTTCACTGTCCCCACCGAAATCATGACCGGGATAAAACAACTTCTAAAAAAGTAGCTTCCTGAAGAAAATTAACATTAACTCAATGTCCGGTTGGCATTCAACTAAACTTGTAGTATATTATCGTCCTGAAAGGGAATATTTATGTTACCTGATTTCGGCAGATTTATACCGGAGAGATTTGCTAACTGGCATTTCGGAGAAAGGACTTCACCACCCGAGGTTATGGTAAGTTCGGAAGCCGCCAAAACCCTACGCAATTTAGTCTACAAAGAGCTTCTAACCCAGGGAGGCCCTCTTTTTTTAGGTGTTGGCAGTGCCCGGACAATTACTAAAATATACACTCCCACTCCCGATATCATGGCAGCTTTTGGACAAGCAGAGGCAGACGGGCAAACGGCTAACATCAACCTAATTGGCAAAATTCATCCTTCCGGCAAAATCGAAGAACCCGGCTACAGAGTTGAAGTCTTTCCCAAAGAAAGCGTTGATGTTTCAGATATAAATCTCATTAAAGCTCTTACCAAAAACCATCCGCCACTCGCTGCTTCTTTAAGATTTATCGGCATAGCCTGTAATGCCAAAGTCGAAAGTAACCGAACGAATCTAAGATCGCCTCTTCTAAAAATTTACGATGCTAAATACTTGATGGGAAACAGGGTGCGCAGCCCGTGGAAATTACATGAGATCAGATACCAAACAGTTGCCCTGGCATTTACTCCTGACGCGTAATTATTATTCAAAGTCTTCTTTTTTTAAATTGGCCTGCCGAAGAATTAAGATGTACACTCACACGACCTTGCGACCGAGGATCTGATCAGATCCCTTGTTTTAAATACCTACATCCCGCAAAATCTCATCCGGCACTATCAGCCTCCGCAGGGCATGGGCTTGTGTCAAATCCGGAGTTATCCCCATTTTTTGGGCAAGATGTGCAAAGTACTCTCCTTCTGCTAAACCTTTTTCAATAGCCTTTTGCGGAAAATCCCGCACCCTGGCTATTAAAATAATTCGTTCAAGCGGCGCTTCTTCCAGCCAGCAAGGGCACCGTCACTCACTTTGACTGTCACATTCTGGTAACCAGCAAGTCGCCTGGTAGCTTCAGCCGCCAGCCCAGCATCATATTTTATGGTGTAAGCCCATCGACTACAGCCGGACAATATTACTGCCTGATAGCCTAAGGCCATGCCAACATCCAACACTTTCTCCCGGCCGCTTCGGGACAGTGCTTCAACCATCCGGGCCACTATTGAGGGCCGGCCAGCTGAGGAACCGCTGTTTACCAGTATTGCTTCATCAGAATGAACAAAAACCGCTAATTCCGATTAACAAACTGCTGTTGATCTGCCCCATAATAATCAGCTTTAAATTCTTCGGTCATAGCAGTCAGCATAGTGTTAAAACTAAAGAAATCAATTTATTTGACCGGATGGAGCAAATTCCTTATAATAGCGCACGCTATGGAATTTAAAGAAGGCGATACTGTTCGTTTTGCTGACCAGCAGGAATATTCCCATTACGGGAATGAAGGTCTTAATGTGAAAGAGATTGTTGCCGTCCCAAAAGAGTGGCAAGGCGCAACCGGACATCCGCAATGGGTAAGGTTGACCCGTCTTACGCACCTTAACGGACAAACATTTGAAGCAGTCTTTGATGAAAAATTGGAGAAATGGGTTTTCCAGTTTCCCAACCAAGTTGCTTGCCTTCCTAATGAAAGATATTACCCTCAGGTTTCAGGAAAGCTGCTCAGATTAACTGATAATCTGGCAGATTATTAAAACCAGCCCTTTTTCTTGGATTTTTCTCCGGCCAGCTGCTCATAAAGTTCCTTTTCCCGACCCGAAATTCTCTTGGGAATTTCCAGCTTCACCCGGACGTAGTGATCCCCAACCTGACTGCTGCGAAGGTACGGCACACCTTTACCCTTAATGCGGATCAGGGAACCCGGTTCGGTGCCGGCAGGAATTTTTAATTTAACAGTTCCATGCATGGTTTGCACCTCAATTACATCCCCCAGCACAACCTGCGGGATAGTCAAAATCGCATCCGAAAAGACATTTGCCCCCTCACGAACAAAGTGGAAATGGCGGCGGACCCGGAAAACGATATCCACTCCCTCAAAACGCATCCTTGTGCCGTTGTCCACCCCGGCTGGAATTTTGATAGACATCCGCCTCCTTTTACCCTGACTGTCAGCCATTTCAACCTCCTTCGTCGTGCCAAAAGCTGCTTCCTCAAAACTTAATTCCATTTGATAGGTCGGCCGCCTCTGATACGCCGCTCCGAAACCGCCAAACGGCTCTCCGCCCATGCCGAAAATCTGTTCAAAAAGGTCAAAGGGGTCAGTAAAGCCACCGAAGTTGAAATCGACCTGGGGGCCGCCGCCGCTATAGGTGTAAGTCCGGAAACCGCCAAATGGGCTGCCGCCAGCACCATAGCCTGCACCCGGTTCAAAAGGAGTGTGGCCGAACTGGTCGTAAGCTTTGCGTTTTTCTGGGTTGGACAGCACCTGATAAGCCTCGGAGATCTCCTTAAATTTTTCAGCTGCTCCCGAGCTTTTGTCTATGTCAGGATGATGCTGGCGGGCCAGTTTACGGTAAGCAGACTTAATCTCCGCCTCAGAAGCATTCTTATTTACGCCCAACACCTCGTAATAGTCTCGTTTAGTTGCCATGTTTTTAGAGTAGAGGTTTGGTAATGGAAGATGACTCTCCCTATATGCTACTTCCCATACGCTGACACCACTACATGCTCCTTTCCGTGCGCCATAATTTTATAGCCTCCGAAGACTTTTTTAAATAGCGTTTGAGTAAATGACTCCAGATGACTCTGCATTACCCAATACACCTGCCCGCCGGGTTTTAAGTGTTTCAGGCACTCTCCGGCTGCCTCTTCTAAGAATTCATTGCCCAGATGCTGGGGAGGGTTGGAAATAATCAGATGGTAACTGCGCTGCGGCACTGCGCTGAACAGATCACTTAAGAAAACCTCAGCGTTTTTCAAACCATTCAGCTCAACATTTTCCCGGGCTGTTTCATATGAGCGCAGATGATCTTCCAAAAAGTGGATGTGGCCGTGCGGGTTTAGTTTTGCCGCCACAATCCCCACCAGGCCGGCTCCTGCCCCGAGATCTGCCACCATTGTCCCATCAGTTACTTGCATCTTTTCCATGAGCAGCCTGCTGCCACTATCAATCCCCTGTTTGGAAAACACCCCGGCTCTGGTAACCAGCTTAATTTCTACACCCACAACCTTGTCTTTTATCACCAAATTTGCCATTGTCTTAAAAAAGGCCCCGGTCTCCCGAGGCCGACTTATTCAGGTCCTGCAATAATGCCGTTATCTTTTTCGGCTTTGTCTTGTTCCTACTATCTCTTCCCAAGGAGTATTCGTCCGCGGATAAATTAACACCGGTTCGCCGCCAGTCCCTTCAACCCTAATAGTTGGCTTATCCCCACTATCCTGTGTTTTTGCCACGAACTCTCCATCCGCTTTAGACAATGTTCCCCGGTGATACATTTCCATAGTTTGCTTCGAAGCAGTTTGGCGAAATCTGGAAAATATCTCTTCTGCTCGTTTGAGCATTTCTCCCTTATTTTCTTCCATCTTGGTCCTCGCCTTGGGTACTCCCCGGATTGTCTTCCACCACCTCACCCTCAACAGCCTCGTTTGCGGAATCGGCTGGCTGGCCCTCCTTCTCCTCCTGTTGGATCTCCTCATTCGGGTTGATCGGCGGCTCCTGAGAAGTAGCCTGAGTTTGCTGACCGTACATCGAAGAACCGAATTTGGACAAGGCGTCAGACAGGCTCTCTGATTTGCTCTTAATCTCGTCCTTGCTACCTGAGGAAACCGCCTCCCGTAATTCTTTAATCTTATTTTCCAGAGCAGCCTTAGTTCCCGCCGGCATTTTATCTCCGGCGTCTTTAATTGAGCGCTCGGTAGTGTAGATCAAGGAGTCAGCCTGATTCTTTGTTTCAATTTCCTCTTTCTTCTGCCTATCTTCTTCAGCATGAGCCTGGGCTTCCTTAGCCAGCCTTTCCGCCTCTTCTTTTGACAATCCGGTGGAGCCGGTAATGGTAATTTTCTGCTCTTTACCCGTAGCTTTATCCTTGGCAGAAACATTCAAAATGCCACTGGCATCAATATCAAAGGTCACCTCAATCTGCGGCACACCCCGCGGCGCCGGCGGAATGCCGTCCAAGATGAACCTGCCCAAAGACTTGTTGTCGGCAGCCATCTCCCGCTCGCCCTGCAGTACATTGACCTCAACCTGAGTCTGGTTATCAGCAGCGGTAGAGAAGATCTCTGCCTTAGAGGTTGGTATGGTGGTGTTGCGGGTAATAAGCGGCGTCCTTACTCCACCCATGGTTTCAATACCCAGAGTCAGGGGAGTAACATCCAAAAGCAGGATATCTTTGACCTCGCCGCCCAAAACTCCTGCCTGGATGGCCGCCCCGATTGCCACCACCTCATCCGGGTTAATCCCTTTGTGTGGTTCTTTACCGAAGAAATCCTGGACCGCTTTTTGTACTGCCGGCATGCGGGTCATACCACCTACCAGCACTACCTCGTCAATATCCTTGGCCTCTTTGCCTGCGTCCTTTAAGGCAGATTTCACAGCAGTAAATGTTTTCTCAATTAGTTCACTCACTAGGGATTCCAGCTTAGCCCGGGACAGTTTTATCTCCAGGTGTTTGGGGCCGGATTGGTCCGCAGTGATAAACGGAAGGGAAATATCTGCTTCCATAGAGGACGAAAGTTCAATCTTGGCCTTTTCCGCCCCATCCCGCAGGCGCTGCAGTGCTTGACGGTCAGTTTTAAGATCAATTCCCTGCTCCTTTTTAAACTCCTCCACCAGCCAGTCAATAATCAGCTGGTCAAAATCATCCCCGCCAAGGTGTGTATCTCCGTTAGTAGATTTGACCTCAAAAACGCCCTCACCGAGCTCCAAAATAGAAATATCAAAAGTGCCGCCGCCCAAATCATAAACGGCAATTGTTTCTGCCTTGGCTTTATCCAACCCGTAAGCCAATGCCGCAGCCGTTGGCTCATTTATGATCCGCTGCACGTTTAACCCGGCAATTTCCCCGGCCTGCTTGGTAGCCTGCCTTTGGGCATCGTCAAAGTAAGCAGGGACTGTGATCACCGCGTCGGTCACCTTTTCACCAAGGTAAGACTCGGCATCGGTCTTCATTTTCTGCAAAATCATTGCCGAGATTTCCTGCGGGGTGTATTCGTGACCCTCGACTTCTACCACTGCCATACCATTTTTACCTTCTTTAATAGTATAGGGGAGCCACTTAATATCTCTTTGCACCTCAGGATCGGTAAATTTGCGGCCCATCAACCTCTTGATGGAGAAAATAGTTTCTTTAGGGTTAACCACTGCCTGCCGTTTGGCTACCCGGCCAACGATATTTTTAACCGGGTTAACCACTGAGGGAATAACATTTTCCCCCTCAGCAGAGTGGATGACTTTCGGCTTACCAGCCTCCATGACCGCCACCACACTATTTGTAGTACCAAGATCAATTCCAACAATCTTTGCCATACTTTGTTCATTTGACAAGCAAATTACAATTCCCTAAATTTGCTTGTCATCCTGAGGAGCGTAGCGACGAATGGTCTACTCCATGTCAGCTATGCCTCTTTATGCCTCCTCCGTTTCGACTTTTTCCCTTGCTTCTTCCGACATCTGCACCGGCTGGCCCTTGCCTACCACCACTTTAGCCGGCCGGAGTACCCGGCCTCCCAACAAGTAACCCTGCTGGACCACTTCTAAAATTTTATCATCTTCTCCCTCCCTTACGTCAACTGCCTCCTGCAAATTTGGGTCAAACTTATCCCCAACTTCAATTTCCGCAAGCCCCTCATCGGAAAGAACCTGACGTAGCTGTTTGACTGACATCAGCACTCCTTTAAGCCAGGAGGATTGTGTCTCCGACTGGCTAGCCCCCTCTACAGCCTGGTCCAGAGAATCCAGTACTGGCAAAATCCTACCCACCAGCCGCCCTTTGACAAAATCGCCGGCTGCCTGGTTATCCTCAGCGATCCGCTTTTCCAAATTGCGGTAGTCGGCCACCGCCCGTTTCAGCTGGTCTTCCAGTGACCCCATCTGCTCCTTCAGCTGGCCAACTTCGTCTTTATCAGCCATAATCCTATACTATCCTCTCTGCTTCCGCCAAGATCTCCCCGACATAGCGAAGATACGGAAAAACCACCGGGAAGTTTAACCTGTTGGGGCCGATTACCCCGATCACTCCCTGTTGACTTTCATTGGTCGGGAAGTTAACAAAAGCGAAACTGGTCGGGCGCAGATATTCAAAACCTGTTTCTTCACCAAAAATGATGTGCAGCGAACCAGGCCCTTGAGCCTTGTCAATCAGCTGCTCAAGAATAGTTGCCTCATCAAACATTGACAGCACAAAACGGGTTACATCAATATCATAAAACTCCGGCAGATCCAAAATATTGGCGGCGCCTGTATAGTAAATATCCCCATCTCTCATGGCTACTGCCAGCATGCCGCACTTTTTGGCCAAAGCTCTTGTAGCTGCCTGAACCAGGCGGGAATATTGGTTGCGGGCATCCAGAAGCTGCTGGCGTATAGCTACCTCATCCACCACCGGCAGCTCTTTTTCCTGCATCAGCTCGGAAATATACACACGAAAGCCCATGGCTGTCGGTACCCGGCCGGCGCTGGTATGAGGCTGCTTTAAAAACTGGGCATCAGTTAAGCGGACCATTTCGTTGCGGATAGTAGCGGGAGATACTCCTAGATTGTAGCTTTTTTCAATCAGCTCAGAGGAAACCGGTTCACCGGTTTTAACGTAGAGTTCAATGATGGCTTTTAGAAGCTGCCTTTGCCGGTCGCTTAAGTTCATATAAATAACTGGTTAGCAATAACTTATCACGACTGCTAACCCATGTCAAGAGGGTTTTTATGCTACAATTTAGCAATAAATGAGCCACGAGAGTTTTACTGACAAAGCTGGACACCCTTAGGCTGCCCAATGACGGCTATGTGATCGTTGGTCCCGGCCCTTTGGGTACCCATGGGAT
Source organism: bacterium (assembly GCA_021790255.1). Lineage (GTDB taxonomy): Bacteria > Patescibacteriota > Microgenomatia > Daviesbacterales > UBA10151 > JAJYIE01. The sequence goes on along the minus strand of JAJYIE010000003.1, from coordinate 19,316 downwards.
CAGAGAGATTCATGATTTGGATATTCAGCTTGCTGATGATCCAGGTATTGGATTTGTTCATGAAGACCTGCAGCCACTTCTGGTGTTACCTTAAGGACTGCGGTTTAGGAAGCAAATATTCGCCGATCAGCTTTTTCACTCTCGCTTTAACCTCCCCCAAATTTCCTTCAACTTCAAAGCCTAAGGCATTGAAGTGGCCACCACCGTTGCCGCCAACTTCCATAAACATTTTAGGCAAATTTATTTTATTATTGAGATTGTTTCCCCTGGCGCTGACGTGAATATGTCCGGGGTCTTTTTCTAAAAGAGCGACATAGCGGTCGAATCCCCGAACTTTGCGGCCGAGTTCTTCTAAAAAGGTCAACCGCATCTCCCTATAGTCCTCCTCACTTAAATTCCATGTCTTCAGTTTCCGGTAGGGTATGGTCAAAAAGACTGTTTTGAGCTTCGGGTCAAACTCAACATTATCAATTACCAGCTTAACCAGCTTAAAATAGTTAGCAGACTTAAAATAGAACAAACGGTTAATAATGGTCAGTTTATCCGCGTCTTTTGCCACCAGTACCGAAGCCAGTTTGAGCGTGCTGGCAGTGAAATTCCAGCAAAAATTACCTGTATCCCCAGCCAAGGCAGCATAACCTATGGTCGCGATTTGTTGATTGATAAATCCGGGCGGGATAATTCGGTGAAGGATGATTTCGGTAGTTGAACTGGCCTGCGGATCGCGGATCAGCCGGGTTTCCAGCTTTTCCGGTTTTTGGAGATGATGATCGATCCTAAGCCGCTCTGGCCAGATCTTGAAATCGGGCGGATTAGACGGGTCTTGAAAAGCATCATAAAATTGGACCAAAGAAGTCCCGTCCAATAAAATTAACAGGCCGTCCGGGTGTTTTAATATTTCCCGGCTGTCTCCGAAGATAATTTCTTTGAAAAAAGGCAAAAAGCCGTAGACTTCCCGGCTATATCCGGTTAAAGTTTCCGGATAAACTAACTTCACTTTTTTCCCCAAAGACTCAAGATATTTTTTGAGGATCAGGCCGCTGCCTAAACTGTCAAAGTCCAAAGGACGTGAGGCAATAATTAAAATAGCGTTGCTCTTGCTGATCAGGCTATCAAAAGCTTTCATGAGGCTCAATTTTACCTCAGCTTTTTAAAATACTCAAGAACGCTTCCTGTGGAATTTCTACCTTACCAATCATCTTCATCTTTTTTTTACCCTTTTTCTGTTTTTCCAGCAATTTGTCTTTGCGGGTTCTGTCGCCGCCATAAAGTTTCTCAGTGACATCTTTTCTAAAAGGGCTGATCGTTTCCCGGGCTATAATACTTCCGCCAATGGTTGCCTGAATGGCAATGGCAAAATTCTGCCGGGGCAGGACTTCCTTTAATTTTTCCACCAGTTTCCGGCCCACACTTTCTGCTGATCTTTTATAAACAATCGTTGAGAGGGCGTCCACTTTCTCCCCGCCCACTAAAATATCCACCCTTGCTGCCTCTGCTTCCCGAAACTCCAAAAAATCCCAATCCAGCGAGGCAAAACCGGATGAGCACGACTTTAACTTATCATAAAAATCGGTAATCATCTCTGCCAGGGGCATCTCATACAAAAGCTCCACCTGACTGCCGAAGTAGGTCTGGTTTTTAAAAATTCCCCTCTTATCGGATAAAAGATCCATAATTCCACCCAAAAACTGCTGGGGAGTAAATACCTTCAGATCCACCCATGGCTCCTGCAAATCAGTAATGTTTTCTGCCCGCGGCAGGTCGGCAGGATTAGTGATGGTCTGCCCGCTCACCTGATATCCTACCGAAGGGGTCGTTGCTAGAAGGTCCAGGTTAAACTCCTCGGAAAGCCGCTGCTGGACAACCTCCGCATGCAGCAGCCCCAAAAAGCCACACCTAAAACCCGCCCCCAAAGCCAGAGAATGCTCCGGAACAAATGAAAAAGCCGGATCAGTAAGTTTGAACTTATTGAGAGTATCTTTTAAGGTGTTAATTTCCGACTGCTCAATCGGATAAAGTCCGACATAAACCATCGGTTTTACTTCTTTATAGCCCGGCAGTGGTTCAATGTCCCGGCTTTCCAGATCGGTGATCGTATCACCGACATGAACCAGGTCCGCTTCTTTAATCCCAGTGGCAATATAACCAATTTCTCCGGAGCGCAAACTTTGAGTCGCCACTAGTTGTGGGCTAAAATATCCCTTCTCTAACACCTCGCCGACAGCTCCCGTGCCCAAAAATTTAATTTTTGCCCCAACTTCCGGTACTTCACCATCAAAAACCCTCACCTGCGTCACCACTCCTTTAAACGGATCAAAGAAGGAATCAAAAACCAAAGCTCTTAAGGACTCTTTTACGTTGCCACCCCCGGGTTGGAATAGCTTGACACCTGCGGATTTGGGAGGCGGAATGCGCCCGATGATTGCTTTTAAAAGTCCTTCCACTCCCGTACCGGTTTTACCGGAAACCAGCAAAATATCTTCCTCTAAGAATCCAAAGGTACTAACCAGTTGATGTTTAGTTTTTGTGATATCAGCATTGGGCAGATCAATTTTGTTAATCACCGGAATCAGCACCAGATTTTGTTCCAAAGCTGCCAGACCGTGAGATAAAGTCTGGGCCTGAATACCCTGGGTAGCATCAACCAAAAGGACTGCACCCTCTACCGCCACCAAAGATCTTGAAACCTCATAGGAGAAATCCACATGGCCGGGAGTATCAATTAAATTCAGGGTGTATGGTATAGCGCTTAAGGTGTAGTTCATGCGCACAGGAGCCAGCTTAATGGTAATGCCCCGCTCCCGTTCCAGGGCCAGAGAATCCAAAAGCTGGGGCTTAAGCTTATCCTTGGGGACTGTCCCGGTTACCTCCAGCAGTCGGTCCGCCAGGGTAGACTTACCGTGATCCACATGCGCCACAATTGAGAAATTCCTGATTTTATTCATAATAGGAATTGTAACAAACCGGACAGATGAAGAGAAATCAGCAGATCAGACGATAAGTAAGTAAGATTATTGACTTCTAACATGGGCTTACCTTATAGTAGCAAACCATGAGTGAGCATATCATGGAAATGCCGGTATATTTTTGAGCCCGGCCGAGGTCAGAAGTGGTCCAGGCTTCCGAATCCTTATACAGTGAGTTTCCCCGGAGTTAGAACCTGGAGCCTGTGTTACCATGACCACCTGGCCTACTTACTACCGGAAGCGTCAGGATACTAACCTCATCCCCACTGCTTTTAAACCGCTTTACAACCCTTGTCTCGGCACTGAGCCGAAGACTGCCCCAAAAAATTACCCGTTGGTTTTAAATTGATTCCGGTTCCTGCACCATCTCCTGCGACTTGACATTAAACGGCATCCGGTAGAGTTTCTTCAGCAGACCGCCGAACGTTTCCAGCTCCCTGACCCTCAGCGCCCATACTAAAAGCAGATAAACTGACAGGCCAAATAATGAGGCGATACCGGTTAAGGCAATCAGGTTAATAACCCGCTGGGTGTTAAGGATTGAGGGCTGGTCTAAAGCTTTAGCCGGCAAATAGAGTGCCAGGGCAGAAACAGCTGCGGCAAAACCCATTTTTGCCTCCGGAGCAAAAAGCTCCCTCCAGGAAAAACCTCCCACCTTTTGGTTTAAAAAAGCCAGCAAAAGCAGCAGAGAGAGGTTGGAAGCAATCGCATAAGATAGCCCTAAACTCCAGACACCCAACTGCAGCCAGCGGACAAACAACAAGCTTAAGATGATATTTAAACTTACACTGATCAGAGAAACTATCAGGGGGGTGCGGGTATCTTTTAAGGCATAAAAGCCACGCACCAAAAGCATCGCCACTGATTGGGCCGCCAGGCCGATAGCCAAAAAAGCTACTGTTTTGCCGGTGAGCTCAGTGGAAGTCCAGTCAAACTGAGACGCCCCGAAGACCAAACGGACTGCCGGCCGGCGCAGCACAATCAGCATCGCCGTGGCCGGCAAACTCAAAAACATAATCTGGTGCATGGTAGTAAGAAGTGTTGCCTTAAAAGATTCTGTTTCCCCTTTTGCCCGCTCAGTAGCCAAAACCGGCAAAGCTGCCTGAGCTAGGGTAGCCCCGAATAAGCCGATCGGCACCGTCTGCAGGTGCTGGGCGAAAGTCAGGTAGGTCACGGAGGATGCGGAGATCAGCGAAGCCAAAACAACTCCTACAGTTTCATTAATTTGTTCCACCGCTACACCGATCGTCCTGATGCTCATCATTCCCCACACCTCCTTGATCCCTTCGCTGAAAAAATTCAGACGAAATTTGTGACGGAAATTTAAAGCGGAAATAAGCGGCAGCTGGATAGCCACATGCAGCAGCGCTCCGATGATTACCCCGAAAGCCGGGCCGTAAATTCCTACGGATGGAGACAGCAGTAAAATACCCAAAATAATTCCGACATTATAAAACATGGCTGCCAGTGCCGGAACAATAAACCGCTGATAAGCCTGGCCGATGGAAGCAAAAAAGGCCCCGATCACCAAAAGCACCTGCCCTAAAAATATAACCCTGGTCAGGCCGGCAGTTAAATCACGCTGGGAAGCACTAAACCCGGGGACGATCAGCCCGGTCAAGGGAAAAGCAAAAATAATTGCCAGTAAACTAAAGATTGTAAAAAAGAGCAGTACTGTATTTAGGACATCAGAAGCAAAATCAAAAGCCTGTTCTTCGTTTTTATGATGAAGATAATCGGTAAAAATCGGGATAAAAGCTACTGAAACTGCCCCGACAATCATTAGCTGGAAAATTAAATCTGGGAGACGGAAAGCAGCTAAAAATATTGCTGTCTGATCGGGGGTAAAGGTGTGTACCAATAAACGGTCACGGATCAGTCCCAAAAATTTGGAAGCAGCCACCGTAACCATAATGACGAAAGCCCCTGAAAGAATTGATGTTTGCCTGAGAGAGAGAAGAGTAAAAATATTTTTTACCACAATTGAAATTTTAGCAGAGCGGCTTGCGCGAAGCTATAGTCTGTGTTAACATTTCAAGTTAGCACGTAGGGTGTGCCAATTATAAGTAAAGCTTGCGACTACGTCTTAAGCAAAGCTTGAAATTGGCAATAATCACTGTGAAATATAAGTATGCCTATTATTAAATCAGCTATAAAAAAGGCGCGCAAAGATAAAACCCGCACCGCTCACAACAGTAAGCGGGAGGCTTCATTGAAAAAAATACTTAAAACTGCACGGCGCACTCCGAATAAGAAAAACCTGAGCGCACTTTCCAGTGCTTTGGATAAAGCCGTCAAAGTTAATTTAATCCATGCCAACAAGGCTGCCAGGCTAAAGTCGAGGCTCTCCAAATTGTCCACAGCCAAATAAAGCGGCATGGAACTTCTGAAGGACTACGACCGGTTTTATCCGGATAAATACCTGGCTAAATACTACTCCGAAGTGGATCCGGAAAAAGCAGAACTTTTAGATTTTTTCATCGAGCATACCAGCAACTCCCCCCTGCAGCACCAGTTCGTCTTTTTAGGGTGGGTGGCGGCTCCACCATTTATCAGTTGATTAGCGCCAGTTCTCAAGCTGATGAGATTGTTTTCTCAGAATAGACAGCTAGGGGTAGAAAAAGGTTCGAGAGTTTTCTGAACAAAGATTACCCGGAGTATTAGGAAGTGAGGTGGAGCCATTTTCACCAGCTGCCAGTTCAGCAGTAATGGTTATTATGCGCGATCCAGTTGGTTATGCGAGGCTCAAAATGAATCGACTAAAAAGAGCGCCCAGCCGATTGGATAGAACCTTCCCCTCCTCAGCCTTCGCGTCGAGAGATTATCCAGCTTGCAACAAAAAAGCTGAGGACATAAAATAAGTATGGAGCCGCTCCTGCAGCGGGAATTTCTAATATGCCTGCCTCACTAAAAAGCCCTTTAACCAGCCTGTATAAGATTAACCTGATACACAAAAGAGAAGATATCCTTACCCTGCAGGCCCGATTTACAAAATGGCTCCTCACTGTCGGAAGATTCCTGGTAATTGCAGTTGAAATGGGAGTTATTGCGGCATTTGTGTACCGCTATCAGCTGGACGCCCAAATTGCTGATCTTAACAGTGAAATTCAACACAAAGTCGATTTTCTGAAAGCTATGCAGGGGCAGGAACAGGAAATCCGGCAGGTTCAATACCAACTTCTCCAGGTAAAACAGCTTAAGGCAGCCAACCCTCGATTTACACAGGCTGTCCGGGGTGTGGCCCAAATTACCCCCAAAAATATAACAGTTTCAAGCATCAGCTTTGCTTTGTCGCTGGATTCTGCTCAGCAAAACGTTATGACAGTTACAGGGACATCTCCTACTACCGTCGAGCTGGCCTCCTTTATGCAGCATTTTAAAGGCAGCGGTTCTTTCAAGCAAACTACTCTAAACAGCCTATCCTATGACAAAGAACTCTCTTTCACTATTTCTATCGTTCCGAACCCAAAGGAGGCAGATGGCCAGTAGAAGTCTGCGCCCCAAGCGTTGGGAATATTTTCAGCCAATTATTACCCATCCCGGGGTTAAATCAGCAGCGCCGATTATCTTTACCTTACTCGCTCTCATCTTTTTCACTCTTTTTGTCTTTCGCCCCACCCTTTTTACCATTACAGAGCTTCGCGATGAGATAAACACAAAAAGCAAGCTTTCCGGGGACCTGGATAAAAAGATCCAAGTCTTGCAGGTTGCCAAGGGTAATCTCGAGAATCTGACTAACGACAGCCGGGCCAAAATTGACCGGGCCACTCCCCTTCAGGCAAACGTTGTTGACCTGATAGCCAATATTGAAAACTCACAACAGGCCAGCGTATCAGGGATAGTAGGAGGGGAAAACACCGCTACCGTTTCCGGAACAGCCCTGCAAATTCAACCCGTTACCCTGCTGACAAGCACCGGTGTAAGCTACCCGTTTGCCACGGATGAGATAGGTTTTACTTACACAGTTAAAGGGGACTTCGGACAACTTTTGGACACTATTGACCGCCTGGAAAAAACTCCGCGCATACTTAAGTTGGAAAGTGTTACCATCAGTAAAAATGAAGAACAAAACCAGGCCCAAAAAGAAAATGCAGCCCCGCTTCCGCCGCTGACACTTTCAGTAAGCGGGAAGGGTTATTTTTTGGCGCATAAGGAATAACCATAATGGGTGGAAGACAATTTGTTTACATTTTAATATTTACTCTGATAACCATCATTATCTGGATAGGGGCAGATTTCATCCATTCCCAGGCTAAAAAAGTCTCTCCCCCTGCGGAAGTCAGTCAGCTTATCGAACCCCTGGACCCGAATTTTGACCAGGAAGCAATCAATGAGCTTGGAATCTAAAATCCCTACACTTCTCGGACTGGCTACTATCGTTACCGGTTTAATTGTGGGTATTCTTCTGATCCCTCTGCGGCAAACTTTTCTCTCCTCTGCTGACACATCTGCTACTCCGCGCGGAGCTGAGGTAGCCAATATCTCCGGGAGCGCTGCCTCAGTTTACTGGCAAACCGAAAAGCAGACCCCGGGCTTTATCCAGGCCGGCACCTCGGCCTCCTCCCTGAATTTGGTTTTTCAGGATGACCGTGACCATACAGCTTTGGGAAACCACCAGCTGCACTTTGTCACCCTGACTAACCTTTCGCCGAACACTGTCTACTATTATAAAGTTCACTCCGGAGCAATTATTTACCCTGTCGATAAACCGCTGTCTTTCAAAACCGCCTCTCCAATTACGCCTTCTGCCACTCCACCCGTTGTCGGCAATATCATCGATGACAACTCTCAGCCGGTGAATGAAGCGATCATTACTTTGGAGATACCCGGCGCTCAAAAAATGGCTACTATCAGCAAAACTGCCGGCAGCTTTGCTCTCTCTCTTAACTCTCTCTATAACGATGCTCTTACCTCCGCCTTTCCTCTTTCCTCAACCCAGGCAACTTTGCGGATATTTGACGGCAATAAAAGTTCTTCCGTTTCCCTAACACTGCCCGCTAAACCTTTGCCGCCGGTAACATTGGGAAAGGACCTGAGTCTTGATGCAGAGTCTGTCGCCGCAACTTCTTTATATGACCTAAACGATGACGGGACAATCAACTCTTTGGATCTTAGCGTGCTTTTAAGAAACATCAATAAAAAGACATTTTTAAGGCAGGCAGACATAAACGGGGACGGCAAAGTGGACCAGGAAGATCTACAACAACTTGTTAATTATTTATCCTCCCAACCACACTAGTTAGCTTAAGTCCACTGCAGAAACGATTGGACCAGCCGGCTAAGTATTAATTTCTCAGAAGCGGTTCCGCTTTTTAAAGCAAAGTCTGCCTGAATGGTTTCCCGATAAAGCCTTAGCCAATCTTCGGGGTGGTAGCGGCTTTTTTGCCTGGTTATCTTTTTTTGCATAAAAGGGGGGGTCGGTAGCGGTAAAAAGTTGCGCCGCAGCGAGTAATAAATCATTGCCAGTATATACATTGGCCCGTATTCTTTCAGCAGCTTATCAAGCTCAGTAAAAGCATCCGTTTTCCCATCCAGCAGATTGTCCAGAAAAGGAAAAGCCGTTATCTCTTCTTTATCTTCAAATGTGCGGGAAAAGGCGGAAAGTTTTTGGGCGCTTAAAAGAAGTGGGCTGTCTTTTTTTAAATTTCCTGATAAAATCAGCGTGGTAGTTTCCTCCCCAACAACCGGGAGTTTTAAAAGGTCCAATTTTTCCGAAGCGTTTTCTGCCACCACCAGCCGCTGCCCGGAAGAAAATAAGGAAGGGGAAATAAGCATGCTTTCCAGTCTGTCTACGTCATCATTTTTTAAATCAACTATGGAAACAGCATCCGGGGAGAAATGGCGGCGCAGTTTTAAAGCTTCTTCCCTTTTCCCGGCCTCTCCTGGCCCATACAACAAAATTACCTTCATCAGCATTTAATTTAACACTTTTCGTCAGTTCAAAGAAGTATGAGGGCTTATCTCTATATTTAGCATTGCAGCCTCAAAATTGCACTTGACGCCAGGAAATTTTTTCAACTAATAGAAGCAAGAAGAGAAGGTAATTCAACAAGCGAATAGATTTTAAAATTTGGTTGAATATTTTCTGAAGGAATAACATTAGAATTTGCGACCCAAACTGTTTTCCCAACGCCAGCTTTTTGAGCTCCTAAAATATCACTCCTTAAGCTATCGCCTACCATAACTACTTTTTCTCGGGGAATGTTCAGCTTATTAAGTGCAGTTTCAAACATTAATTCATTTGGCTTCCCCACCCCCACCATTTCCGAAACGATAGCAGCATTGACTACTCCATCTATTCTGCAGGCCCTGATTTTATCTATTTGGATTCTATTTACGCCGTTAGTTACAATAGCCAAACCGTAATGGGATGCGAGGAATTCTAAAGTTGTTGCCGCTCCTTGATAAGGGCTAAAAGTTTGGCGCCTAGTCATCGGGAAAAGTATCGCCATTTCCATAGCTAATGCCTCGTCTTCACATTCAAATTGCTTTAAAGCTTCCAACCAAGCCCGATAGCGTAAAATTGGTCCTTCCATATTTAATTTATCAATGTTAATTTCGGGATCCGGAATAGTAAATTCACCGCAAAGGCCGTCTGTAGAACCAAAACCTATCCTTTGTCCGTAAGAAAATCCTGCTGAGTTTAGCCAAAAATTTTTAGATAGTTGATGAGCTTGCAGTGCCAGAAGGTTTAAATCAATACCATGTTTATCTCGAGCAGCATTACTAGTGAGCCTATACGCTTGCTTGTTTGCCTCATCTTCCGAAAGGCAAGTTCCATCTAGATCACACAAAATGGCCTCGATCTTCATGGCACAAATTTAGCAAAATCCATGAGTCGGGTCAAATTGTGGGGGTATCAGACGTTGGAGCCCAAAATGCAAAATTAGTGAAGTAGCGGATTTATCCGGAAAGGAATTTAAGAGTCAGCCCTTTCAGCTGATCAATACTCTCATAATCATGACTTTCTCCGGGAATTTCTACTAACCGGTAATTTTTTACCGCCAGTTGTTCCAGCAGGGTTTTTAAATCAGCAAAATGCATCACCGGATCCAAAGTTTTTTGCACAAACAAAGTGGGAATGCTATATCCTTCCAGCCATTCATCCGCCCCGAAATTATGCGCCCGGCTCCATAAAACCGGCGTGCCGACAAAAATGCACTTTTTGGGATTAATCAGTTTCCGGTGAACTGCTTTTAAGGTTAAAAATGTGCCGATGGACTTAGCAAAAATAACGTAATCTTTTTGCCCGGCCAGACTGCTAACCATTTTTTCCAGTTCTTTATCGAAGCCTATAACCTTTTCACCGGTCTGCCAATGGTCATAGTATTGAATTCTGGTTGAATCAAAATCAGGCTTGAAAACCATTTCCACCTCTTTAATCCAGGTTTTATTTTGTAGGCTGTTGCCCCCCAGCAAAATTAAGTTCATTGCTTAACCTGTGCAGAACCGGAAGCTGTTTCGGGTGATAAAATCCCATGAATGTAACTGTGGACAGCTGTAAAGTCGTTATTCGGTGGAATCAGCACCCAGGAGCCTCCATAATCTGCCGGATCAGGGTTAATTAAAAATTCCGGGCTGCCAGCACCGTCAATAACATAGCTTTTAATAGGCCCGACATCTTTTGCCAGTTTCAAAAAATCAGGATACTCACTTTGGGGAATATCCGTGTCCAAGCTTTCACCGAAAGTCCTGATTAAACTTATAACCTTCGGCAGGTCAGCTAAAGTTCCCAAAGAAAAGACCTTAGCCTCAAACGCCTGCAAAACCTGCTGCTGGCGCCTGGAGCGGGCAAAGTCGCTGCCCTCACCGTTAGTGCCGTGGCGGGAGCGGACATACTTTAAGGCAGTTGCTCCGTCCAGATGCAGCGGCCCCGCTTTAAAGGTTAAATGCTCGAAGCGGCAGGAAAAATACTGCAGCACCTGATCATCGTTATATGCTAAGGGCGCGTCGGGAGTGGCGGCGGCGGTGGCAATATTGCCCTGGGGGTCAAGCAAGACTTTTAGCTTGCCTTTTTCAACACCCAATGTTCTGGCCTGCTGGTCAGTAATATCATGCACTGCTTCCTTATAGCCGCACATGTCAGCTTCCTTGCCGGGAAAAGGATAAGCGTAATCATCAAAGGAGCGCTGTACTACTACATCCACCCCTCCCACTAAATCAACAGCTTTAGTGAATCCGTCAAAATCAATCCGCGCCCCGTAAGGTATGGTTATCCCCAAGATCTGGCCGATTTTTTGCTCCGCCAACCCCAGTCCGTTACCTTTTGCCAGGCCATCTTCATACAAAGTATTAACTTTGCCGTGGTAATCACTCAGCCACAGGTCACGGGGAATGGAAACCAGGGTTACATTATGGCTGTGAGTATCGTAGGAAGCAACCATAATTGTGTCCGTCAAATTTGGTCCGTCGTGGTTGCCCCCGGCAATCCCCAAAAGAAGGATATTCACCCGCCCGTCATATATTTTCAGGCTGCTGCCTCCTCCCAAAACACGGAGGACAGGCGAATCCCCCTGCCGGCCGAAAATAAGGTAAACAGCACCAAGCAACACCAGAATAGGCAAAAAAAGATAGCGGCGGCTCCATGAGAATTGCGGATATCGTTTTTTATGCAGTCTAACCGGCCTTAAATCGTCCATATTTAGTTCGTTTCGTAGGCAGACTGGACAATCCGGCCAAACTGCTGCGGGTCAAGGGAAGCCCCGCCCACCAAAAGACCAGATAAATTCTCCACAGATAAAAAACTGCCGACATTTTCTCCCGTCACACTGCCACCGTAGAGCACCTGCAAAGACGTATCCACTCTTTCCTTCAGCTGGCGGGCCACCTGACTGGCATTCACCGGATCTTCCGGATGACCTGTGCCGATGGCAAAAAGCGGCTCATAAGCTACCAGCTTTACCCCGGGTGGCACCGGAGTATCTGGACCCTGCACACAAACAAGCGGTTTAATATTATACTTTAGGGCTTGAGCTACTTTCTGCGCAACCATTTGATCAGTTTCCCCAAAGTTTTGCCGCCTTTCTGAATGGCCCAGAATGGCTAAGTCTACCACATCCGACAAAATTCTGGCTGCTTCTTCCCCGGTAAAGGGACCTTCCTCAAATGGGGAGAGGTCCTGCACTCCGACCAGTAAGGGAAAGTGGCCTACCATCACGACTTTTTTTACCTCTTCCGCCGCCAGAAAAGTCGGGCAAACCACCACCTGAATACCGGGTTTGTGAATAAGTTTCGGCCCCACCTGCCCCACCCAATCCAGAGCCTCGGCAATGGTTTTATTAGATTTCCAGTTAGCGACAATCCAGAGTGTTTTCATAAAGTCTCTAATTGCTCTAAACCCGAATTGACCTGAATTAGTACTTAGGTTAATTTATTCTCCCTTCCTCGCCATCCGTACTTTTTTAAGTCTACAATAAAATCCTCCGAGACTTCTACACCTTCATTCTCAAGCAGGGCTTTCTGGGCCTGCTTCGGGTGTTCCAGGCAAGTTGTGGAGATAAAGCCGTGGCGGTTAATAATTCTTTGCCAGGGAAGGTTGTATTTTTCGCTGTTAAAATGTAAAACCCCTCCCACCAGCCGGCTACCCCTTGGCATCCCTGCCAATATGGCCACTGTGCCGTAGGTGGTTACCCGACCCGGGGGAATCTGCCTGACAACTTTAATCACACGGTCTTTGAAGTTCATAAAAATGAATCAGGTGCTGGTTGCGGGCAGCAGATAGTGGATTGATATGTGTCAGCCGATACATTACTACCAACAATAAGCAAAGCCTGCGACTACGTCTTAAGCAAAGCTTGTGACCTTTGGTCTTAAACTATTAACTATTAACCAACTTCATGAGCTCTGTCTTAGAAGTCACCCCAATTTTGCGGCCAACCTCTTTCCCGTTTTTTAGGACAACAAATGTGGGAATACTCATTATGCCAAATTTGGAAGCTTCATTTGGGTCGGCATCCACATCAACGGATTTCACTTCAACTTTACCTTTAAGCTCTCTTTCCAGCTCTTCCACAACAGGTTTCATAATCTGGCAGGGACCACACCACTCCGCCCAAAAATCCAAAAGTTGTACCATAGCGGGAAACATCATACCACCGCGGCCAACAACAAGTAAAGCCTAAATTTATCAAAACTGCCTGACCTTTTCTTGCTATTTTCTTACTTCTTCCTGTCTTCCGTCCTAATATAGGCCACTATTGTTAAGCAAACCATTAGGAGTAAGCGGTGAAAACTATATGCCACAATTTTTAGCAGCCTTAATGGCACTTTTGGCCTCGTTTACTCATGACGGAAAGCCGGCAACTATCCCGCCGCAAATTGGCTCACAGGTATTTTTCATGGTAATGGGGGGCAGCCAAGTTGGTACCCAGAAAGTTTCAGCTGACAATATCCAAGCCGGTATCCAAATGCCGACTAGTATTCCGCAGGTAGCTATGGATCATTCCCCTCCCCTCTCCCCATCTTCCGGCATCCTGCTCCTGCCGCAGGATAAACCCCAGGGGAATCAGTCTGATCACGCCGGTGCCTATTTATCAGCCCATGGCAACGGAGGGCAGAGCAGTTAAGACATGTCCTGATTAAATCTGAGCAGACGGACAGGAGGCGAGAGGTTTTGGAATAGGGCTCGCTGTTAGGTTGCCTATACCCAATATCTATACCCTAACCAGTTTCTATACCTAAACCCAAACTTCTTATAGACAATCTGCCGGAAAATATTTTACTGGGTCACAGGGCTGCCTTGGATATCTACCCTCATCCGGGAAAGGGTACCCCAGCGATATTAAGTCTTAAAAAGTAACTCGCCAAATTGCCCTCGGCTTACATTGGTGTTAAGATACTCCCACCATGCCCACTTCGACTACGCTCAGTATGAACGTCCCTAATCTTTTAGCAGACTTAAATCCCGTCCAGCATGAGTCTGTTAAAGCCGCAGATGGTCTGACCCTGATTTTAGCAGGCGCTGGAAGCGGCAAAACAAAGGCCTTAACCCACGAGGCGGCTTATCTTGTCAAAGAAAAAGGAGCGCAACCGAGAATTTTCTGGTAAACAATCGAACGGAGTAGAAAACTGAAATATATGGGTTGCGGCTTTGTTATAATACTTATATGCCAAATCAATTCACTCACCCATGGACTTCCCAAGAGATTAATTTTTTAAAAGCAAATGTACATAAGCTTACATACAAGCAAATGGGAAAAGATATTAGGCGTACTCCGGCTTCTATTCAGTCAAGAGTAAGATATCTACCTATTCAGCAAAAAGTTAAAAAGTACTCCGTCAACTCCAACTTCTTCAAGAAATGGTCAGCAAATATGGCTTATACTTTAGGTTTTATTGCAGCCGACGGCAATATTTGCCATAGTGGTCGATCCCATATATTACATATCGCATGCGACGATCGGGATATTATAGAAAAAATTAAATTAACTTTAGAGTATAACGGTCCAGTGCATGAGAACCACAGAAATAACAACAAAATATCCTTTAGTTTAAGAATTTGTGATCGCGTGGTCTTTGATGATTTGTTAAAACTTGGTATTTCAGAGAGAAAAAGGTTAACCTTAAATTTCCCCAAAATACCGAATAATCTAGTTCGTCACTTTCTAAGGGGTTATTTTGACGGAGATGGTTGCGTCTTTCTTAGAAACACAAATAAATATCGCAGCCCAGTTGCTACAATATTTTACACTGCCAGTTTAAATATGGCTCAAGGAATACATAACATACTATCAGGCGTTTTACATGAACTCTATGCGAGTAATATACAGACTAGGTTCTCAAATAACCAGACTCCTTATTATACTTTGAGTTGCGGGCATAAAGCTTCTTTGAAATTATTCGGCTATATGTACCACGACACAGAATTATATATGGAGCGAAAATTTCAAAAGTTTATTAAAGGATTTGCTTTATGACCGTCGACCTATCATCGCTTAATGATCTCCAACAGAGAGCAGTTAAGAGCACTGATGGTCCGGTGCTTATTCTGGCAGGAGCAGGTAGTGGGAAAACCCGAGTATTAACTTACAAAGCTGCCTATTTAATAAGCAATGGTGTTTCTCCGGAAGGCATTCTTTGTTTAACCTTCACCAACAAAGCAGCAAACGAGATGAAAACCCGCATCCTCAACCTTATCAACCAACAACCAGCAACCTACAATCCACTTCCTACGATGGGAACCTTCCACAGCGTCTGTGCCAAGATCCTGCGTCAGGATGGTCACCTGATCGGCCTGCCGCCATCATTTACCATCTATGATGAAAATGATTCCATTGATGCCGTCAAACAGGCTATGGCCGCCCTGGATATTTCTACCCAAAAAAATTCCCCTTTCGCCATCAGGCAAACTATCTCTGGAGCCAAAAACGAGATGATCGGTAGCTTGGAATATCCCCGTTTTGCCAGAGGATTTTATCAGGAGCAGGTGGCCAAAATTTACCTGGAATATCAAAAAATCCTGGAAAAAAACAAAGCCGTTGATTTCGACGACCTCCTGCTCCTTGTCGTTAAGATTTTTCAAAATTATCCGGCTACCCTAGCTTCCTACCAAATCCGTTTCCACTATATTTTAGTGGATGAGTATCAGGACACAAACCCCGTCCAGTACCTTTTAACCAAAATGCTGGCTAGCCGCTACCGTAATATTTGCGTAGTGGGAGATGCTTCCCAGTCAATTTATATGTTCCGCGGCGCCGATTTTCGAAACATTGTCAACTTCAAAAACGATTACCCGCAGGCAAAAGTATTCAACCTGGAGCAAAACTACCGTTCCACTCAAAATATCCTTGATGCTGCATACTCTGTTATCTCTAAAAACACCACCCATCCTATCCTAAAACTTTGGACCGACAACCCCCGCGGTGAAAAAATCAATGTTACAGAGGCAAAAAATGAAGAGGAGGAGGCAGAGTTTGTGGTGCAGAAAGTTACCGAGTTGGGACTACCATTATCTCATTTTGCCGTTCTGTACCGTACTAACGCCCAGTCTCGGATCCTCGAAGAAATTTTTCTAAAACATCACCTTCCATATATACTAATAGGCGGTATCCGCTTCTATGAACGCAAGGAGATCAAAGACATCCTTGCCTATCTGCGGCTGATTTTAAACCCGGCCGATACAGTTTCTAAAAGCCGTATCGAAAAAATTGGCAAGACCCGAGCCGCTCATTTTTGGGAGATAGTTTCTGAGATAGGAACCAGTCCTTCGGACTATTCCACTTTGGAACTGCTGGACAAAGTTGTGGAGAAAACAAACTATCTGGAGTACATTGATGACGGAACCGAGCTCGGCAAGGCACGGGTGGAAAACGTCAAAGAGATCCGGTCGGTAGCGGAGCAAACTCCTCAGCTGGCGCAGTTTTTGGAAAATGTTGCCCTGGTGGAAAGTGAATATTCCTCAGATGAGAAGCTGAAAAAGAGTACCAAAGATGCGGTGACCTTGACCACCTTGCACCAGGCCAAAGGGTTGGAATGGCCGGTGGTGTTTATTGTCGGCATGGAAGAGGGTTTATTCCCCCATTCCCGCTGTCTTTTAGACCCGGCCCAGATGGAAGAAGAGCGGCGGCTCTGTTATGTCGGTCTGACCAGGGCTAAAAATTTGCTGTTTTTAACCCGCACCCGCCAAAGGCTTTATTTTGGTACCCGTTCCAATAACTTAATTTCCCGCTTTCTTATTGACATCCCAGAGGATTTGATAGAAAGTAATAGCCAGATAGCCGGTCCCCCAGGGGAACAGTTCCTGGATAATATCAGCATAAGTGCCGATGAGGATGACTGGCTGGATGCCTGATGTTAGACGGATTTGCCAGCATTAAGGTGCAAACTATTCTCGGACTGGTTTTGGTTATGGTTGCTTTAACAATCAGCCGGCAAAACACCTCAGCCGATCTGACCGCTCCACATCTTCGCGTTACTCTGGCAGCTTCACTACCTCCGGTCACCACAGAGTCACGTTTTACCAGCAAATTCACAGAGGAAAGTGAAGATATCCCCTTTAAAACTGTTTACCAGGATGATCCGAATGCTGAAGCAGGCACACAAACGGTCGCTCAGGATGGCGAACTCGGTAAAATAACCCGCACAATTAAAATAACTTATTACCAAGGCCGGGAGTACCAGCGGGAAGTTACGGCCACTAAAACCATTAGTCCCACAAATAAAATCATCTCCCGCGGCACTAAAATCGTCTGGCACACACTTGATACCCCTGACGGACAGATTAGCTATTGGGAGAAATTACATGTCTGGGCCACCGACTATACGCCTTTTTGCTCAACATGCAGCGGCACCGGACGGACCTCTTTAGGTCTTCAGGCCGGGAAAGGCATTGCGGCGGTTGATCCCTCAGTCATTAAACTGGGCAGCAAATTTTATGTCCCTGGGTACGGCACGGCTTTAGCGGGTGATACCGGCGGCGGCGTTAATGGCAACATGGTCGACTTGGGATTTGATAACGACCAGACCAAAAATTGGACCAGCCACTTTGTGGATATTTACATCATGAATTAACTTAGCCTGAAAATTGATAATTTACTTTGCTATTTTAATATTTTTTCTAAACTTTATTCCGATGTATTTTACTTCAATATTGCGAAGCATCCTGGTAACAATTTTCAGCAAAAAGTAGTCATAACTTTTTCCGAAGTATTTCTTAATCTTTTTCTATCCATTTGTATAATAATTCCACTTAATTAAAATACCTCTTGCAAAATTCACATTTAGTCTGCTATTATCGCCCCAATGGCCAGACAAACTAAAAAAATAGCTGCCACAGAAACTGCTCCAAAAAAACGCATTACTAAAAAAAACACTGTGGCGGCAGCTGCAACTAATGTTGTAGCCAAACGCGGCCGCCCGAACAAAGCTGAAAAAACTCCAGTCCAACAAAAAACGTCTTATCTGCAAATTACTAAAAGCAGGCTAGCTGCTTTAAGCCCTAAAAAAGTTAAGTTTGATAAAAAGACTTTGGAAAATGTAAAAAGGTACCGCCCTTCCAAAGTAGTTTATTTAGGCGTTTTGGTTATCGCTCTGGCTCTGCTTATTTCTTATGAAAAAAGCTGGTTTGTTGCCGCCACGGTAAACGGTTCTCCGATCAGCAATTACTCTCTTTTGGACCGGATGAATAAGCAATACCGCAGCCAAACTTTAAACCAGATGATTAATGAAAAAATTATCGCTGATGCCGCTCAAAAACAACATATCAGCATCACTCCTGCTGAAGTTGATGCCAGAATTACAGAACTTGAGGGCAATGTCGGCGGTCCACAGATGCTCGACAGCCTGCTTTCCCAACAAGGCCAGACAAGGGAAGATTTGCGTAGCCAGCTGGAAATACTTTTGATGATGGAAAAAATGTATGCCAACGAGGCCTCTGTTTCTGCTGCTGAAGTTAATCAGTTCATCACCACCAATAAAGACCAGCTGACTGCCACTGATTCAGCCGGGCAAATTAAAGAGGCTACCAATATACTAAAGCAGCAAAAGCTCAACCAAATTTATTCTCAAAAGTTCCAGGAATTGAAGCAACAGTCGCAGGTACAAATATTCTAACTACCCCTTTCTGCAACAAAGCCATGGCATATATCCGTCAGCCCCACTGATTGAAATTTTCCGGAATCGGTTAACTGAGCCGTTATCTCTTTAACTTTATCATAAGAAGGAGACTTAGAATTTACCGTCATATCTATATCCGGCTGACTCATCAGGTTTAACCTGTAACTTCCCACAAGGTTAACTTTTCCTGCTCCGGAAAAAATATTTATAAGATCAGTTTCTGACAAAATTTCACCGGCGGTCTTTTTTAAATTATCAGCCAAATCTTCGTTGAACATAGCTTGAGTATATATGGTCGCAGCGGTTAACGAAAGTCTGGCTTCTTACCAAGTACGGAAAAATTACATAAGTCCCGCGGGGTGTTATTTTGCAGACGGGCGGATGGTGGAAATCATCTGTTCCACCTGAGCGGAATAATCCAGTTTACTGTGAGCCGGGGCACCGGCAACGGAAACCCGATGGGTGATATCCAAACCCTTGCCGGCTACATTAAGACACCACTCATAATCGACATGGCCGGTGGAAATATTGGTTGTGGATTTTGTTACCTGATTGTTCCCCAAAGTAATTGTTTGCCCCGGACAAGTATCGGAAACAATTACCGTGATCGGCTTGACCGCCTCATTGCAGGCAACGTTCTTCTGATCAGTACTGCTCACCGGATCAAATTCGATATTTTGATTGCCCTGGCAAGTCAAAAGCCCCCAGTTAGCCGGATAATCAAACTCAAACCCCTGCCCGGCATATATTTTCGTCTGAGTAGTGGTGGCACTTGCCGAC
Source organism: bacterium (assembly GCA_021790255.1). Classification (GTDB taxonomy): domain Bacteria; phylum Patescibacteriota; class Microgenomatia; order Daviesbacterales; family UBA10151; genus JAJYIE01. The sequence goes on along the minus strand of JAJYIE010000003.1, from coordinate 18 downwards.
ACCGGAGTGGGAATACCT
>JAJYIE010000020.1 GCA_021790255.1 bacterium | reverse complement strand
ATAAGAAACCACTAGAGCGAAAGTTCGAGCGTGGTCTGATAATTAGTTGGTGTTTTGAAGCTTGGTCATTTATCAACATATGGTTTATTCCAGATCCCCAAGCCAGCTATCCACTTTTCAACACTGCCTAAGAGTATTATTACTAAAATATATATTAAGAAATAATTCAAAAGAAAAGTGGACAAGCAAAACAAAATATTATCCATTATTTTGTGGAAGGCTTATTCATCAGACTCTAATCACCAGTTATGCGGAAATAGTATATAATCATTATTACATGGAGCTTAAATGGACTTATTTGCTGGTTGGAACTTTAGCTCTAGTGGTTTCTTATCTTCTCGGCCGCCTTCACTCACGAAAAAACCAGGATATTCCGACTGACTTAATTGATTTATATAAGGGGGTCCAGGATTTACCAGCAAAAGTGCTTCAAACAATCCAAGGGTCTATTAATCCGCAAAAAGGCAAGATGGCTGAACTTTTAACTTATGCAGAGCTTCGATATGATTACGACCGGATTATTCCGCTGGGGTGGCCGATCGACTTTATCGGTATAAAAAACAATAGCCAAATTGATTTTATTGAGGTAAAATCTGGCCAGTTTGCCACCTTGACAGACGAGGAAAAACACATTAAAAACCTTATTGCTCAGGGAAGGGTCCATTTTCGTCTGATTAAAGTCAACGAGGAGGATATACAGCACTTTGTATCCGCCCAAAAAGAGATGTAGGATGAAATTCACAATTTTACAACAAGATTTATGGCCTGTTCTTCAGGCCGTTTCCCGCTCATGTGGGGTCCGTTCGCAGCTTCCGGTTTTAGGTAATATTCTCCTGAAGGCAGAAAAAGACAGACTAAAGCTTTCTGCCACTAATTTGGAAATTGGGGTTATCCGTACTGTTCGGGCTGATGTGGCTGAGGAGGGAGAAGTGACAGTCCCAGCTAAGACTTTAGTGGAGGTAGTGGCTAATTTAGCCGGAGAAGAGCTGAAAATTAACTCAAACACAGACCAGGTTGAAATAACCACTAAAACTTTTTCCTCGCGTTTGAATGGTATCGCCGCCGCCGAGTTTCCGACAATTCCCTTAAGCGGCAAAAGAACTGCCACCTTCACCCCGGAGGTATTGCTTAAATCCCTGCCGCAGGTAATCTTTGCTGCTGCCTCAGAAGACGGCCGGCCGATTTTAACCGGGATTTTAACGGAGGTAAAAGATAAAAAGCTGCAACTGGTTGCAACTGACGGTTACAGGCTGGCCCACAAGAGTATACCTGTTGCTGAAAATATCACCCTAAAAGCTCTGGTTCCCCGGAGGACATATGAGGAAGTGGCCAAGCTAATCGGAGAGGAGGAGACAGATGAGGTTGGTGTTTCTCTTTCAGATGACCAAAACCAGATAATTTTTTCCTTCGGCAATACCCTTGCCTCTTCCCGACTGATTGAGGGGCAATTCCCGGCCTGGGAAAAAATTATCCCTGCCGCCACTTTGGCTCGAACAATTGTTGACCGGGCAGAGCTTCTCAAATCGGTAAAACTGGCGTCTGTTTTTGCCCGCAGTGAGGCAAATGTGGTAAGGTTGTCTAGTTTTGCTCAGAAGTTGGTGCTTTCATCTGAAGCAAAGGAGCTGGGAAGCCAAAAAAGGGAAATGGAAGCGCAGGGTGAGGGGGAGGAGATACAGATTGCTTTTAACACCAAATTTCTTCAGGATGTCCTGACCTCGGTAAACAGCAGCCAGATTATTATTGAGCTTTCCGGGAGCCTGTCTGCCGCCATATTAAAACCGATGGGGGAAGAAGGCCTGCAGTATATTATTATGCCAGTAAATTTAAGTTGACAAGGAAAAAGAAATGACTGGGTTTAGACTCCGCTGTAGCTAATTGTCTTAAAGTGGTAAATTAAAGTGTTCGGCAGCCTTTTTCCGCTGTCAAATTTGGTGCCGCTGTCTACAAACAGGGTGTATCCTGAACCCAGCTTGAATGGCTGTGAGGGGGTGATTTCAACGGTTTTCCGGTCGTCGGAAAGTTTTATATTGACTCCTGCGGGAGGATCCATTTTATATTTAAACTCACCGCTGTTTTCAATGGGGGTATTAAAGGTCACACTAATAGTTTGGGCAGGTAAAATGGTAGAGTTGTCCAGGGGGTTGGGGCTTGTTGAAACGGCCTTAATGTTAGAATTTTGGCTTTGACTAGGAGATGGGCCAGAAGGATGTTTAATGGGAGAGGTAGTAAATCCGCGCTGGAAGATCATGATCAGCGCTGCTCCAATTAAAAAAACTAAAAAGACAATCTTTTGCTTTAGTGTTGCCCAGTTCATCAGCGGTATAAGGTTTGAACTGGGTAGTATTTACCCAGATCAGAAACGCCGTTTTTAGATAAAAAGTCAGCAAATTCGGCGTCTCCGGCCTCTTTATTATTATAATCAATAATCACATTAAAGCTGTTATCCGGAAGGTCGTAATACATAGTAAAGTACTTGCCATGGTAGGGCAGTTTCTTGGCAAACTGGGCGATGTGCTGGTCCCTTTGCAGAGCTTTTTGGTTCTCGTCGGTAACAACCTGGGCATGTCCGGCGGGGGCAGCCGGATAAGCGTACTGGTGGGGCGCAGTTACCTGTTTGAGGGCAGGTTTTATATAGTCTGTTAAAAGGGCTGCGATAATGATAAGGATTGAAAAACCAATCATAATGGCGGACCTTCTATTTTGGGCAAGGATTGTCCGGAAGTTCTGCTGGATAAAAGACCCCTCTTTGGGTTTATTGTCTTTAGGCTCATTGTTAGTATTGGTCCGACTTGCTTCTTCAATCATATGTTAATTATATTCCTGGACCCGGAGCCAGACTAGCTGTAGACCCTTTCTTTAAAGGATAAGCATAGGCCCAGCCCTGCCCACCCGGGGTTTGCGTGGAACTGAACCAGTCAAGCGGGTGGGTTGTGTTGGTGTTCTCGGTGCAACTGCTTGGTGTGCAGGTGCAGTTGTAGGGATCATGAACGGTGAAAGTTTGGGCAGTCGGATCAACATCACTAACCACAAAGATGTGGTCTGCTGTAGTATTGCCAAAGGGATAAGTTTTAGAGGAGCCAATGATCAAGTATCCGGAACGAATATATTGTTTAGCTAAGGTTGCGTTAAGCTGGCCTCCGGAAACAAGCGGTAAGCCAACGTTGAGGCCATAATTATAAGAGTTTAACCAATCCCGGCCAGCTGAGGTGGTTAAGATGGTCAGCATCGAGGTGCCGTCACAACTAAGCCACTGGTTTTGTACAAGGGCGTCCCACATCTGCAAAGGGTTGACCTGAATACCGAAAGTGCTAAAGACCATTGCCAGAGAAGTTGGTCCGCAGCCGGTGTTGGCGACATCAGCAATTGGAGGGTTTGGTGGGGAGCAGGTAAGGGTTGAGGTTTGCCACTGCGGATCCTTTTGACAATAGTAAACAAAGTTGCCCGAGGCACTCCGGCAGCTTTCGATACTTGTCCAAAGATCTGCGCCATAGCTGTTGGGGCCGGTATAGCAGCCTGGATATTCAGGGCAGCCGTAATAATCGCGGGCCAGAGAATAAATTTGCGTCTCACTGTCAATCCATGACTGGTTCCAGGCGGTGGCGCCCATTTTGGCGATGATAACCCCTGCAGCTATTTCAATATTCTTCAGAGGGTTGCAGAGGGTGCTGATGGTGTACTGTTGGTCAGTCATCAGGCGGTTAAAGTCAACGCCGGCAAACCCAGCACCCAGCTTGACACCATCAGCAGAAAAAGAGTTGTTTGGCGATCCGGGCGGCTGGACTTGCATGATCCCCAGGGCGTTGGTTGGACTAATCGGACAAACATTCATATCAGTGGTATTAATGGTCGGATGATACGCGATTTTCATCTGGTCGTAGTTGAGGTTGCCCTGATTTGCATAAGCAATCATCGCTTGGACATTTTGGTTAGTGTAAGCCGGGGCGTTGGTTTCGACCCGGGCTATTGCGGCCAAAAGTACAGCCGGAACATTGGATGCTCCGGAGGCCTCCTGGAAATATTGCAAGAGCATCGAGCTTTGATAAGTTTCCCCGATGCCGGAGCGGTAAAACTGGCAGGTTGCGGAAAAAGAGCCGCTGCCAAAGGACGCTGACTGGCTGGGATTAAAGAAGGGAGAGTGGGCAACTATACTTAAAGGGGCGCTGCTTTGCAAAAAGTCGTCAATAAAAAGATAGGTCGGAAAAAGCAGCACAATTAAAACTGCCACAATAATAATCTTGGCAATTTTTCGGCCGGTTTTGGTGGTCAGGACCATCAGGGCCCACCCAACCGGGTTGCTGAGCCCTAAAGCTGCAGCTCCGGCTTTGAGGACTGTACTCCTTAGCGCGGCTTTACTCCCTACTCCTTTAATGATTGCCGGAGCACTTATTCCACTTGCTGCGCCTGCAATCATCCCCCTCGGGCCAGCCACCGAGCCGGCGATTGCCCCGATACCTCCGCCGACGGCTGAGGCTGTGATTGTGGGATGACTTTCGGCGAAGTTGGTTACTGCCCCGGAGATGCCTTGGGTATACTTTCTGGTGGTCAAACTTGCTCTGTCGCGGGCTGCCCGGACAAACTGGGCTCTTTTGTTGACCACCTGATCAACATTAGGCAGATTGGGAGCTCCCGGAGAAGGGCTGCCTTTTCCGGGAGCATTTTCTTCTCCCGGCTCATCTCCTCCGGTGCCACTCACCATCACCGCTCTTTCTACTTCTTTGCCGGAAACAGGATGCCGGGAAATAATAAACGGGCCTTCCTGCCTGGTTACATATTTGATCGCAGGATCTATATTTTCGGAGATCATCCGCATATTGGCAACCTCACGGCCGGATGCCGGGTCAATGAAGCTTACCGACACCCCGGTCGGGCTAAGCCGGGTTTGATACTGATCAATTTTTGCCGGGTCGAAGTCTTCTGAGGTGGGAGTTATTGTATAGTTGCCGGATTGGGCAATTTTTTTTAAAGACTGACCGAGATTAGCCCATTCCTTCTCCCGGGCTGATTTGCCGGCCTCATCAAAAAGTTTTTGGCTCTCTTCCCTGGTTCCTTCCCAGTTCCAGGGCTCTGCTTTACCTAAATGGTTGATTTGTTCCTCCTGCTGGGCTAGTGTCGGCTGGGGCGCAATGCCCCCGCCGGCTTCTCCGGCTATAATCCCGGTCGCCATCCCCTGCAGGAAGTTGTTAAACTCGCTTCTTTGTGGGTCTATATATTGCGGGTCACTTTGCAGGTTATTCTCCTGAATAAACTGTCCGGCGGCCGGAGTGGTAAGGGTGTCTAGGCGGTTGAATTCGGACCTGCTGCCTGCACACTGCTCAAGGAAGCGCTCCAGACCCTCAATGTATTTGTTCGGGGGGGTTGCCCGGAACTCTTTATAAAATTCCCAATATGTTGGGGAGAAGTTAATTAAAATGGGCAGGTAAAAGTTTATCCAGCGGGGAGGGTTGTTTGGCAGAAGGATTGGTGAGCCGGCGATAACAGCCTCATTAATCGGTCCGCGAAAAGCCGGTTTTTGATAGTAAAAAATTAAATCTTTTGCTTCTTTTAGCCAGCCAAATTGCCGAGCAGTCATGGTAGTGCCTGCTTTAAGTGTAGAATGAACCCCGCTCCGATGCAAGCATTGGAGTATTGCCTGATGCTGGGTTCTTATTGAATCCTTCATCTGTGCAGCAAGCTGGTGGAGCATTCGGGCTCAATATCAAAAACCCGGGGGCGTCTAGGTGGGCGATCTACTTCCCCTGCCTTGCCAGAATCTCCTGGGGATTGGTGCTGATTAGTTTATGTTCCTCCTTTGAAGCCACAACCTGAATGGCAACGTGATTGTTGCCCGCAAAAAAGAGACCCTGGCCGACCCCGGCAGATAAAAGCAGCCTTTTTTCTCCCTGGGAAAGATTAAAAGTGGCGCCGATCTTTTCAATTGAAACCGGAGCCTGTTTTAAAAGAATACGCAGGGCAGAGTTGGCGATAATCTCCTTACCCCTGTCCTGGCCCAGAAAATCCTCAACATCCTGGTTAATTGTGGTAACCCCAAGGTAATATTTGCGGGCCCGTTTGACCATCTCTACCAAAAAAGCGGCTGAATCAGGAAACTTCATCATGTACCAAGCCTCATCCACCACCAAGATTCGTTTTTTTAAAGAATGGGTAATTCTGGTCCAGATAAAATCTAATATTAAGTGCATGGCCAACGGTCTTAGTTGGTCCGGCAACTCGCGGACAGAAAAAACGATAAATGGATTGCTTAAATCAATATTGGATGGAGCGGAAAAAATCCCGGCCAGCGAGCCTTTAATAAACCTTTCCAACCGAAGTCCCAGGCTGTTGGCAATTGGTTCCTCCATACCCACCAATACTTTGTAAAGATCCTCCATCAAGGGAACGTCATGGTAGTTTATATTAGTGTGGGTTTTGCCGGTAATACCCTTGAGGCGGTAAGTGGTATTTAAGGCCCGGTCTAAGATTGCCTGCTCTGACGGGTTCAGATCGCCCAAAACCAGTTTCAGGAAGGCGATCAGAGTGAGGATCTTGCGCCCGAGTTCGTTTTCTCCTTCTTCGGCCAGGTTGGGCAGGTCAAACGGGTTAATCTTAACCGGAGAAGAGGCGGAAAAGTTAATATAATCACCACCCACAGCTGCTGCCAGGTCGGCGTACTCCCGCTCCGGATCAATGATAATCACCTCTGTCCCGAGCATAAGAGAGCGCAGCACTTCAAGTTTTACCAGATAAGACTTGCCGGCGCCGGAAGTAGCAAAAACCAGCGAGTTGGCATTTTCCTGACTGAAACGGTCAAAAATAATTAGTGAATCATTGTGCTGGTTGATACCGTAAACTACTCCTTCCGGGGAGGTTATTTCTGAGGAAGCGAAAGGAAAAGTGGTCGCAAGGGATGTAGTATCCATATTATGCATCATATACAAGGGGTCCAACCCCAGAGGAAGGGTGGTGTTGAACCCCTCCATCATCTGCAGGGTTGTTTCCCGGGCAGTTATAGAGATACTGCCAAGGGTAGATTTAACCAGCTGGGAGATATCACGCAGTTTTTCGGTGTCGGAAGCGGGAACGGTGACGTATAAACCGTATTGGAAAAATCGCTCCGCTCCCTTGACTAGCTGCTCCTGCAGCGCCTGAGCATCTTCCAGAGCTACAGTAATGGCCGGATCAACAATATGACCTTTCTCCAGGTCCATCTGAATGGTAGCTTCCATTTCGGCAATTTTCCTTTTCAGCTCATCCAAAATTCCGGCAGCCTGGATGGGATAAATGAACATCGATACCAGCAGTGAATATTCAAAATCAACTAGCGGTTCAAGCCAGTTTGGTTCAACAAAACGCGGGTAACCGGAAACAAAAAACGTTCGGTAAAAGTTACGGTTGACCCGCAGGAAGGAAAAATCTACTTCCAGATCCAGCGGAGCAACCGCATCGCTGAAAGTAAGTTTTATTGGTCTGGAAGGATGGGGCGCATTAGGCATCGTCTTTTAGCTCCTCCACAACAAAGGGGATATTGTTTGTCGGTTGTTGGTAGTTGGACGTTAAGGGTGGCTGGGTAAGAGGTCCTGGGGCAGGTATCGAAGTGGCTGCGGGAAAGCTGAGTGCGGCAGCCGGCTGGGGGTTTAGACCAGGAGACAGTGTCGGTGATGTAAAAATCGGCGTGGGAGGTATTGCAGTTTGGCTGGAGCGAGTTTCAATCTGGGTGGGGATGGGGTTTCCCGGCTGGGGAGCGGGCGAAACAGAGCTTGCTGCGAATGGATTTAGTTCTGACCTGATTAAATCGGATCCCGGTTGGATCAGTCCTGACTGGGTTGGGATTGGGGTTGGTGGCTGGGGTGAAGGCTGACTGACAAGCTGCTGGGGAGTAATTGAAACAGATTTGTCCAACAGAAAGTGGCTGACTAGGTTCCGGGGAACGGCCCGGCCCTTTTCTCCCGGTTTTGGTTTAATTACCTTTACGGGAGCTTCTGAAAGGGCGGGATTGTAGATTTCATAAAAAAGCCTGAGCAGCTCACGGTCGTCTAACTGGTGAGCCTTGAGACCTAACCTTCCAAACTGACGGATAAGATGATCACAGCGGGGCTTTAAGACTGTTAAAGCTTTCTTGGCCCTCTCTTCGTTTGTGTGGCCCGCGAAAAGGCCCAGCTCAGCCGGAGTGGTGTGCAGACAAACATAAAATTGTTTATCCAGGACATTGTTTTCTTTAATCATACCCTCAACAAACTCCCGGTATTTGGCAGTCATGTCTTTGAGCACGGGATTGGTTTGCCGCTTGATTGCCTGGTCAATCGTGTGTAGATAAACTGAGGCATCCATCCGCTTGGAGTGAATAACTATTTGGATGGGGAAAGAGAGGGAATTTAAAAGCCCGGCAAAAGCGTCAATAATGCTGATCTGCTCAGTTTCAAAAAGCAGGCCGAAGTTAACCGCAGATGTACTGATAACCATGGTAATCCCCCCGTCTTTTAAAAATATCAGATCGCTTTTTATCTCTTCGATTGGTACAAAAAATTGGGTCCCGGCAATCATAGGGCTGCCCCTTTTGCTATAACTCTTAGCGGCGGCATGACCTCACCACTTAAAGTAATCTGGAAGGTATCAAAACCCACTCCTTCGCTTTCCAGATTGACCGTATAAGTGCCGTTAGGCAGGGGAGTAGCTCCGCTGAACTGTCCCAGTTTATTGGTTTTTAGGGCCCGAACCGGCATCTGGTCTGTGTTGTGGATAATGACGATAACACCTTCTAAAAAATTTCCGTCTTTGTCCACCACCACACCGTTTATAACATTGGGCGTCGATGTTAAAAGAATCTGTTTTTCTATGGTCTTGGGCGGGCGGAAAACCACTGTGTTGGGAGTGGGTTTAGGGGCAGCAGGAGCGGGGTTTAAGGCGGCACTTTTTTGATAGATATTCTCGGTCTGCTTTATGAGGTTTTGCAGGTTTTCAAAAGCCTGGGCGGACTGCTTTTCGTAAAGGTGGGTGGTGGTGCTAGTAGCAGCCAGCTTAAGCTCGTTGATTTCCTTTTCGGTTTCATTAATTTGTTGGCGCAGAGTTTGAATTTGCTCGGCCATCTCCACTAGCTTGGTCAGCTCTTGGGAGGAGGGAAGTTTATGGTGGTGGGGTTCAGCCATGGCAGGATGCGGCAAAGGTTTTGGTAAAGGCTGAGGAGGGGGAGGCGGCGGGGATATGACCGGCCTAAGTGGAGCAGCAATCGGCTGGTAAGGTGGCCGGGCAGGGAGTTGGATCGGAGCCGGGGGGGTAAAGATAACCGGGTTAGAGGCAGCTCTGACGGGTAGTGCGGGCAATGGTACCGGGGCTGGGGTAACTGCTACCGGATTGGCCAGCTGGGTCAGATAAATAAACAGGCGGTTGGCAAAAAGGGAGTCGTTGGGATTAACTTTTTCCCGGGGATTGATAGGAGATGTCCAGTAGCCTTCAGTCGGGGAGTAAACGGCTTTAAAAAAGGCTTTGAGCCAATGGTCCAAGGGTCTGTCCAAGATGGGAACAAAGGCCAGGGCAAATCCGGCGGCAACAGAGAAAACGATGATCGGAACGGCAATAATGGGGCTGATGGAAAAGATTATTAAATAAGTGAGATATGCAATGACAAACCCGCTGGCCAGGTAGGCAAACTGCCTGATTGTCATATCTCCAACCAGATGAAACTGGAAGGAGGTTACGTTTTGTGGGACGGCATGTTCAACTTCAGGATCCATGGCAGCAAATAAACCCATAATATATATACCTCGTGAAAAAACTATCGTCTAGGGTCTCAAAATAGGTCATTTTAGGGCAGCTGTCTACCTTACAGAAACCTACTATTTGACGAATATAATAATTTTTGTTAGCTTGTTGGGTATGTGGTGTCCGTCCCGATTAAATCGGGATAAGGACAAGGGAATCCCGTTGAACCGGGAGCTGTGCCGCAACTGTATGTAATTAGTTGGGATAGCTAATTATCAGCCAGGAGACCGACCACTATTTTAATCCCGTTGCAGGAACCAAATGATAACTGAGCGTCAAGTAGAACTTTCTGAATTTGTTGAAACCTGGCAGGGTAAGCCGCGATCGCAGGTTGTTGAGGAAATTGCCTCTTATTGTATAGAAACCCATGGTTCCCCTGATTATTATCCTTATTACATCAACGCCTTAGGGGAATTAATTTCTCCTTCGGCAGAATGTCGGGTCAAAGATGCGGTTAAAAGGTCTAACGCGGTTGGCCGGGCAGAGTATCGCCTGGTTGAAGCAACAGAAGCTTGGTTAAAAAAGGGGCAGGAAGGGATAGTTGTTTGGGTAAGTCCACCGGACCCGGATTTTTATCCCACCACTAAAATTACCATCAGCGAAATTGGAATGGTTGACGGTCAGAATGCTCTGCTTAACCGGGGAATAGTTTTACTTGATTTCAATCAGCAGAAAGCAGCTGAGCTGGTTGAGGGGCTGCGGGATTATTGCCAAGAAAGCCCATTACAAAACTCTATAGATGAAGTCAGGGCTACCCCTCTCATACTGCCAAAGGCGGATTTTCATTGGACATATATTCTGGAAGAGCTGGTTCCGGGGCTTAACTTAGTGGATATCCGCTCAGGGGCAGATAAGTTTAAAAAAACTGAGATGCTGGGTCAGGCAAGCCGGCTTTATGACCGATTAATAGGTCAAAGTCTGTGGGTTGATGTTGGAGCTGTGATGGAAGAAGCTAACAGGGTTGGAATGATCGGCGCCTCTTCTGCTAGTTGTCCAAGGACTTTTCGTCAAAAGGGAGCGTTTGGTCTGTTTGGGGAGTCAAGCTATTTTGAATGCCCAAGGTGTCACGGCCGGATTGAGTCGGGTAAAGGGATTACTACTTGCCCTCACTGCGGGGCACGCAAAGAGGATTACTCCAAGTGTGGCTGATGAGTTGGAAGGGTAATTGACACCAGTTGCCAATGCAGGCTACACTAGGACTTGCATAAGCTTCCTTAAAGTGCTATGCTGACTCCCTTTTAAAAGGGGACACATGAAAGGGGGGCTTAAGTGGAGAGAGAGCCATTATTTATGAATGACAGTCCAGACATTCCAACTGGCGGACTGGGACAGGAAGCAGGAAAGCCTGGGGAAGGCCCTCGTGCCCCCAAAGAATCACCTTATGAACCGGAACATGGTTCTGAGATAGGGGCCTTCGGTGGCGGCGAACACCGGTTCTCAACTCGCGCCGAAAGGATAGCTTCTTTGAGAAAGGCTCCAGAAAGAGTTGAACCCCGTGAGGGCAGAACGGAAGCCCGGCCTCCCCGCGCCGCTTCGCCCAGAGTAGAGCACCGCCCGGAACCAAGACCAGGCTTGAGTGAAGAAGAAGTTAGCCGGAGAATCTCCGAAGGAGTAAATCGACGACTGGAGGATGACCGAAGAATTAGGGAAGCCGAGGACCGGGTTCGGCGGGAGGAAGTGGATCGCCGGGGAGCCGCGGATGAAACAAGAAGAAGAGCGGATGAGGATAGAAGAAGAAATGATGATACCAGAAGAGAGGCGGCTCGCCTGGCAGAGCTGGACAGGATAAGAGATGAAAGCAGGGCGGAAATGGATAGGCTCAGGGAAGAGTTAAGGAGAGCTGGAAGAGGGGGTACAAACCCTGATGCTTTGGCAGAAGCACGCCGGCGGCGTGAAGAAGAGCTGAGGCGCGAAGACAAGCGCTTACTGCCTGTCCGAACTAGATTAGGCTCCTATATAGATAGAGAATGGCCGATTTCCAAGGAAGGGCAGCTCAGAGAGCTACGCACTCTATTAAATGCCATTGAGGAGACCAAGCAGCCCAACGGAGGGGATCGCAACGCTGAACCCCTTGAGGAAGTTTTCTATGTTCTTAATGCTCTTCGTTCAGGGGCGGGGGGTCCGGAAGATCAGGGAATTGAGCAGATATTATACAAGGAGTTTATGGCACGGATTACCCTCCATAACACCTTTTTGGCTTATGAAACAGCAGACTCTGCCAGGGCTGTTAAAGAAGTGGTCAACAATATTCAGGGGGACCATCTGAACTATTTTCTTTTAGAGAGCAAAGAAGAGAATTTGGACGTTTGGGGGGCTTTTCAGTATTATGGTAGCCACGCAACTGAGTTTCTGGCTCTTAGGGATGATGCCGATATTAGAGCATTTCGGGCTGGTGTCCAAGCCAGTATTCGGGCTGTAAACCCCGGTATTGATGAGGTCTCAGCCGTTTCGGCCCAAACGGTTGCTGAGCGGCTTTTTGATATTACCAGCCGCCGGGTAGCACAGGATGTCTTAGTGAGTAAAACAACCAGGCAAGCTCCAACAGCTGCCGAGCTGGCGGAAGGAAATGTTGAGTGGTTAGGCGATGCCAGTGGTGGTAATTTCGCAGCTCGGCGTGTTGAGAGATTTCGCGACAACCTCTATGCAAGTATCGGAGCAGCACGGGTATATCCTGAGCTGGCCAGAGGAGTTTATCTGCAATCCTATGATTGGGTTACAGCTACCCTGGGAGCGGTGGAGGGACACTACGAAAAAGTTTTATTTACAAGATATGCCGAGATGGGGGGAAGAACTTCTGCTCAAATTAAACGGGACTCAAAAATTGGTGCCAGGCAGATTGCTGAGGCTCTGCTTGGTCAAAGGAAACTTGATACCGCTGAAACGGACGAAAACGGTTTACACAAGTCTTACTGGGTGAGAAGAGATGCTCAAGGTAATGCTCTGGCTACTTTAGGTCCGGATGGCAATCTAATCAGCGATGCCGGCAAATACGAAGGGATGATCGATTGTTCCAATGTATCCTGGACAGGCCGGGATGCTCACGGCAATGTCCTTCCGGCCCTGCGGCCGTTTGTCGGTATCTTTGGTGAAGTCCCGACGATTGATGTCAAGGCTATTAACGGTGATCACGCGATGTTTGGTTGGGGGCTTAGGAGGGTTGATCTGGCGGATGGGGCCCGTGATGCTTTGATGGGTAAGCCGGAAAGCTATTTGCGCAACCCTGATTTTGAAAGCTTAGCCACTCTGGCTGACGCTTTTAGCTACCAACTGGATGATCAATACAAAACCAAGTTAAACCTTATGATCAACTTACCGGTTTTTCTGATGAACAACGAGGCGGTCAGAAAAGAGTGTGGTTATCCGGAGATGAACAGACAAGGCATCAGGGCACTTCTTGGGAATGTGGCTTTGAAATTAAAGCTTAACAGGGAAGAGCTCCTGAAGGCCAATAAAGAGGTCTTAGGTGAAGGTTTGAGGAGTGACCTACTCCTGGCAAAAGATGCACTTAAGCCGGGCGAAACACTGGCGGCTATGCTGCTTGAGTTGATCAAACAAATAGGCACACGGGGCATGCAAATTTCGCAATAAACTTCCTCACTTAATTTTCTAGAAGGGTCGTCCTCTGCGGATCCAGTTCTGCTGCCATTGGGGAAGATTAGCATTGATTCTAGGTGGTGCTGCAGCTCCAACTCGGTATTTAGCCTGCTCATCTAGAAAGGCCTGATGGGCTTGCTGGTAAGGCCCAACGGTATTATTCCAACCGACCCCGGCAACAGCACGGCCGGCTGCCAGGCCTCCTGTAAATCCGCCGACAACCGCCCCCATGAAGCCCTGCGGGCCTCTAATGCCAAAGGCCTGGCGAACCACTTCCGGAATGGATGGGGTGCCCAGCAGTATTCCGTAGGCAATTAAAGTCGCCAGGAAATTGCTGTCCAACCTACCAAAAAGCGGCATGGCGGTAGTATAACCACCAGCTGTCCCCATAACTGCTCCGGCAAAAAGGATCGCTACTAAAACTGCAGGGAAGATTAAGACATTAGCCAAAAGGTTTTTCCACCAGACACCGATTAGCCCGCCCCGCCCGGGAATAGAGCCGATCATAATGAAAAATGGGGCAGCAATAGTCATTACTAAGATTTGAATATAGGCCCCCAGTAGTCCTAAAAGCAGACGGATTGCCTGGATAAATAAGGCAATCATAAGCACAATGATTAACAATCCAGGGATCAGCGCTGCTCCCCCGGCAGCTCCGGCAATAGCCCCCAAAGGGTTTAAACCGCTCATGAAGAATCCGGCTATGCCTCCAATAATTGCCGGAAGCACTGATGCTACATTACCCGTTTGACCATTGACCCCTTGAAAAATTTGGGTGAAATTGTTCATATTTAGTGCCTGAGAGGCAAAAAGATTTAAAACATTATTATTATTTAAGAAAGTGGTGGCGTTATCAAGGCCACTTATGGAATTACCGGGGGCACTATGAAAGATTTGAACTACTATGTTAGTAGTAAGGAAAGCCATGTCCACGATTAGGGCCGAGAAAAAGTAGCTGAATGTTATCAGGACCAGACCAATGGCCAGGCCCGGCAGAGCTTCCTGAGCGGTAACCACTGTCTGTGGATTTATCCGCTGCCGCAGCATAATCATAAACCCTACGACCACAAAAACTATCACAAAGAAAATGTAGGCGATGTTACGGGAAAACTGCCAGAGTGTATAAACCGGTGCCAGCACCCCGGCTCCTGAACCTTGTACGGCAGTGCTTTGCTGGGCATAAGCAGTCTGAGGAATAATCCCCAGGTTTTGTCCCTCCTGGGCCAGATAGTATGTTGCTGATACAGGGGGGGTGTCATACATTGACCCCATCACTGAAGCCAGCGTTCCCAGGGCACCGCCGTTTGAGAGGCGGTTCATAACAATTGGCTTGGTGCTGCCATTAGAGGCATATTCATAACCGGCACATGGGTTAAAGGGGCTGGCTCCAAGAATGGAGCAAAAAACCGTATGGAACATTGATCCCTCAATTGTGGTTTGCCCGTGGATAAAGTAATTAAAATTTTGGGCGCTTAAATCCTGAACTGTCTGGGCATGGGCGGCTTGCAGGGGAGTAAACATGGTTAAAGATAGGAGAGTTAAAAAGAGAACCCGCTTTAACTTGGGCATATGTTTAGGAGTACTTATCTTTAGCATAAACATAAATTTTACAAAAAGCAACTGTCCGTAATGTGTAAAGACATGTGGGACACATCCTTCTAAAATAGTGAGGCAGAAAGGAGGTGTCATGAAAAGAATATATTTAGTTGATTTACACGAAGCTGAGCAGTTTAAACTTAAAGTTTTAGATG
>JAJYIE010000002.1 GCA_021790255.1 bacterium | reverse complement strand
ATAGTAAAACAGCATGGCTATTCTAGACGGATCTGATGACAGTAAAGGAACAAGCAGTCTGCGCCGCTTTATTTTTAACCCCTTTGAAATGGGGGAAGACGAGGACGGCTTCGGTAGGATGGAGGCGCCAATCGGAGCAGGGGACAAGTCTATCTTCGAAAAGCTGCACGAAATCATAGCTGAGTCACAAGAACCCAGCCAAGAGAATGCTGCCGCTCTAGTAGGTGAAAAGAAGAGCAACACGGAGTCCTTTTTCAGTTTCAGTTTGCTGGCGGAAGGAGGAACATTTTTTGTTTTCAACCGCACTTCCGAGCCAGAGCAGCCTGAAGAGAAAACCCAGACCATGGTAGACAAGTCAGCTAACAAGCAGGCTGAGAGATACCAACCCCGCCGGGCTATTAAAAAAGACAGTACATGGAAGGGGTTCCGGGGGTTTGTCCGGGGCAAAGTTTCTGAGATGAGTACTTTTACTGACAAAAATATCGTCAGACAAACTCCGGATGCCGGCCGGGACCTTTTTGAACAAATTTTCGGGATGCCCCTGCCGGGAGGCAAGAAAAAGGAAGAGAAAAAGCCCAAAACGCCTGAGGAAGCAGCCAAGCAGGCAGAGGATAAAGCTAAGGCTATTGCCATTTACCAGGCTTACCGCCAGATTGATGAAGCAATCAAAGACGCGGCCCGTCAGGAAGACGAAGAAATCATGAAGATGGCCATAGGTGAGCTGGGCGGAGTACCGTCACAAGAGCACGCTAAAATTGAGGGCCTTAACACCTCCCTTGACAGCAAACATTTAAGAACTAGAAGTCACATTAAATCCATCAGCCGAAAAGTACGGGAAGAGCAGAAAGCCGCCAAAAAAGCGCAGGATCAGACCAAAGATCAGGAAATCCAAAAACCGACGGTCAACTTTAATGCTGTGGCTGAAGGCGGCACAGGCGGCGGTAAAGTTAACATTTCTTCGACCGGCGGCGGGGGAGTTGGATAAAAACAGTGTGGGCGATAGAGGATTCGGACCTCTGACCTTCTCTACGTCAAAGAGACGCTCTAGCCAACTGAGCTAACCGCCCTTACCTGAGAACCAATAACCGGTCTATATTACCATCTCTTGACGCTCACCTCAAGTTGCCACTATGATTACTTTAGATGGCAGAAATAACACCACAAATTATCCAGCATTTAACCGCCAATATGAACTTATCAAAGAAACAAATTATGATTAACAATTTCCTGGGCGGGTTGGCTTGGGGATTCGGCACGGTTGTGGGGGCAACGGTGGTTGTAGCAATCATTGGTTATATCCTTAAAGCCCTTGGTATTTTTGCTGCAATCAATAACTACCTGTTTACCATCACCAGAGTCAAACCGTAACTTGGTTGACAAGTTAAGGCTAAAAGAATTATCATTAAAACGGAAATGTTGATGAAGACTCACCAACTTCGGAGTTTTCCGGAAGAACCACGAAACGGATCAAAGAGTGAAAATCGGGGTGGAACCACCTGAAACCGGGTCCCTGAATCCTGAGGCAGTCGAAGGAGGAGGGGATTTTTTATGGACAACCAGGAACAATTAAACAATCTAAGACATACCACTGCCCATCTTTTGGCCGCTGCCGTGGTAGAACTTTTCCCCGGCGCCAAACCCACTATCGGGCCGGTGATTGAGAATGGCTTTTATTACGACATTGAGTTAAACAAAACCATTTCAGAAGAAGAGTTGCCCAAAATTGAAGCCAAAATGGGGGAGCTGGTAAGATCGTGGGATAAAGCAGAAAAACGGGAAATTTCCGCTGACGAGGCCAGAAAAATCTTCGCCGACAACCCATACAAGCTGGAGCTAATCAATGATCTGGAAAAAGACAATCAGCCTATCACTTTATACAAAACCGGTAATTTCGAAGACCTTTGCCGCGGCGGCCATCTGGAAAAACCAAACCAGGAAATCAAAGCTTTCAAACTGCTTTCTTTAGCCGGCGCTTATTGGCGGGGAGATGAAAAAAACAAAATGCTCACCAGAATCTACGGTACAGCCTTCTCAACTCAAGAAGAGTTGGATAACTATCTGAATATGCTGGAGGAAGCCAAGAAAAGAGACCACCGACGAATTGGCCAGGACTTAGGACTGTTTGTTTTCTCCGACCTAGTAGGAAAGGGCTTGCCGCTGCTGACTGCTAAAGGAGCAACTATCAGAAGAGAGTTGGAGCGGTTCGTTGTGGATGAAGAAATAAGAAGAGGTTACCAGCATGTCGTCACTCCACATTTGGCCAAAGTCGATCTTTACCGTACGTCCGGCCATTATCCTTATTACAAAGATACCATGTATCCTCCAATGAAAATCGACGAAGAGGAGCTTATATTACGCCCGATGACTTGCCCTCATCATTTTATGATCTATAAGTCTCAAACGAGAAGTTATAAAGATTTGCCGTTAAAAATAGCCGAACTTGCCTCTCAATTCCGTTATGAAAAAAGTGGTGAACTGACCGGTTTAAGCCGGGTACGGACTTTTTGTCTGGCCGATGCTCACATTGTTGCTGCTCCCGAGCAGGCTAAGGGTGTTATTAAAGATGTGCTGGACTTAATTGATTATGTCAATAAAGCTTTAGGGCTTAAGAAGAGAGAAGATTACCGCTACCGGCTTTCTTTAGGAGACAGGTCGGATGAGAAAAAATACTATCAAGATGATGCTGCCTGGGATTATGCCGAAAATGTACTGCGAGGGGTTTTAACTGAAACCAAACAGCCATTTTCTGAAGCAGGAGGAGAAGCAGCTTTTTACGGCCCAAAGATCGACATCCAAGTAAAAACTGTCAGCGGTAAGGAAGAAACAGCATTCACGATCCAATACGATTTTGTCATGCCCAAACGCTTTGACCTCAAATACATTGATAAAGACGGCAAGGAAAAAGAACCAATAGTTATTCATCGTTCTTCAATTGGGGCATTTGAGCGAACAATGGCTTTTTTGTTGGAACACTATGCTGGGGCTTTGCCGGCCTGGCTTTCCCCGGTTCAGGTGCAAATTATACCCATTACCGATCGCCAGAATGAATATAGCCAAAAAGTATTCGAACAATTATTGTCTGTAGGCATCCGGGCAGAACTTGACGACCGGTCGGAGAAGATGCAAGCTAAAATCCGCGACGCCCAGATGCAAAAAGTCCCTTACATGTTAATCATCGGCGGAAGGGAACAGGAAGCCGGGCAAGTAACCGTACGGACACGAGCCGGAGATGATTTAGGCGTAATGACAATCGACAAGTTTATTAGTAAAATAACAGAGGAGATTAAGGAGAAAAAAGCCTAAGACTTGTGGTGGGCGGCCATAAGGAGTCGAACCATTGAATCCAAGGCTAATTTATGATAATATCTATACTCGGAGCCCTAAAACTTGCGGAGGTTAAAAGATAGGTAAGTATTATCGCATTAACGAACGGATCCAAGCGCAGGAACTGCGGGTAATTAACGCCGATGGTGCCCAGTTGGGTGTCATTAGCCGGGAAGAAGCTTTAGCAAAGGCAGCAGAGCAGGAACTGGATCTGGTAGAGGTTGCAGAAAACGCCCAGCCGCCGGTTGCCCGCATTGTTGATTTTGAGAAATTTAAATATCAGGAAGATAAAAAGGAACAGGCAGCCCGCAAGAGGGTCCGGGAGGTAGAGTTAAAAGAGGTCTGGCTGTCTCCGCGGATTGCTGCCCATGACCTGGAGACAAGGCTTAAAAAGGCAAATGAGTTTTTGGAAGAAGGGGATAAGGTTAAGCTGACAGTTAAGTTTCGAGGGCGGGAGATGGCTCACCCAGAGCAGGGTTACAAGGTTGTGGAAAATGCTTTGAAGTTTTGGGGGGAGAAAGTTATTGTGGAGCGGGAAACCAAATTTGAAGGCAGGAACATGACAACAATCATCGGGATGGCCAAAATCAAACCAAAACAGGAGATTGTAAATGCCGAAAGTCAAAACAAATAAAACATTACTAAAAAAGGTTAAGCTGAGCGGCAGCGGTAAGCTGTTGCGTTCACATCAGCTTCGTTCCGGCCATTTGCGCCGCAACAAAAGCAAACAGGCTCTGCGCCGGCATAAAGTGCCAATGGTCATAAGGGGACGGTTGGAAAAAACATTAAAGAGGATGATCGGAAAATAATATGGGTAAAAACACAAAAAATTATCGCCAGACAAGAAGTTCCATGGCCGGCAATAGGGGAGCACAGGCTTACGCCAGCGTGCAGCGTGGTACCTGGCATCAAAGGGTCTGGAATTATCTCAAGGTCCGGGGGAAAAACAACAATAATATCTAAAAAATATGTCGCGAGTCAAAAGAGGTGTTACAGCACATCGAAAACATAAAAAACTGCTGAACCTGGTCAAAGGCTACCAGGGGGGGCGCCGTCACGTTTTCCAGCAGGCCAAGGAAGCTTCCCTGCATGCCGGGAAATATGCCTTTGCCGGACGCAAACAGCGCCGGCGGGATCTGCGCAGGTTATGGATTACCCAAATAGGCATCGCCCTAGACAATGAAGGAATTTCCTATTCCAAGTTCATAGCTGCGCTCAAAGCCAGAAATATTTTATTGGACCGTAAAATTTTAGCTGAGCTGGCAGTCAAAGGCCCCGAAGCATTCAAAAAAGTCATTTCTGAAGCCATATCCTAATTACTTTCGCAAATTCAACCGTTTGTTTTTTGTGATATAATACTTTCATAACTGAATAAAAAATCCGTTGATCCGGAAGGTTGGGACCGGGGAGGAGCGCAAAAATATGCGACAGAGGCGAAACTGTAAAAGTCAACAACATGTGTCGCAAGTTTGCGGAGCATGTCATGAATAAGGTTAATTCTGACATACTCCCCGCAAGGGGATTTTTGTTAAGAATCAACGGCACAAGGTGGCACAGTCCTAAGCAAGCATAGCGAGTCAAAGGGCCCTTGTAAATTCTTTAGTACCAGGCGCAGCCGAAGTACCGGAGGGTTTACAGGGGCTTTTTTAGTCATTAGAGGTTAGTATTAGTATGACCGTGGAAGGAGGTGAGAATAATGCTATCTATTGAACTTGAGCATTACCTTGAATCACAAAGCCAGGCAGAGAAAGTAGCAAACACCCAGTTGCTTGCACAAATTGCTGAGGATAAATCAGGCACTTATTTAACATCAGCAGGCGAACTGATTATCAAATGTGCCGGGATAAATGTCCGTCCGGGCGGCCGTAAGTATATTTTGAGTGGTGACATTGAGCTGGTCAACCCAGGCAACAAACGGCGAATAGTTATGGTTTCGGCAAAAGGATTTGCATCTCATGAACTGGGTAGAGGTTACGCGTTGCTGGTGAAAAAAGTAGCTGCTCCGCCACTTAATGACCTTTTTCAAAGTCAGACATCATCAGCCACAAGATTGGACAATATCCTTAGGCGCCATCCGGTTTTGGGAATGTGAATAGTAACCACATAAGGCGGCAGAGGATAAATCTTCTCTGCTGCCAAAAGTGGAATATAGGTAAATCCTCAGATCCGCTTACCGGTGGATCGCATATCAATAGTGTATAAATCTATCCTATGCTAAAATTAAACACAATGGAAGAAAAGTTAAACAAAATTAAAACTGATTATTTTTTGAATATAAACCAGGCTAAAACTTTAAAAGAACTGGATGAGCTTTTTTTGGCGTTATTCGGCAAAAACGGCGTCATCACGCTTTTACCAAAGGAGTTTGGTAAATTACCCATGGAAGAACTGCAAAAAATCGGACCATTGTTTAATCAAACCAAACATGAATTAGACAACGCTATCGAAAACCGCCGACAGGCAGTCCGGGAAGAAAGTTACGCTAAATTAACCACGGAAAAATATGATCTCGGCACGGCGGAAATTAAGCCAAGGCATGGACATCTTCATCCCACGACTCAATTTATTCAGGAAACTGTTGACCTGTTTGAAAAGCTCGGTTTTCAGCAATTCGACGCGCCGCAAATCGATACCGACGAATATAATTTCGGGTTGTTAAACATCCCGGAAGGCCATCCAGCCCGCGACCTCTGGGACACTCTTTATATTGATCCCCAAAAAACCGGTTACAGCCCAGGCGAATTGCTGCTGCGGACTCACACCTCTAACGCCCAAGTAAGAATTATGCGCGATTTCACACCACCCATTCGAATGATGAGCATCGGCCGTTGCTACCGCTACGAAAACCTAGATGCCCGCCACGAGCACACTTTCGAGCAATTCGAACTGGTTTATATTGATAAAGGTGTAAGTATGACTAATTTGCAGTACTTGTCGGAATATTTTTTACAAAACACCGTCGGAAAAGACATCAAGGTCAGACTGCGTCCAAAGTATTACCCATTCGTTGAGCCGGGAGTTGGTATTGACGGCTTGTGCATCTTCTGTCACGGCCAAGGGTGTAAAGTTTGCGGCGGCACCGGCTGGTTGGAAGTTGCCGGCGCCGGTATGATTCACCCAACCGTCTTAAAAAACGGCGGTATTAATCCCGAAATTTACTCAGGGATTGCCTGGGGACCGGGAGTTGGGCGGATCATGATGCTCAAGTATGGTTTTGATGATATCCGAGAGCTTTTAAAAGGCGATCTGAAATTTTTGGAGAAATTCTAGATGCTCGTTTCAATCGATTGGCTAAAAGAACTAGTTAACTTAAATGTGTCAGTTGATGAAGTGATTCATTTGTTGCCCCTGCGCACCATCGGCACCAAAGAAATTACCGACAGGTTTATTGAATTAGATATGAAGGGGTACAACCGGGCTGACCTATTGTCAATGCACGGCGTTGCCACTGAAATCGCTGCTATTACCGGCTCGACTCTTAATTTTGATAATTACGAAAATAGTTCTCCGAACTTTCCTGATCTACCATCTACCCCGGTTAAAGTGGAAAATCCGGAACTGGCGCCGCTTTACTGCATCGCTAAAATTGAAAATTTAACAGTTGGTAAATCTCCCGAAAAATGGATGAAGAAATTGGAAGAGAGCGGCATGCGGGCAGTTAACAATGTTGCTGATGTCACCAACCTGGTTATGCTGGAATACGGTCAGCCGCTGCACGCTTTCGACGCCGCAACTGTTACAGGCGAAACTATTTTCGTCCGTACCGCCAAACAAAGCGAAAACCTTATTACTTTAGATAACAAAACCCGCGAGCTTTTGCCGACCGATTTGCTCATTGCCGATCCGGAGAAAGCACTCGGGCTAGCCGGAGTCATGGGCGGCAAAAACAGCGAAATTAGTGAGAAAACAAAAACCATACTGCTGGAGGCAGCCATTTTTGACCCGCTGGCCCTGCGGGCCGCTTCCGGGCGGCTGGCTTTAATCTCCGAGGCCAGCAAAAGGTTCCAGCATGGTTTAACCGAAGAACGGCTTTTCCAGGCTCTTCAGGCAGCTATTAAGATGTATGGGCAGCTGGGCGGAAAACTGACAGCGGTTAATATTGTCGGTGGATTTCCATCGGCTACACCAATCATTAAACTCACCCGAAACAAATTAAATTCCCTGATCGGTATTAATATTGCCTCTGAGTTTGTCGAAGAATCACTCACCAAACTGCACTTTATGGTCAGGCCGGTTGGCGAGGGGCAATGGGAAATCAAACCGCCTTATTTTCGTCTTGATATCGCAGTTGAGGAGGATATAATCGAGGAAATCGCCCGCATGTACGGCTACGAAAACATTCCTGCCAGAGAGATTTCGGGTAATGAACCGGAAAAAGTTGACCAAAGTTTGTTTGAAACAATTTCCAAAGTTAAGGCGGAGCTGGTTAAACTTGGCCTGACGGAAATCCAAACCTACTCTTTTTACTCCACAGCGGTTTTAGACAACCTGGAAGCCGAGCGGGATAATTTAGTCCGTATTGCCAACCCCATGTCCAAAGAAACGGAATATATGCGCGATTTAATTTGGCCAAACCTCCTAGAAAAAACCACTGAAAATTTGAAATACCGGGATGATGTGGCTGTTTTTGAAATCGGCAAAGTGTACCACTGGCAGAAGAGTGGTAAGCCGGATGAGCATTACCACCTGGCAATTGCTATGTCTGGAAACGGCCTGAATCCGGCAGCTGAGCTGAATGCCGTTATTAGTGCCTTGTACAAAAAATTAAATTTGCACCTAGAAGCAAAACGCGACGAAAGCGGCGGCGACCTTATCCACCCAACCCGCCACTCCGGTCTCTTCCAAGAAGATCAGCATGTGGGAATTTTAGCAGAAATCCATCCGCGGGTAATTAATAAATTTGGGTCAGAAAAGAGGGCAGCTGTCACGGAGGTTGATCTGGGTCAGCTATTTTAGTCTTCGTTAGACCTGCGGGAAAATTTCCTGGGAGGGACAGTACGCTCGAAAAATCTCTCCAGCAGCCTGTTGATGGTAATAATAGCCTGATCGGCCTCTTCACTCATACCACCCTGTACACGGATAATTTCCCGGCGCGCCTCTCCATCAGCAATCATTCCCAAATACATACTTCTCCTGATACCAAAAATTTTTTCCAGCGGCCCCAAATATGGCTTATACTTTTCGGGATAATCTTCCACAGAGCTTTCCAAAATCGGCTGGATCTCTTCCCATGCCACCGCGTTGCCTAAGGCATAATTTTTGACTTTCCTCTCCACATTAGGCCAATCACCCCTGAATAAATGGTTTTCACCAGGATCTCTTTCAGTCATACTACCTATAGTCTGTATATTATATCCGGACAAAAAAGTAAATATGTAATTTAGCTTACAGCGCAACGGTGACGCCTATTGAGGTAGAAAAAGTCTTGCCGCTGTTATCTTCCAAGGTTGCTGTAATAGTATGTGAACCATTATCCCCTGAGGGGAACTCAATATGGACAGCAAACGGCTCGCTGGTTTGGGTAGCTTTTTGAGCACCGTCCACCAGCCAGGTGACATCTTTTACCCCGCCCGGCGAATTCGTTTTCGCCAAAACATCAAATACATGCGGGACATTGGCCCCGTTACCAACATTAACTATGGAGATAACCGCATCGGGTGAACCTCCCGTAAAGCCGGGGATATTGCTGCATCCCTTGGCTGCCCCTACAAACCGCGGATCAGATGCAGTCAGCACCCATGAATCAATGCCTTCCTGCCATTTGTTGGCTCCCGTCGGGTCGTTTTCCGTCAGCATGATAATATCCTTTTGGTCTCCGTCCTCACCGTCACCTGAAAGCCTATGTGGATTATTGCGGCAGACTTTCTGGTTTTGATAGGCAGGAGAAATGCCACTTGGTTCAGTACCTTTTATGAAATATTCTTTTCGGGTGGGGGAACCGTCTTTGGGTAACCCACCCATTAAACCGTCTATATCCATTGACGTTACATCTCCCGGTTGAGGATACTTTTCGTCCGGTTTATTGCCGATTGCGGCAATCATTAGCTTCTGCCAAATCGGGGAGGCCCCGGTAATACCGGAAGAAATGACCGGATTCATTTTTTCATTATCGTTATTGCCCACCCAAACGCCGACTACATACGAAGGTGTATAGCCGACCGTCCAGTTATCCCGTTTTTCATCAGTGGTACCGGTTTTAACGGATACAGTTTTACCCGGAACGCGGAGAACAGAATTCGGGCCAAACTCCATAGTCCTGGCGCCGTTGTCTGCCAGAATATCGGAAATAATGTAAGCAATTCCCTCATCAAGGACCTTGCGTCCGTCCGAGGGTTTGTATTCATACAAAACATTATTATTGCTGTCAGTAACCTTCAGGATCGAAACAGGATCATGTTGCACGCCCTTATCGGCGAGTGTGGAGTAAACATCAGTTAAATCAAGAAGGCTGGTTTCCCGTCCGCCCAGGGTGAGGGATAAACCGACGTTGTTTACATTTTCATCAGTCGGCTGCCAGTTGGTCATTCCCATATTATAGGCAAGCTGCATATCGTTTTTGATACCAACCAGGGCCAGCATTTTTACTGCCGGGATGTTGATGGAATTGCCCAGGGCATAGCGGACCTGGATCGGGCCATGCCAGCGGCCGTCATAGTTTACCGGCGCGTAAGGCGGCTGTCCTGCTCCGCCGAGAAACTGGGTGGGAACATCCATGAGTACTGTAGCCGCCGTATAACCTTTTTGCAGTGCGGCTGAGTAGGTAACCGGTTTGGTGGCGGATCCCGGTTGACGCAGAGACAATGTGGCGTTTACATCCGGCTCAAAAGTACAGGTTGACCCCTCAATACACCCGGCCGGTTCAGAGGTCCCGAAATAATCTTTGCTGCCGACCATTGACAAAATCTCCCCTGTTTTGGGATCCATAATCACCGCTGCTCCGTTGCCGACATGGTAAGCGCCGAGTTTATTTATTTCGCCTTTAACAATATTTTCCGCCTGGCTTTGCAGGTTGTAATCCAAGGTTGTGGTAACCTGCAGGCCGCCCTGTTCCACTACCTGTTCGCCGTATTGCTCAATTAGCTTTTGTTTGACATACATCACAAAATGAGGAGCCTTAAACCCAACCTCTTTTTGAGCTGTCCGGTAAACGAGTTTCTCATTGTAAGCATCACCGGCCTGTTTTTGGGTAATATAACCGTTCTGCACCATGCTGTCTAAGACCTCCTTTTGCCGAG
Source organism: bacterium (assembly GCA_021790255.1). GTDB lineage: Bacteria > Patescibacteriota > Microgenomatia > Daviesbacterales > UBA10151 > JAJYIE01. The sequence continues at coordinate 55,342 of JAJYIE010000002.1, read as the reverse complement.
CTTTACCGCGCGACGGATCGGCGCCATACGGTGAGTACACCGAAGGCATTTGCGGCAGGCCGGCCAGCATGGCTGACTGGGCCAAGTCCAAATCCTTGGCGTGAATTCCGAAATATAAATTGGCAGCTGCCTCAATACCATAAGCTGTACCACCATAAGGAATTGAGTTTAAATACATCTCCAAAATCTGGTCTTTACTGTAAACCCGTTCCACTTGGACTGCCAAAATTACCTCTTTTATTTTTCTGACAATGCTTTGCTCAGGAGTAAGAAGGGAATTTTTCACCAACTGCTGGGTAATTGTTGAACCTCCCCCTTCAATCTGCCGGTTTAAAACCAACTGAATTGCTGCGCGGGCGATCCCGGTGACGGAAAAGCCGCCGTGTTTATAAAAATTTTTATCCTCAATGGAGATCGTTGCCTCTTTAACAAAATCGGGGATATCCGATAATTTAACCGGCGTGCGGTTTTGGTTTTTGAAGATATCATATAAAAGCTGGCCGTTGCGGTCATAAATTTTCGTAGCCTTGGCGCTGTTTGCGTTTGACAGCTGCTCAGGTGAGGGTACCTGGATAGCAAAAACAATAACGGTTGTTACCAGGAGCAAAATTACCCCGGCAATAAGGAGTAAAATTAAAGTAGTAGCGCTGGATAAAAAGGCAGGTTCCTGAAAATCCCAATCAAACATCTGGTGCTGGTGCACCCGCCTGATTTTCATACACAGTAAGTATAGCAATAAGCAGCCCTCAGCTCAACTTACTGAACATGTTCTTTCGGTACAAATCCAACCGGCTGGTTTTCAGTAATATCCGTAATAACTTTAGGTTCACCCCACAGACTGAACTGCAGATCTCAATTAATATCACGCAATATAAGCTGGTCCTGGGGATTGGAAGATGTAATTACCCTGAGCTTGTCGAAGGTAAGGATTAGAACCCATTTTTGGCTTTGTAGTTACCCAGGATTATCCTTATACTAACCCTTTATGTTGTCCAAGAGTCTGATAAATAAACTTTTTCTGGGTTTAATAATTTTACTGGGGATGTACATACGTATCATAATATTGATAAATGCCTATAACTTTCGTTCACTTGAAGAAGGCTCGTATTGTGTTAACCGTTTTATCCCTGTTTGCTTAATAACTATAGCCGGGGAATACTATTCATCGGATCACTGATATCTCTTCTTAATAATAAGTTGAAAATCACAGCATCTTTAGTGTTGGGGGGGATTTTTATAATTTTTTTCTCACATTTGGTATTGGTCGAAATATTGCCCGGTGCTCTTTTAGCCCTAATTAAATCTCCTGAGACTTTCCTGGATAGTCAAATTTACTTTTTTATCAACCTTGTCAATCGAGTTAAGCTCTGCGGTTGAAAACTAAAAGACAAAACTGCCCTAATGTTGATTGGGGATGGAAGTGAATAATTTGTCCTCCTCCTGAGTCCAGAAGACTGGAAGTCATTAAAAATTATTTACAATTTAAAAATCTGCTTACTCATTGATTGAAAGGATTTTTCAAGCTATAATTCTAAAAATATGTCGGGCGGTAAAGAAAGAATAAATCCGAGAGATTTAGATCAGGCTTTGGATGATGAAAATTCAGTCATTGAAATAAGCTTTGATTTTGGGTCTACAGGGGGATCAACCGCAAACAAATCACATCTGATTTATGAACGAAGACCGAAAACCCCCGAGGATGATCGAGCCCTCGGTTTAATCCCCGAGCTCTTAAAGCAACCAGAATTATTTGAACAACTTATGGGTCAACTTAGCCGAGGTGAAATTAAAGATATAACAGAATCAAAAGACCCGAGAGTACAAAAGATGGTAGCAGAGTTTTTGCAACAGCAACCAAGCTCGGAATATCGCTCAACACCGTCTCAGCCACCCACTTTAAGAAATCCCTTATTAAGAGCTATCCACTATTTCAGGGGTAGAGATAAAAGAAACTCCAATAGATAAATCTTCCGAGTCATTCCGAGTTTTTAGGAGCCGCTAGGGTCGGAATTTTTCTTTGGTCCTGGGGGTAAGAGTAAGAACCTGCCCTTCGGGCAGAACCTTGCGACACTTCGCGTCTTCGAACAACCCCGCACTAGACGTGCCGGGTAGTCCGCCTCTTTCAACCTATGAATATTAACAAAATAAACCCCGTCAAAGCGGGGTCTTTTGTCAATGTCCTGAGGGTTGGAGTCGGACCAACTTAAACTGGTTTTACAGACCAGCGCATCAACCGTTCTGCCACCTCAGGATCCAACTGATATTTTACCGTTTCGGGAGCCTCAAGGCAAGGAGAGGCAGTTTACCTCGTGAAGATAATGGCGTTGGGGAGGTTGCGTCCCGGGCCGTAAGTATAACTGCCGTTGTAATAAAGTGCTGTCGAGCCCCCGGTATCCAAGTTCAGCGCTCCTTTTGCCCCCAAAGCCTTAAACACATAAGCAAACTGCTGCATGGTTACGTTTTGGGCTATGACAATCATAATATTTTTTGTGTCTCTTACTCCAATTCCCACTTTCAAACCAGCCGCTTTTTGCTTATCCGAACAACCCGATTGGTTATCATCAATCTGGACGATGCCGTCGGAGAGTAAGCCCGGGTAATTGACAATTCCCGCCGAAAGCCCTCCGGAAAAACTGTTGGCATTTTGGAGGTAATGGGCGCCTGATCCGTCAATATAAACTATTGCCCGCATTTCTCTCCAGAAGAGATTGCCCTGGTTAATCCAGTGACCCAGGCGGCTGTTGTATATGGGGAAATCATAAGAGTTGGTCTTGCCGGCACATTCCGGATAAGTAGCGGGGCAAAAATAAGTCCCGTTCACGCCGGCAAAGCCGTTATTCCGGACTACGTAGCTTTGCAGCGGCATTACGGTGCAGTTATTCCCACATTCACCGTCGTTACCACTGTCGGTAAGCATCTTAGTCAAGTTTAGGTCAACCGCCAGGACAGTCGCCCGGAAATTGCCTTTTTCCGTGGCTACAGTCATTGAGCTTAAACCAACTCCCGGCGGGCCGGATACAGGTTTCGGAGTAGGTTTGGCTGTCGGAGTAGGTATAACCGTTGGAGTCGGGATGTGGGAGGGGGTTGGCGTAGGAGTCGGCCTGGGAGCTGGCGAGGGAAACAGAGTAGGCGAGGGGGCAGCCAGCATATTAGATAAAAATACTGGTTGGGTAGTTTGGAAGGCAACTAAAACAGCGCCCAGCAAAACAACGCCAACAAGCAAGGGAATAAGATAGGCAAATCCCGATTGGACCGGGACAGAATCTTTTTCGGGCATGAGGTTATTGTGACATATTTTACCGCAAAATCTAAACTGTGGAGAAATTATCTAAAACTTGTTGTACAATACGCTTCAAGGAAATGAATACTAGCGAAGCAGACATTCTTATTACCGAACAAGACCGCAGATTTGCGGCTGATCTCTGGCAACAGGCTTTTACCAATACTTATGATTTTATGACCAAATACTCGGTTACCCGGCGCTTCTCTTTAAATACTTTTCAGGAACTTATATTTCAACACTATTTTGCCGGATACATTATCAACAAAAACGGCCTTGAATTATCCAGGGCTGCCCGCAATCCGCTTCTTGATTTACTTAGCCGTGTTTCCACTAGTAAACGGATTCGGGCTAAAAATCTATCCAGGCAAAGCGAGATTAATGATTTTACTGCTCAACAGCTTTTAACGGAGGCCGATGAACTTTCCACTTGTTTTCGGCTGGACATAGAAAGTGGGCTGAAACATAAAATGCGGGCGGCCTATATTAAATACGGCTTTGAACACCCCAATATCAATTCAAAGCTTTATGAACTGCTTACGGTTGACGGAGAATTTGATGGCCTGGTAAATAAGGTCGTTCTCATTAAAGGCTCCCCGGCTGCTATCCGCAACGCGGCTAATGTCTTAAGTTCAGTGTATCTCGAAAATCAGGATCAACCGCTCAAGGCGCAACACAGCGCGGTGGAGCAAACCTTAAGCCGGATTACCATCCGCCAGCGCTAAATGTTGTATAATGCACTCCTGTTATGAAAATTGAATCAGCAGAGATGTTCAGTGATAAGCCGGGATTTACTGAGAGAAACCTGAAAAGGTTCCGTAATATCGGGATGTTCGGTCTTGGAATAGGTATATTTTTTGCCCCCATCCTTCCGCTTTCCGCAGTTGCCACAAGCATTGGCTATGTGGGCGGGGAGTATATGGAAGGCCGCCGCAAGGGACGGAAACCTTAAAATCAAGCTATCGCATTTCCCTGGGCAGCAATTCAGCAAGCATTTCCCTGGTATGGACTGCTATCTGAGCCGCAGAGCTGTATTTTTCCGGCGAAAATATTTCCGGCTCGCCGATATTCAGGTGATAAGCATGACTCGCCCATACCCCCACAGGCAAAACCTTAATGCCATTTTGCCCTGCACGCCGCAGGATCGTGCTGGCAGCTCTACCAACCCGTTGCGCATCATTTAACCGATACTCGCTTCTTTCACCAGGAAAAATCCCTATCACATTGCCATGTTTAATGTAATCAATAATATCCCAAGCTCCCATGCTGCCTTCATAAATCATGCCGGTTGCTACGGCCACATTTTGCATAATCCGGCCGGCATGCTTTTTAAATTTAGCCCGGCCGTCACGGATTTTTTGGTGAACAAAATCCCGGACCGGCCAGGGCAAGGGATGAAGGGAAATTTGGACCAGCCAGTGTCTTTCCAGCCCGTCAAAATAATGTTTGTTATTGGCCATAATAAAAGGGTAGCGAATTTGATCACCTGCCGTAATATACTCAGAAAAGATTTTCCTGGCCACCCAAGGTACCCACAACCCCTGAGCCGGCCCTTGGTCAGTGTGGTTAAAAACGGCAACTGCGCCCCCTTCAGGCGGGATATTCTTAACCCCTTCTGCTGATATCGGCAGACGTCCGAAGATATTATCGCCTCCTTTTTCAATAAAAAAAGAATTTTGCCTGCCGGCCTTGATATCATCCAGTAAGTTTTGCCAGTGGGTCTGAAAAGGCTCGGGCCCGATCATGGTTTCACGATGGCAAAGCCAGCGCCGCGGATCCTGGCCGTGGAAACGGAACCAGTCCAGGTGCCAGGCATACAAATCCAGCATCCGACTTTCCATGGCAGTCAACGGTTTGGTGCTGGCTTGTAGTTTTTCGATAGTCTCAACCATCCAAAAATTTTACCACGAAAATCCTTTTAAGTCTCCACTAAAACCTTCTTATCAAAGAGCTGCCATGACCGGTCATTAAGATAACTCACCCCAAAGCTGTTAACTGCCTTAAAAGAACCCTCCGAGCCACTCAGACTGCCTCCGTTCAGGGCCCGAATTTGGGCAAAATCTGCGCCTGTGCCATCCGCCGGATTACCGTGACCGATAAGAAACCTGGCTGCAAAACCTCCCCAGCCGATGTATATTCTCTCACGTACAATCTGCCGGAATAATTTCCCGAAGCCGGTTTTAACCTCCGTTACCCCGAGGGTATTACCACACGGAATAACCGACTCCCTTAAAACCCACCAGCTGTAATATCTGGCAGCCAGCTCATGCCCAACTTCGTGGACCGCCACCAACCATTGGCGGTACCCGACAGTCAACCTCTCTGAGCTCAGATCATCGTTTCTAAGAATTTTCCGGGATAATCCCTCACGCGCCCATTCCCGCTGCTTGGGCAGCTTAACTGCTTCCAGCAGCTCGGCAATTTCATCTTTTTCCCGGGTAGACTCAATGCCCAAAAAACCTCCTTTCTGCAAAAAGGAAGTTATTTTACACCACTTTCGGAAAAGAAACCATCAGTTGTGTCATCTCCTCTGGAGATTGAACCCGAACCAATTTTTTCCGGAGGTCCACCGCTCCCGGAAAACCATGGATGTAGGTCCTGACAAACTTTTTCACCGGGCCAATAACCTGTTCCGGCCGCAAATTTGCCGGCTGGCTTTCCAAGTGGATGCGCAGATGATTTTGCAGCAGCGCAGCTTTATCAGCTGGAGTCATCTTTTCAGGGTCAATTTTCTGGTTAAACACCAGGATATTTTCCAAAATGCCCCGGCCCACCATAACCCCGTCCACCCCACATTTTTCCGCCTTTTCGACGATTTGCGCATAACTTTTCACATCACCATTGCCGATAATCAAAGTCTTAGCGCCCGATTCATTCCGCAGTTTAACCGCTTTGCTGATTTCTTCCCAGTGGGCCGGGGGAGTAGACATCTCTTTGGCGGTCCGGGCATGGATGGTTAAGGCAGGCAGATTAAGGCTCAGCAAAAAGCCGATCCACTCTTTGGTTTTAATTTCCTCAAAACCTAGGCGGGCCTTCACACTCACCGGCAAATTGCCGGCGCCCTTTCTGGTTGCTTCAATTATTTCTTTAACCAGGTTATTTTGCATAATCAGCGCCGCTCCGCCGCCGACTTTGACAACATGCCGCTGCGGGCAGCCCGTGTTAATATCGATACCGTCAAATTTAAGCTCCCGCAGCAATTTTGCTGCTTCATAAAATTTATAAGGATCGCTGCCCCAAATCTGTGCCACTATCGGCCTTTCAGCTTCGGTAAATTTCAGCCGCTGGATTAACTGGTCTCGACCTTTTGAGCATAAGCCATCCGTACTGACAAACTCGGTAAACATCACGTCCGGTTTACCCACGGAAACCACCACCTCCCGGAAGGCAAAGTCAGTCACACCATCCATCGGAGCCAGAGCAGTAATTGGTTTTTTAAGCTTTGCCCAGAAGTTGCCCATAAAATGTAGTATACTTATCCCATGAGGCTAAATTCAATCAGGGAACTATCCGGTCTAAAACCAGTCCTTATGGATCCGCAAGCCACCGGCGTTGACCCGGCTTACTGGGTTTTCGGGGAAATCACCCCGGATAAATGGGCTAATCTAACCGTCACTGCACCGGGTAAAATCGGTGATGAGTACCCGAAAACCTTCGGCCACTACCACAGCACCCAGGTTAATGAAACATATCATCTCATTTCCGGCCACGCTGTGCTTATTTTGCAGAAAAAGCACTACGAAAACGGTTCATGGACACCGGAAATGGTGGACGAAGTGCTGCTTGTAAAGTTGGGGCCGGGGGATGAGGTAGTCATCCACCCGCAATACGGACATGCCCTGGTTAATACCGGAGCAGAGCCACTTTTAACTTATGATGATTGGCGCGCAGGACACCTGCCTTCTGATTATGAGCAGATAGAAAAGCTGCAGGGGTTGGCTTATTACATTACTGAGGTTAACGGCCAGCCGCAAGCTGTACCCAACCCGCGTTACAAAAACCTGCCTATACCTATTTGGTCCACACCGCCTGAGCTTTCATTTGAAGAGTAATCAGCCGCTTTTGTGGTGGCGTTTGACTTTAAGCTGCGCCAATGCTTTCTCCAAACTGGCCATGGCTGTGGCGTATTCCTCATTAGTTTGGGTCTGCTCTAGGGCTGCTTCCGCCCGTTTTCTTGCTTCTTCTACGGATTTTTCATCAATATCTTCCGCCTTTTCTGCCAGATCCGTTGCCAAAGTTAGTTTATTATCTGCCATCTGCAAAAGCCCGGAACCGGTGGCCATCACAATTTCTTTGCCGCCCTTTTTAATTCTCATCTCACCGGCCACCACTTGCGACATCAAATTAGTGTGATGAGGGAGAATGCCGATTTCGCCATCCCTGGTAGTTAAAGTCACCATCTCCACCTCTTCGTTAAAAACCTCATTTTCGGGTGTAACGATCTTAAAGCTCAAGGTAGCCATAGAATTTCTTCAAAAGTCAAAAATCAAAACTGCTTTTAACTTTTTACTTTTGTATGATATTATGTTTTAAGGCAGCCGGTCAAGGCTGATGCTTATGAGCGAAATTGGTCCGGACATCTCCCAGGCAGATGAATCAATAAACATTACGCCCAGCACTAAAAAAAAGCCGGCTTTTTCCCCGGAGAACCGGTTCAGCAAAAGCGGCATGCTCCGGGGGGCACTGGCCCTCGCTACTTTTTTCAATACCACTGCTGCCGCTATTCATGAGCAAAATCCCCCTGATACCCCAAAGTCGTCTTTGCCCCCAATCACTGAATCTGCTGCTGCCCAAGAGGCGAGGAGTTTCGATCCTGACGAAAAAATCAATCAAATCATTGCTTCCAAACAACCATCGGACGAAGAAAAAAAGGAAATTATGGCCAGGCTTAAAAAAGTTAATGACCGGTTTGATCAAAAATCACCGTCCACCCAAGAGCAGCACCCTCAACCGTCTTTGTTTCGCCTGGCAGGCCGGATAATCCGTACCTACTTACAAAGAAATGACCTGCGGGATAAAATAGATCCTAACAGCGGCAAAACGCTGGAAGAAATGCGCATCGAAGGACAAGCTAACAGGGAAAACCAAGCCACTGTAAAAGTTGGCCACCTGGCTAATCGCCCCAATACAAAATGACTGTACGCTAACCTTCTAAGGTAGTTTTAACAATGCTTCGCTGGGATTCCTTTCTGCTGTCATCAGGGAACCCGCAAAAATTAAGCGATTACTAAAAATATGTTTTTCGAAAAGATCCCAGGTGGAACCAGGATAATGATTTCGGTTTTTTGACTGGCAATACTTTCTTGACCATCCCAGCCTGATCCGGGACGAAATGGAAATTATTTTCAGCTAGCCACGCCGATGAAGACGTAATCATCATTATTCCTTCCGGCGGACAATGAAATAAAATATTTTTTCCCATAAGTCACCGAAATAAACCACATTAATCAGTAGCGCCGCAATCACCACCACGGCCTCATAAGATAATCTGGCATAATAATTGTCGTTTAAATGAAACCATATGGCGAACTCGTCAAAGGTCAACCCTAAACCTACCCCGTAAATTATCCCCAGCCATTTGGTAATCTTGTTCCCGTTAAAAACCAATGATAAATAGCCCGAAATTGACAGCAAAAATATGCCGTAGTTTAAGTGGTGGACATGTGTTTGGCCCATGAACAGATACCAATCGGGTAAAACATTGTGGTCCATCATATAAATGATTGAGCGGGCGATGATAAAAGTTACCAGAAAAGAGATCAGAACAATAAATGAGACTCCCTTATTTTCGCCGTAGATAAAATCGTAAACTTGCCTCAACCAGTGCATATTAATAATCTTACACCAAAATCAGCAGGGCAGACAAATCAGTGCAGTCTTTTGTTGTGTAGTTTTACGGTAAACAGTAGCCCTTACATATTTTGATGCGCCGCTTACCTGTAAGAACGGGATTCTTCCTGCCAGCAGTAAAGCTATCCCTGCTGATGATCCAATGATTGAGCAAATATTCCTGCAGCCCAAAGAGGGCATGGAATACTATAAAATCATGATGCTCTCAGAAGACGATAAATATACAATTGATTATTTCCAGGGAAGCATTAAGCAGTGATCTCATCAATTGTGCCAACCATGTAGAAGGACTGCTCGGGTTTGCTGTCGTGTTTACCTTCCAGGATCTCCTTAAAGCCTTTTACCGTATCTTTAATGGAAACATATTTTCCTTTGCGGCCGGTAAAGGCTTCCCCCACAAAGAACGGCTGTGTCAAAAACCTTTGGATTTTCCGGGCCCTGGTCACTGTCAGCTTATCCTCATTGGATAAATCCTCCATTCCTAAGATGGCAATTATATCCTGCAGCTCTTTATACCGCTGTAGCACTTTTTGCACGGCCACCGCCACATCATAATGTTCCTGCCCAACCACATCCGGAGCCAGAGCCCGGGAAGTGGAAGCCAGGGAATCGACAGCCGGGTAAAGACCCTGTTCAGCCAGGGAACGCTCCAGGGCAATGGTGGAATCAAGGTGGGCGAAAGTTGTGGCCGGCGCCGGGTCAGTGTAATCATCCGCCGGCACGTAAACTGCCTGAACGGAAGTGATCGAGCCTTTTTTAGTGGAGGTAATCCGCTCCTGCAGTGCACCCATTTCCGTGCCTAAGGTCGGCTGATAACCCACCGCGGAAGGTATCCGGCCCAAAAGCGCCGAAACCTCCGAACCTGCCTGAGAAAAACGGAAGATATTATCGATAAAAAGCAGCACATCTTTGCCCATGGTATCACGGAAATACTCCGCTATAGTCAGCCCGGTCAAACCCACACGAAGTCTTGCCCCCGGCGGCTCATTCATCTGCCCGAAAACCATGGCTGTTTTATCAATCACACCTGACCCCTTCATTTCGTTGTATAAATCATTGCCTTCCCGGGTTCGCTCACCAACCCCGGCAAAAACTGAATAACCGCCATGCTCAGCAGCAATGTTGCGAATCAGCTCCTGCAGGATAACCGTCTTACCGGTACCGGCGCCGCCGAACAGGCCGACTTTCCCACCTTTAATAAACGGGGCGATGAGGTCAATAACCTTAATGCCAGTTTCAAACACCTCAGTCGAAGTGCTTTGCTCTTCAAAAGCAGGAGCCTGGCGGTGAATGGGCAGGTAGGTTTTGGTTTTCACCTGTTCGCCTCCGTCCACATTTTTACCTAAAACATTAAAAATCCGCCCCAGAACCTCTTCGCCTACCGGAACACTGATAGGCACTCCGGTATCGACAACTTCCATGCCGCGTACCAGGCCGTCGGTCGGAGCCATAGCCACTGCCCGCACCAGACCTTCTCCCAGATGTTGCTGCACCTCCAGGGTCAGCCCGCCCACATCTCCCACCGCACCGTTGCCTGTCTTGCCGTCATTTGCACCGCCTACCACTACAGCATTGTAAATTTCCGGCACTTTTTCTTCTGGAAACTGCAGGTCAACCACAGCACCAATCACTTGGGCAACTTTTCCTTTATTATTCATTTTTGCTTCTCCGTTTGTTTTAGCCATATTACTCCAGCGCCGCTGCCGCAGAGGCAATCTCCAAAAGCTCCCGGGTAATCGCATCCTGGCGCATTTGATTATAAGTCAAAGTCAGGTCCGAAACCAGATCCTTGGCGTTGTTTGTGGCATTTTGCATGGCAATCATCCTGGCGGAATGCTCAGATGCTTTCATCTCCAGCATCGCCTGATAAATTTGTGTGTCAATCAGATGAACCAGAGCAAAATCCAGCACCGTGTCCAGGTTTGGTTCGAATAAAAATTCGCTGGCCATATCATCCGTAGCCTCATGTTGGGCTAGGGCTTCATGAAGTACTACCGGATCCACAGGCAATAGCTTCACCAACCGGGCTTCCTGGCGCAGAGTAGAAACAAAGTCGGCGTAAGCCAGGTAGACTGTGCCGACTTCACCATGTAGGAACGCATTGACGATAAATTTGCGTACTTTTGCAGCTTCAGTGAAACTGACCTTCTCCGTGCTTTCAAAATCTGCTGCAAGCTTGCGGCCGGTCCGGGCAATAAACTCCCGTCCTTTGCGGCCGACGGTATAAAATTCCCATTCATCCGTCTTTCTGGCTTCTGCCAGGATCTTTTCATTCTGAATCATCCGGAAAATATTGGCGTTTAGCGAGCCGCACATCCCCTTATCCGTTGAGAGCAAAACTACACCCATCTTATCCGACAAACCAGGAGACAGAAGTGGATGAAGCGACGGATCAATTTTGCCTGAAGACAATGTCACCACCAGACTCAGAGTATCCCGGTAAGGCCGGGCTAAGGTCGCCTGACTTTGGGCCCGGCGCATTTTAGTGGCCGAAACCATTTGCAGGGCTTTGGTAATCTGGCCCGTATTTTTTATTGACTTTATCCGTCTCCTGATTTCTTTAGTACTAGCCATATTTAGTTAAGGTGTACCGGAAACAAGGCGAGCTTATCGGGAATCTTATTCCACACTCTACATGCAATCACTTACACACTAACCTTCTCAATATAATCCACCTTCACCGGCAGATGTCCGTTAAACTCCCCACCAATCTCGTTGGTCAGCTCATCAATTGCCCGCTTGACTTCTACGGTAGCAGCCTCTTTATCAATCCCTACCCCCGGTTCCGTTACAATCACTGCATAAAAGGGAGAATCCTGAGTAAACCTCCTACTAAAACCATGTTCCAGAACAATTTTCATAGCAATTTTAGCAAGTCTTCGGCTATATTCAGAGTTGGAAACCATCCCACGGCTGATTAAAAGCCCTTCCGGCAACTCCGGGGTCAGATAAGGCACAAAATATCCACCGCCGTCATAGTACATCGCCCGAGCCGGATGAAAATTCACCGGAGGGTTCATATTATAATCTTCAACTACACCCAGGTAAGGAATCCCGAGCATTTCGGCAGTAATTTTAGCCTGGTCATCAGCCACCTGGTTTACCGTTTCATTAACCAAACCATTTTCCTCTTTGAATAAAGTTGCATAACCGCAATTGCGCCGATGGGATGATGTTCCGACTAAAATACTCTGCTTCGGCAAAAAATCCGGTACTCTTTCCGTGTAACCAATCGCCGCTCCGCCTAAGCCGATTTTGTACGCATTCCATTCCTGTCTCCCTTTATCCCGCTCATCCATACATCCCAAGTAGCGCAGAGCGGAGTGGTCGACAAAAGCCTTTTGGTGATCCGGCAAGGAAATGAAAAACTCCTGCCAGTTAGGCTTTCCTTTCAACAAATCATTGCCGCCACCTTTTAGCCAATATCCATCTTTTTCCGCCTGCTCTGTACTCATGGGTTCATCCGGGTTCATTTAACCTTTTTCTCTTTCTCCTCTTTGGGCAGCGATTTCAAATAATCATCACCGAACTTTTTAGTAACTTTTTCCAATCCTGATTTAATCTCATCCGTCAACTCCTTCTTCTCCAAAATCTGTTCCAAGAGTTTCATCTCTTTTAATTGTAAATGAGATATATACTTTTTTTCAAATTCCCGGACTCTTTCCACCGGAACATCATCCATGTAGCCTTGGGTTGCAGCCCACAAAATTGCGACCTGGTTTTCTACCGGCACCGGAGAATATTGAGGCTGCTTTAACACTTCCGTCATCCGCCGACCCCGCTCAATTTGCGCCCGGGTCACCGGATCAAGGTCAGATGCAAACTGGGCAAACGCGGCCAGTTCGCGATACTGCGCCAGATCAAGCTTTAATTTACCGGCTACTGACTTCATTGCTTTCATTTGGGCATCACCTCCAACCCTGGAAACCGACAAGCCAACGTTAATAGCCGGCCTGATGCCGCCGTAAAAAAGATCACTTTCCAGATAAATCTGCCCATCGGTGATGGAGATGACATTGGTGGGAATATAGGCAGAAACGTCTCCCGCCTGGGTTTCAATAATCGGCAGAGCGGTAAGAGACCCACCGCCATAGTCGGAATTCATCCGGGATGCCCGCTCCAAAAGCCTGGAATGCAGGTAAAAAACATCTCCCGGGTAAGCTTCCCGGCCAGAAGGGCGCCGCAGAAGCAGGGAAACCTGGCGGTAAGCCCAGGCGTGCTTTGACAAATCATCATAAATAATCAGGGCATCGCTGCCCTTATCCATAAAATATTCCCCCATAGCGCATCCGGCGTAGGGAGCAATATATTGCATCGGAGCAGGGGAGGAGGCTGGAGCGGTAACAATAATGGTGTGGTCCATTGCTCCGTGTTCCTCAAGTGTAGCCACAAGTTGTGCTACTTTTGATGATTTTTGGCCGATCGCCACATAAATGCACGTTACGCCCTTACCTTTTTGGTTAATAATTGTGTCTACGGCCAGGGTAGTTTTGCCGGTATTACGGTCGCCGATAATAAGCTCCCTTTGCCCCCGACCGATAGCAAACATTGCATCAATGGCTTTGATACCAGTTTGAAGCGGCACAGTTACTTTCTGGCGGGTAATCACCCCCGAGGCAACTTTTTCAATGGGGTACGTTTCTTTTGTTTTGATCGGACCTTTTCCGTCAACCGGCCTGCCCAGGGCGTCCACCACCCGTCCCACCAAGTCTTCGCCAACGGGAACAGACAACAGTCTGCCGGTGGTTTTTACCTGCTGGCCCTCTTTTACCTTTGTAAAGTCTCCAAGGATAATTGCCCCCACACTATATTGTTCCAAATTTAAAGCCAGCCCGAAAACCCCTTCTCCGAAATCAATCATTTCCGAGGATTTTACCCCGGAAAGGCCTTCGATCCGGGCGATACCATCTCCAACCTCCACTACCGTACCCACATTTTCCGCCACAGCAGCAGTTTTTAAACCCTGAATTTGTTTTTCAATATCGACAATCAAGCTGTTAGCCATAGAAAATTTCTAATTAGCCTTTAATTGCGCCTTTCAGTTGGTTAATCCTGTTTCTGATACTGTCATCAAAGACCATGTCTCCTAATTTTACCCTTACACCACCAAAAAGTGAACTGTCGACTACTGTTTGCACATCATTAACCAAATACTTATCCGAAAAACTTTGCCGAATCTTTTGCTGCTGGGGTGCTGCAAGGGAAAGGGGAGACTCAATCAGCAAAGTCGTTTTTCCGACTTCACTCTTTATTCTGTGCAGATACTCACTCATAGAGGCAATGGCTGACCAGCGAGGAAGAGCAGCCAAAAGCTCGGCATTTTTTCTGGCCTGGGCGCCGTCCAGCCGCCCCGCCTTATCAAAACTGATTTTAACCATCTGGTCAATAATCTTTCTAGTTTTTTTATCCAATTTCATGCAACGACTTCTCCACAGTTTCTTTTTTGTATTTTTCCGTCAACGTTTTCCCGATGACTTTCTCTAAACCCGCCACCACCAGGTCAGCCAGCTCAGAGCGCACTTCTTGGTGCAGCTTTTCCCGTTCCAGCTCTAGACTTTGCCGGGACTTTTCAATAATCTTTTCTGCATCGGCGGCGGCTTTTTCGTGGGCTTGAGCCACAATCACCCCGGCCGTCTGTGTAGCTTCCCTGATTATTTCCTCTGCGTCCCTAGCGGCTTCCTGCAGTTTTTTCTCCCGGTCTTCGCCGATTTGCTCCAGCCGTTTTTCAATCTCATCGGCATTCTTTAAGCTTTCAGTAATTTTCCTGCGCCGTTCATCCAGCACCTTTAAGACCGGTTTATACAAAAACTTCTTCAATATAACAAGCAGGATAAAAAAGTTTACTGCCTGCGCTAAAAGTAATATCGGCTTAACGCCAAAACTTTGTAAAATATCCATCTTAATTAGCGTAAAGATGTAGCATACAGGGTATTGTTATCCCAAACTAAACGCTATACACCATACCCTCATTTTACAAACGCAATAACCAGGGCATAAATAGCAATAGCTTCGGTAAAAGCCATACCTAAAAGCATAATTGGCAGGATTTTATTGGAAGCTTCAGGGTTGCGGCCGATTGCCTCAACGGCTTTCATGCCGATTAGCCCGATACCAATACCCGGACCGATTGCACCCAGGCCAATTGCTACACCTGACGGTAGATTTTCCATTCTTTCTCCTTTCTTGTAAAATAATATCAGATTTAAGAGTATAGGGCGGTTACCCGCATTCCTAAATCGTAAATCATTATTCGCTTCCGCTATGTTTCTCGCTCAGCATCGCCATAAAGGTAAGTGTCAGCATCATAAATACTGCCGCCTGCACAAACCCGACAACAATCTCTAAGAAATAAAAAGGGAGAGGGACAACAAATGCGAAAATACCGGCAATTGTTGCTAAAACTACTTCACCCGCAAATATATTACCAAAAAGCCGGAAAGAAAGCGAGATAATCTTGGTGAACTCTGAAACGATTTCCAAAATCCCCACAAACATATAAATCGGGTTCCTGGAAACCCATCTCTTCAGATAGCTACCCAGCCCCAGATATTTAATGGCAAAAAAGTGGGTGGCAATTGCTGAAATCAAAGCCAAGGCCAGGGTTGTATTTAAATCAGAATCTATTGAGCGAAGCAGCGGCACAAAAGTTGCCTTGCTGCCGCTTCCTTCCCAAAAACCGATCGTGCCAAACCCCGGCAAAAGTCCCAGCCAGTTGCCGGTAATAATAAAGAGGAAGAAAGTCATAATAAAAGGGAAGAAAACTTTCGCCCGGAAGCCGGCAATATCCTCCGTTAAACCGTAAGAAACTTCAATAATAAGCTCAAAAATATTTTGCAGGCGGTTGGGAATCATTTTAATCTGCCTGCTGACTATAAAAGCCACCACCGAAAGCAATATAATCACTATCCACGAAAGCAGGAGAGTATTAGTTAAGGGCAGCGGCCCAATATGCGTAATTGTTTCAGCAGCAATAGCAATTTCCATGCAACCATCTATTTTACCCGAAAACTTTGCGAACAGTCAATGGCGGCAAAAATCTAAAAAGTCTGTTAGAATTAAATGCCAGCTAAGTTTATGACTATCCCGGAAAATATTTTCAAAAGTTACGATATCCGCGGAATTTATCCGACTGAAATCAACGAGGAAAACGTTTCACAAATTACCAAGGCTATTTTCGCCTTTCTGACCAAAGATTATCCGGCCGGCCAACCTTTTAAATTTGGTTTGGGCCGTGATATGCGTTTATCTTCACCGGCACTTTTTCAAATTGCCAAAGACACTCTCATCAGCTTAGGCGCTCAGGTTGTTGACCTGGGGCTTTTGTCCACACCATCGTTTTATTTTGCCGTCAGTAACCTGGGATTAGACGGCGGATTTATTATTTCCGCTTCCCATAACCCCAAAGAGTATAACGGCATGAAAATTATCAGAAAGATTGACAAGGGCGTTCTGAAAATCGGCAAAAACACCGGCATTGATGAAATTAAACGCCTGGCTTTAGAAGGTGTCCAGCCGCCGGCGGGACAGGGCAGCGTCACCGAAGAAAGCAGCGTTTTGGAAAAAGAGGCCGAGAAAGCTTTGGAAATAGCCGGCCATCCCAATATTAAGCCTTTCAAAGTTGTTGCCGATGCCGGTAACGCCATGGGCAGTCTTTACGTTGAGGAGTTGTTCAAACACATTCCCGGCGAGCTGACCAGGATGAATTTCAACTTGGATGGAAATTTTCCGGCCCATCAACCCGATCCACTGCAGCCAAAAAACTTGGTTGATTTGCAAAATAAAGTCCGGGAGACCGGCGCCGATATCGGACTGGCGCCGGACGGCGACGGGGATAGGATGTTCATCGTTGATGAAAATGGCCAGATAGTCCCGCCGTCAATTATTACCTCAATTATTGCTAAGGAACTTCTGAAAACCCACCCCGGGGCCACGATTATTGCTGATATTCGCTATCTGATTAATGCCCGGGAAAATGTGGATGAGGCGGGCGGGAAGTTGTCTGTTTCTAAAGTCGGCCATGCGTTCATTACCGAACAACTGCAAAACGAAGGCGCTATCTTTGCAGGGGAGAGTTCAGCCCATTATTTTTTTGCCGCTACCGGCGGTGCTGAAGCGCAAATGCCGGTAATCTTAATTATCCTGGCAGTTATGAGTCGGGAAGGCAAACCTTTATCGGAGATTGCCGAAAGTTGCCGGCGGGCTTTTGAATCCAGCGAAATTAACTTTGAAGTCAAAAACGGGCCGGAGCTTTTGGATCTAGTCAAACAAAAATATGCTGATGGGGAAATTTCCACGTTGGACGGCGTAGCCGTCAGCTATCCGGATTTGCGCATTTCTCTCCGGTCTTCCAATACCGAGCCCCTAATCAGATTAAACGTTGAAGCTAAAGATAAAGTAAAAATGGAGCAAACCAAAAACGAAGTTGTCCAACTCATCCAATCCGCAAAGAAATAAAGTAGACATTTTAATTGGACCCCGCCCTTCGGCGAGATGACATGGTATTTTACCAGGCTTTTTCCAAATATTGCTTTACGCAGCGGTGGGTATTAAAGTATGCACCCAGAGTAATAGCATGCTTCATCCGCATGATCCACTCCGAACGGTGGTCATAATACATGGGGATAATCTCATTCTCCAGACGGTTATACAAATCATCCGCATCGGCCGCATCATCGTTGGAAGGAGTCACGCTGTCATCACTAAGGCCAATGGAAAAACCGGCCAGGGGATCCATCTTTGCTCCTTCAATCCACCAGCCGTCCAGGACTGAAAAGTTGATGACACCGTTTAAGGCTGCCTTCATCCCAGAAGTTCCCGAAGCTTCCAGGGGCCGGCGCGGGGTATTCAACCAAACATCTGAGCCAAACACCAGCATCCGGGCAATTTTCGGAGAATAATTTTCCAAATAAGTTATCTTTAAAATCGTCCGCAGCTTCTTGGAAATGCGGACAATTTCCTGGACAAACCCCTGGCTGATATCATCATTGGGATGCGACTTCCCGCATTGGATAATCTGGATCCGCCCGACACCAATCCTGATAAACCGCTCCAAATCTGAGTAGAGAAGCAGCGGCCGTTTATAGGCCACCGGCCGGCGAGCAAGAGCGACGGTCAGTGTATCCATGTCAAAATATTCATCAGGCTGCGGCTTTTCAAACGGAAACATCACCGAAGTTAAGTGTTTATTGACATAATTTATCAGCTCACGCTTGCTGTCCTGGTGAGCATTCCAGAGGGCATCATCGGGAATTTTCTCCGGTGCCTCTTTCAGGAGTTTCGGATCCTTATCCCAACCAGACAGATATCGGTTATAAACATTCTGAAACACAGGTGCTGTCCAGGTTAAATGATGGACGCCGTTGGTAATATAATCGATATTGTGGCCGGGGAACATTGCCTGGGTAACTTTTTGGTGCTTCCGGGAAACAGCCAGGGTAGTCTTACTCATGTTCATTGCCAAATCCGTCATGCTGAGTGAAGACTCCGTGGCAATTTTTTTAATATGCCAGGGTAAAATATTGCCCGCCAGCTTTTGGGCAAAATCATAAGGGAAATGGTCGTGCCCCTCCGGCACAGGCGTATGAGTGGTAAAAGCGCATTTTTGTCTGACGGCGTCATCTTTAAAGTCATAATCAGGCAGAAGGGCCAGTGGGACGAAGGCTGAGTGACCCTCATTCATGTGGTAAGTCTGAATATCTTTATAGCCCAAGGCTTTGAGCATTTTAACGCCGCCTACACCCAGTAAAATTTCCTGGCCCAAACGGACGCTGCCGTCACCACCGTAAAGCGCCTTGGTCAGATTGCGCGCCCACTGTTCGTTTTCCGGAAAATCAGTGTCTAAAAGGTACACCGGCACCACAAACTCGTCTTCGCCGACAAAATCATACCGCCAGCAGCCTACCACCACCCGGGAGCCCTGAATGGTAATTTCAATTTTTTCCGGCAGCTTGGTTAAATAATCCATCTTCTGCCAGTCCGATTCCTCAAACGATTGTGTGCCGTCAGTGTTGATAATTTGTTTGAAAGTACTGCCGGAATAAACCAGGGTTACTCCGGCTACCGGAATATGCATGTCGGCACAGGAGCGCAGCAGATCACCGGCTAAAATACCCAAACCCCCGGCATAAGTGGGGATGCCGCTTTGCAGCATAACTTCCATGGAGAAATAAGCCACACGAAGATGATCAAAATTATCGGGCATTAATTTATTATTAGCAGTTTTTCCGGGGATTAACAATGACTCGATCCTATCACTCTGGTAGTTTAATCGGCTGACAGTATTCCTTTTCTGCTTCCTCATCAGCAAGACAAATTTCTCCGGATCCGTCAAAGCGGCCGTATTTATTCCATAAATCCTGCTTTTTATCAAACTCATCCTCCAGGGGTAACATCTTATCAAACATGGCCTTCATAATCTCCGGAAATTTCTTTTTGTCCTGGTGCATCCTTTCATATAAATCTTGTAGGTACTGCGTAATCTGGGTGGGTTTTTCCTGGGCCTCCCGGACGAAAATTAAGGCTAAATTTGGATTGCCGACATAACCATTGGGGTAATTGCTGAAGTTTATATAATCCTTCAAAGGTGATTGATTCATTACTACCGGCGCCAGAGCTTCTTTTAAAGTATTTATAGCAGGACTGGAATGTCTAACCAGATAAAGATCGGGATAATCATTTTTTAAAAGATCAAATAAAATCATATGGGAAATTTCATGAACCCCGATTGATAAAAAATCTTCCAGGCCCCAATGATCCCGCAACGCCAATATTGAAGGAAAGAAAACATTTTCACCAAAAGGCGAAACCGGCAAAATAGTTGGAACGGCCCGATAATCATTGGCATTGTTCAGCCAGTGGTAGTCCATCAGTTTAGCCAACTCCGCCAACGCTCCCTGCCCCCTTTCGTCCAAAAGGCTTTGTTGCTCCGCCATAATTTGGTCAAACTCAGCCTGGTGTACCTGCAAATAATTTTCCACAAACTGCTCAATCACTGGTTTTTCTTCCTTACGGCTTAACCCATCTACTAATTTTTTCAGTTCCGGATAAGTATGGAAAACTGCCTGGCGAAAAGGCATTAACTTTATCGGATCGGTAAATTCGTAAAACAGCTCAACCTCCTCTTCCGTGTTCCGATCAACTTTTATGTGAGGAATGCGTTCAGTTATTTGTTCTTTGAACTCAGCATCTTCCGCCATTATTGGTATCCTTTCGCCTGCAGTTTAAATAAAGTCGCGTATTTGCCGTCCAATCCCATCAATTCTTCATGGCTCCCGGATTCGATAATTTTACCCCGGTTGATGACATAAATTTTGTCAGCGTTGCGGACGGTGGAAAACCTATGAGAGATGATAATGACAGTCTTATCCCGCGATAGTTTTTCCACCCGGTTAAAAATTTCACTTTCAGCTTTAGCATCAATGGCCGCCGTCGGCTCATCCAAAACCAAAACCGGGGCGTTGCGTAAAAACGCCCTGGATAAAGCAATCTTTTGCCATTGGCCGCCGGATAGCTCCAAACCCATCTCAAAAGTTTTCCCCAGCATTTGTTCATAACCTTGTTCAAACCCCTTAATCATCTCGTGCGCTCCGGCAGACATTGCCGCCTTGGTCACTTCTTCTGGCTCAATTTGTTCATAAATTTTGCCGAAAGCGATGTTGTCTTTGGCGGTGTGTTCGTAGCGGTTAAAATCCTGGAACAGCACTCCCATCATCTTATACCACTGGTCCAAACTTAAATCTTTTAAGTTGACACCGTCAATTAAAATTTCGCCCTCAGTCACATCATAAAATCGGGCCAAAAGTTTAATCAAAGTGGTTTTACCGACGCCGTTTTCTCCCACCAAAGCAACTTTTTCTCCGGGATTAATAGTCAGGGAAAAGTTTTTTAATACTTTCTTGTGCGAGTCAGGGTATTTGAAAGTGACGTTGCAAAATTCAATCCGCGGCGTTTTTCTGATATCCAATTTAACCGGATCATCCGGCTGTTTGACGTACGGCTCAAGATCCAATATGTCAAAAATACTTTTTACGTAAAGACTGTCTTCAAAAACTCCCCGAATATTAGAAAACAGACCGCTTAAGCCGTTTTGGAAATTGCTGACCACGCCGGTATAAAAGCTGATGCCTCCGACGGTAATTTTTCCGGCGATGGCCTGCATTACCACAAAGATTTCCACTCCTACAAAAATCAAAGTCGATAAGATATTAAAACCGATATTGAGGGAATAGTTCTTTTTTGCCAAAACAGCATTTTCCTGATAAAACTTTTTTTGGATATCCTTCAACTCTGCTAAAAACCTATCTGCCAGCTGAAAAATTTTGACTTCTTTAATATCCCAAGAGCGCTGAAGCAAATTTGAAAGGTACCAAAACTTTTTTCGGTATGGTGATTGGTTCGACCAGATTCCCCAAGCCAGACGGGACAACCGTACTTGGACAAAAAACTCCGGGATTGAAATGGATGCCACCAGTATCACCAAAAATAAATTCAGCCGGGCGATGGCCACAAACGCGATCAGCAACTGCAGCAAACTTTGGCCGCTGGAAAACAATAAGTCAGCCAGTTGTTGCGGCTTAAAGGTAATGGAGTCACGGCTTTTTTCTAAAAGGTCGCGAAACTGGCTGTTTTCGTAATAATACATATCCAGGGAAGCGGTTCTACGCAAAAGAATATCGTTTAAATAAATCGGCACTTTTGTCCAATACAGCCGCTCCAGCAAATTTTGCGACCGCAATGCCACGTCCTGGATAAAGTAAGTGGCAATCCGGAAAGCAAACAGTGTATATAACTGATGGTAATTAACCATACCGCCGCTGGTCACCGCTTTAACAACCGCGTCAATTACTAATTGGTAAATATAAATATTAAGAAAAGGGATAACGGCCGGGATGGTGTAGGCAACAAATGAGCCGACAAACATCCGGTTGTCAACAAACCATAAGAACTTCATCAGCCGCAGACTGACGCGATATGTATCTTTAACTTGCGTGAGCCTGGCTGACTTCGGCTTTTCTTCGTCCATGATACCTCCTTATCGTAGCACAAATATACTCCTTAAAAAATCAAAAAACAGACTGTTTTTTAGGATCAAGCTAGGATATACTATATGCATGACCAATGACGAAAAATTTAATTTAATTACCAGAGGTCTCGATGAAGTTTTAACACCCGAAGAACTCAGATCTTTAATTGAATCGGGAACGCCGCTTCGTCATTACATCGGCTTTGAGGTCTCCGGTATCCCTCATATCGGACATACCCTTTTGGCAATGCAAAAAGTAAAGGACTTCGTTGACGCCGGAGTCGATGTCACAATTTTTATTGCTGACTGGCATACCTGGCTTAATAAAAAACTGGACGGCAAGTTTGAAACAATTACCCGTTTAGGTGATACATATTTTAAAGAGGCGCTTAAGGCCGGATATCTTAGTGTCGGCGGCAATCCTGATGATTTAAAATTCATTAAAGCATCCGAACTTTATAAGCAACATCCGGACTTTTGGGCTACCATGACAGAAGTTAGCCACAATACAACGCTTGCCAGAATGGTCAGATCTGTCAGTATCGCCGGACGGAAAGAGGAAGAAGGAATGGATTTTGCAATTTTACTTTATCCCGCCATGCAGGCGGCTGATATCTTCGCCCTGCAAACCAACCTTCCTCACGGAGGAACTGATCAACGTAAGGCTCATGTTATCGCCAAAGATGTAGCCATGCAAATTACTGTAAATCCGCTTAAAGATATAAGCGGCAAGCATATGAAGCCGGTAGCTTTACACCATCATTTATTACTCGGCATTGAAACTCCGTCAGTTTGGCCGATTCCTGCAGGTGACAAAGATGCATTTCGGGAGACGTTTAAGATGAGCAAATCGCGTCCCAACAGTTCTATTTTTATTCATGACACCCCAGACGAGATCAGGCATAAAGTCCGACAGGCTTTTGCCCCGGAAGGCGAAGTTGAGTTTAATCCGGTTCTGGATTGGGTCAAGTATCTTATTTTCCATGAGCCAAACACCACTTTTGTAATACCCCGCGATGGAAAGTGGGGCGGAAATCTGATTTATCATTCATATGAAGAGTTGGAAAAAGATTACGCCGAAAAGAAATTACATCCGCAGGATTTGAAAAACGCCGTTGCCGAGTGGCTGATAGAGAAATTAGAACCTGCCCGGAAATATTTTGAGGATCCACAAAGGAAAGCCGCTTTAGAAGAAGTTGAGCGGCTGACTGCCAAAAAATAAGTCCTTTTAATACTTGTCCCGCAAAATCATCCCCCGATGGCAGAGCCAGCCCAACCAACCACAAAACCATCAATTGCCCCCACAGCACCTGAAAAAGTAAATTCTCCCATCTGGAAAAAAGTGCGCAAAGAACCAGACAATTCTACCGGATTATGCCAATAAGCTAACGCACTTAAAGTAGTGGCAACAACTATGGCTACCCCGATCCCCACGGATATATTATTCTTTTCCAATATTCTCCCGATTTTAAACCGCACTGATTCGGCCACCTGATCTTCCCGCCGCTTTAAAACGGAAGGGGCCTGGCTCTCAGCCAAAATCCGTTCCACCTGCTTGACGGCTAAAGTTCCGGAATCTCCCCGCCAAGGTATAGATTCAAGCCGCTTTCTCTCAATTATTTCTTGAGCAGCCTCAACAGCTCGCCGTCTCTCTTCAACTACAAATTCATTCGTCTTTCAAGGCTCACCCTCGTTTTCCCACTTAACTATATCCGCAATTATATAACTACAGGTCTTATTTATCAACCCTGCGAAGCTTCACTGATGTTTATGATGTACTACACCGTAAAAATAGCTGCAGCTACAGAAGCGACGTAAATAACTCCCACAACGGTCCAAAAACGCCTTTGCGGCTCGCCAAGCTTGCCGACATAGGGAAGCCTGCCGGTAGTTTCCGCTAACTGATCCGGTAGTTTTTCGCTTAATTCCAGCAAAGAAGAAAGCCTCCGGGGGTTTCTTGAATGTTTATTTGCCTGCTCAATAATCTTATCCGCTTCTTTTAAAACAGCACTTTTCCAGGGGTCGTAATAGTTGCCACGCTCAACTCCGCTCATGAAGCCAGCATACTACTACCATTTTTGTTCGGCAAGAGCTAAAATACTTCCGTATGATGTACTCTAAGAAATTCCGGGTTTTTTTTATAATTCTTTCCGCCATCGCCGGAGTAGCCATCATCATTTTCTCTCTGCTTCCTTTGCTTCAGGCTTTTTAGGAAAATTGCTTCACAGGTGAGATTTTTGGAAGAACTGATATAGGTCACTGGGCAGATAATAGACGGCCTGCCGACCCACCACATCGCCGTTTTCATAATACCCGTCAGCTTTCACAAAATGGGGAAGAAAGTCCGAGTTTTTAATCTCTTTACCGTCCGGCATTTCTACTGAAGTCCATCTTTCCTGAATCCTTTCCCTCCAGGGAAGAACCATTACTTCTCCTTCAGCCACATTATCTTTGTTTCTGCTCCACCTTGACCGCCATCCTTCCCGCAAGGGGCTAAAGATTCTTTCCCGGCCGCGGTGCTGAACCGGCTGTCGAACCACTTCTTCTTTTAAAACCGCCTGCTGGTCCTCCTTAAAAAAGGCTTCGCTGCCCGGCGCTTCCATGAACCCTGCTTCCGCCATCAGATCCCTGGCTACGGGAGACAATAAAAGTTCACCTTCCAATATCCGTTCTTCCCGGCGAAGCCGTGCTTCCTGCATCTGGAATGTATCTTCAAGCTGTTCCAGACCCTCCAGTTTAACGTTTACATCATCATTCAGCTGTCTGAACTCCCCCTTCTCCCGGGCTAACACCCCCCGGAGACGCGCCAGCTCTGCTATGGCTGCCTGAGTTTCACCGGTTTTCTTTTTTGCTTCCGCGAGCGCCTCTTGCACCTCTTTCAGCATCTTTTTAGCCGTTTCATGTTCCTACAGTTGTTCCCGCCGCCTCAAGGGTACTTCTCCGTCCACTACCTGAGCGGCTCTGCTCACCCGACCTCACTTTTTCTGCTGCTTTTTCCCCATCTTTATCTTCTCCTGCAACCTCCGCCCGGGGAAGTGTTACTTCCGGCCCAGCGGCTACTTTTTATGCAGGAGGAACATTTTCTCTTTCCGCAGGAGATGAAGCAGGAGGCATTTGCGGCAGAAACAGCTCCGGTTTAGTCTGAGGGGAAGGAAAAAGTTCATCACCTAATCGTTGATCAATCAGGCACTCCCGCTGCTGCAGAAAACCAATGCTTCCATCTAAAAAAGGCAGCTCTTTGCCGCCACAGAATTTTTTTCTTTTCTTTGCTGCAGGCAATCAACCACCCGTGAAATGCGCATTTTTTCCTGCTCCAAAGAAATTCTTTCAACAATATCTTCAACCATAAGAAGCTAGCTCGTCTATCTTTCGACGTGAAGAATTTACCACTCTTATCTTCTAAGAAGGGTAAAAGACCAGTAAGGTCTTTGTAAGAAATTGCCATGCGGTATAATTTGCATGTGGAACTACATACACTCCTTGCAACGTTACCCAAGATAGGCCCATCTTTATCCTACCGCCTGAAGCTGCTGGAGCTTTTTGATATTGAAGACCTGCTTTACCACTTTCCTTTTCGTTACGATGATTTTTCGCAAAGTTTGGCTATTTCCCAGGTTAAAGTAGGGGAGAGTGTCACTTTTTTGGGTGAGGTCTGGTCTATTAAAAACAGCTACACCCGTTTTCATAAAGTCATAACCCGGGCCATTTTAAATGACAGCACCGGCACCATCGAGCTGGTCTGGTTTAACCAACCGTGGCTAACAAAAAGCATCAAAACCGGGGACAGGTTGCAGGTTTCAGGTAAAGTTACACGCTATGGCTCAAAGACCAGCCTGGTCGCGCCGCAGTGGGAGAAAAAAGCTATGGAGATCGACATTCCTGACTCTGCAGCCAATCTGCATACCGGTCGGCTGGTGCCGATTTATCCGGAAACGGCCGGTTTAACTTCCAAGTGGCTGCGGCGGATGATTGCCCAAATTTTGCCGGAAATGCTGCCGACTGTCATTGATCCGCTGCCTGAAGAAGTCCGTGGGAATTTGCTGCCGCTCCCGGATGCCCTGCAGCAAATTCACTTCCCAAAAACCCTGGAAGAGGCCCAAAAAGCCCGTGACCGCCTGGCCTTTGATGAATTATTTTTTATCCAGGTTTCAGTCCAAAAAAGACGCCGGGCATGGCAGGATAAAAAAGTTTTCCGCGCCCTGAAGGTAGACCAAAACAAACTTGCTTCATTTATCGATAAACTGCCGTTTGAGCTGACCGGGGCCCAGGAGCGGGTCATCCGGGAAATCACGGATGATTTGCAGAAACCACATCCGATGAACCGCCTGCTGCAAGGTGAGGTAGGGTCAGGAAAAACGGTTGTGGCCGCAGCGCTCTCTTACCTGGTTTCCTTAAACGGCCTGCGCACAATAATTATGGCTCCCACGGAAATTTTAGCTTTCCAACATCTTGCCACTTTTACCAAACTACTTGAGCCTTATGGTCTAAGCGTGGGCATTTACACCGGCAGCAGGAAGAGTTTACAAAAAACAGTGGCCGGTAAGCAGAAAAAAACCAGCAGCCACAATTCACAACCCATAACCAAACCCGACATAATCATCGGCACCCATGCTCTGCTTTCACAAAAGCTTCAGCTGGATAAAGTTGGTCTGGTGGTGGTTGACGAGCAGCAACGGTTCGGAGTGGAGCATCGCAGTATCCTTCGCACCCGCGCCAAGTCCCCTCATTTTCTGACTATGACCGCCACCCCAATCCCGCGAACCGTTGCCCTAACTTTGTACGGAGACCTGGACATATCAGTCATCGACGAGCTGCCCCGGGGGCGGCAAACAGTCCGCACTTATTTTGTACCGCAACGCAAAAGGGAAGATGCTTATAAATTTATTGCCAAACACGTTAGAAACGGCGAGCAGGTCTACATTATTACACCGCTCATTGAACAGTCAGAAACTCTGGCATCAGTAAAAGCTGCCACCGTAGAATACGAACGGTTAAAAAAGGAGGTTTTTCCACAGTTTCGGCTGGGACTGCTGCACGGCCGGATGAAGTCGAAAGAAAAAGAGGAGGTAATTACCAAATTCAAAAACCAGAAAATTGATATTCTGGTGTCCACCTCGGTGGTGGAGGTCGGTGTTGATGTTCAGAGTGCCAGCATTATGGTAGTGGAGGGGGCTGAACGCTTCGGCCTGGCCCAACTGCATCAGTTGCGCGGCCGAGTCGGCCGGGGAAAAGTTCAATCATACACTTTCCTCTTTACAGGGCAGGAGAACCCGTTTACCGTCAAACGCCTTAAAAATTTAGAAAAAATCCATAACGGTTTAAAGCTGGCGGAGTTGGACATGCAGATACGCGGCTCAGGAGAGGTTTTTGGCCTCAGGCAAAGCGGAGAGTGGAATTTAAAGATAGCCTCATTGTCTGACCTTAGCTTAATCGAAAAGACCCGGGACAGCGCGAGCAAAATTCTTAAAAAAGATCCAAACCTTGACAAACATCCCCAACTTGCGGCAAAATTAACCTCTGGTGGGAAGGAAGTTTTTCCGGATTAATTGCACCAAGAGCACTAGCAGCAATAAATATTTGTATGGCTCAGGAACCAAAAAGAAAACACAGTAAGACCAGAAAGCGGGTTCGCCGGGCAGCAATTTCGCTGGCAGGGGTCAATCTGGTCAAATGCCCTCATTGCGGCAAACCAACTCTCTCGCACCAGGTTTGCCGAAGTTGCGGCTATTTTGCCGGCAAACAGGTAAAAGAAAATACTGAAGTAAAAGTAGTTAAGGCTTGATTTAAGGAAAATTCCGGCTTAGGATTAAAAAGGAGCCCGGATGAAAACTTCTCATGATCCCCGTCATATCAGGCGTATTAAAATTTTACGGGAGTTGTTTGCCTGGGAGTTTTCTGAGAGCAACCAGCCCAAAGAAGTGCTCACCCGGCAAATTATCGAGCAGTTGCCGCAACTGGATCGGGAAATCAGTCAAGCTGCGCCGGAATGGCCTATAAAACAAGTCAACAGGATTGATTTAAGTATCTTGCGCTTGGCAGCTTTTGAGTTAATAATAGAAAAAGACCAGCCCTTTAAGGTGGTGGTTGATGAAGCAGTGGAGCTGGCCAAAGAGTTTGGCGCGCAGTCTTCCCCGGGATTCGTTAACGCAGTCTTGGGCAACCTGATTGCCGCCCACAAAATAGCAAATTAAGAAAGGAGTAGAAATGGCAAACGAAAAACAAATCATTGAAGCAATTGCTGAGGCCTTAACCCTGCCGGTTGCTGATATCGATCCTGAAGCTCATTTGCAGGATGATATGGGATTAAACCCCGTGGAAATGGCTGATTTGTTCGAACACCTGTCGCAAAAATTTAATATAATCTTTGAGCAACAGGAACTGGGACAAGTTAAAACAGTTGGTGATTTAATCGAGTTGATCGAGGATAAATCTCTGGAATAAGAGGTGGCGTTTTCCCCATAGGGTATATGACAAGCGGAGAAGGTTTTGGAAAAATTTTAGAGGAGTTGGGGGTTGTTCCGCGTGAGCTTAAATATTACACATTAGCCTTTACTCACCGTTCATATCTTAACGAATCCAACGATGCAACAGCATCTAACGAGCGGCTGGAATTTTTAGGCGACTCTGTGCTCTCTTTCGTTGTTTCATCTTTTCTCTACCAAACCAGGACCATGGATCAGGAAGGAGAACTGACCAATTTGCGGGCTTTTATTGTGAAAACAGAGAGCCTGGCTAAAGCGGCAGGTAAACTGCAACTGGGGAAATTCCTTCGGCTGTCCAAGGGCGAGGAGTTATCAGGTGGCCGGGAAAATCCTCAGATCATGGCTAACACTTATGAGGCTGTGCTGGGGGCGCTTTTTCTGGACTTAGGGATTGACGCTGTTTCCCGGTTTATCCACCAGACCCTTCTGCCGCTTTTTGAAGAAGAGGTTAAAAAAGGCGCTCCGCGGGATCCCAAATCACAACTGCAGGAGGTTGTACAAAGCCGTTTTCAGGTTTCTCCCCGCTACCGGATTTTGTCTACCAGCGGTCCGGATCACGCCAAGCATTTTGTGGTCGGAGTTTTTATCCAGGAAAGACAAGTCGGGGAGGGGCAGGGCTTAAGCAAACAGCAGGCAGAAGAAGAAGCCGCCACCAAAGCCTTGTTGGAGTTAAATAAATCTGCTTAAGACTTTCCGTTTTTCACAATACCCCATAGTTGCAATTTATCCTATAAAAGCATATAATTTCATTCACAGAATAACAACAAAAGATCGTAGGATTTCTTTTACAGGTGCAATCAGAAATCGGGAGATTATTATGGCTTTCTGCACTCAAGAATTGCGGGGGATGGAAGTTGATCAGAGGATGTTCAACCAGGAGCATTTTGAGAGATATTGGTACACTAAATGCGGATTCGTTTACACAAATAAATCATGTGAAACAAGAGTTATAAAAAAATCGGACAAGAATGCCAGCCACTGGGAAGTAAATAGACAAATCGCCGCACATCACAGCTTAGCGTTATATAGCGGAAGAATAGGGGAGCTTTTAACTAAAATTTACCCAGTCACCAGCTAGCACTTGTCATCGCCACCTAGATCGGTTATACTTTCCTTCAGGCTGAAAAGCTGCGACTTATGCCAGTAAAAATTCGTTTAATGCGAATAGGTGCCAAGAAACGCCCCTTTTACAGGGTGGTGGCTGTTGACGAGCGCAAAAAGCGTACCGGGGATTACCTGGAGCTTCTGGGAACTTACAACCCCTTAACCGAACCAAAAGAAGTTATTCTAAAAAAAGACCGGATTGAGTATTGGACCAAGCAGGGGGCAGTACCTTCCGAAGGATATCTGAGAGCTATTGGCAAGGCTCCCCAACACCCTGCACGCAAACCGCGCAAAGCTAAAGAAACTAAAGAGGAAACGCCGGTCGCATCTCCTCAGGTAGCAGAAGCAGCTGATAAAGCAACCGTCGAGCCGGAGGAGAAAACCGAAAAAGCTCCTGAGGAAAACATCCAGACAGCACCGGAATCTGCTGAACAAACAACGGACGAGCCTGCCAATCAGCCGACCGAATCATGAAAGATTTACTGGAATACATTGTTAAAGGTTTAGCCAGCAAACCAGATGAGGTAGTCATCCATGAAGAAGAAACCGACGATACCATAAATATCCTGCTGTCAGTAGCCCCAGAAGATATGGGGATTGTTATCGGCAAATCCGGGCAGACAATCAGGGCCATCAGAAGACTGCTGGTCGCCCGGGCCATTGCTGAAAACCGCAATCTTCGGGTTAACCTTAATCTGCAGGAAGCTGTAAAATAGGGAAGCGGCAATGGACATTACCATTTTGACCCTGTTTCCTAATCTCTTTACGCCGTTTTTATCCACTTCCATTCCCGCCCGGGCCGCCAAAAAGGGGCTGGTCAACTATCAACTGGTTGACATCCGGACTTACGGCAAGGGAGTACATCAGGTGGTAGACGGCCGGCCTTTCGGCGGAGGGCCCGGCATGCTTCTTAGGGCAGATATTTTAGCCAAAGCGTGGAAGTCGGCAGCGAGTTTACACCGCACATCCACATCTTCCAAGCCTTACACCGTTTTAATGTCTGCCTCAGGCAAACCGTTTAATCAGGACACCGCCCGAAAAATTTCCCGAAAAAAACATCTGATTATTGTATGCGGCCATTACGAGGGGGTGGACCAGCGGTTTATTGATAAATATGTTTCGGAAGAAATCTGCGTTGGTGATTTTGTTTTAAGCGGAGGGGAATTGCCAGCAATGATGGTTGCCGATGCCGTTGTCAGACTTGTTCCTGGCGTTTTAAAAAAAGATGATGCAACTGTGGAGGAAAGTTTCTCGGAAGGGCTCCTGGAGTATCCTCAATACACCCGCCCGGCAGTTTTTGAAAAAACAGCAGTTCCGGGCATGCTTTTATCCGGCAATCATCAGGAAATAGATAAATGGCGGCGGGAGCAATCCCTGGTTAAGACCCAGAATGTGCGGCCAGAACTTCTTAAAAAGTGAGTTTACACAAAATCAACCCTGCAATGAGGCGCTCGGAGTCGAGGTCGGAGCAACTTCAAGGGGAGTGGGCTGAGGGGTAGGAGCTGCGGTTGGCTGAGGCTGACTTGACTCAAAAGGGTTATCTTTCCCAACTTCGACAGCCGAGCCGCTGGCGCTCTCCGGAAACTGGGCAAGAACACCTGTAAGTTTCTCCAGTAGCTGTTTATCCTGGGCGCTCAGCTGGGGAAGCGGCTTATCCAAATTGCCTGTGGATATGGCACCCGACAATGGTTCATAAAAAACGCTCAGCGGTATCTCTGCGTCCATCACCCCATGGTTACTCAGATCTGACCGGACGTCTATTGAATTAACACGGAAAATTCGTGGGGCACTGTCTAAACTGGATAGAAAACTGCGTACCCCATTCATGTCACCTTTGGCCACAACACTTAGGGTAAATCCGCTGCCGACTTTTGTTCTCTGGGTTGTGTAGTTTGCCGTATATAAAGCCATACCGCTTTTAGCCAGCAAGTCTTGAACCGTGATCAGAGCTTCAGTTACCTTTTCTTCTGTCGGCAAAATAGTTAAAGCAACCTGCAGATTTTCTTTATCCGCATTCTCATCTTCTGCCTGTAAGGCAGCCAGTTTAGTGTTTAAGGCTTGGGAGCGGCCCTGCAGCTGCTTAAGCTGCTGCCCAACGTCTATGAAAGCATGCGCTTGCGGAATAATGACAAAGTATATTACAACCAATGCCGTCGCTGCCGTGCAAACTGACCAGAATACGGTTTTCTGATCACCAAAAAAAATTTTCAGCGTATCCATATTTTTCTTTTGTTCAGGCTGTTCCCGGCGGTAAGATTTTAAACAGCATCTTAAAATCACCGCTCGGGTCAAGTGACAAAGATTCCAGTTCTAGTTTCTGGATCATATTTGAAGTCTTCATCTGGATTTCAATAGCCTTAATAAAAGTATCTATTGCCGGCAACGAAGTGGTAGTGGCGCTTATTTCCATTGTTCCCTTAGGATCCACCATTGCCTCGGTAATAGTCATCTCCGGGGGTACCAGAGAAACCATCTTGTCAAACAGTTCTTTTTCCGCTTTGTCGCCACCAGTAAGCTGAGCAATACTAGCCAATTTTTGTTTAATAGTTATCAGTTGTTGTTCCCTCTGATTCAATGCTGAAATTTTATTCTCCAGATTTTTTGTCTGGTCCTGAGCTTGCTGCAGGCGGATTTTCTGGCTGAAACGAACCGAGAGAATGGTTGAGGTGACAATGGCCAAAATAATCAGCAAAACGATACTGATTTTGTAAGCCAGTGTGACTTTAACGCTGCGGCTGCGGGCCGTCAGCACTTCTTTGGGTAATAAATTAATTGCAATTGAATTAGCCATTTTAAGCTTAGGGTGAGACTCAACCTTCCCGCATTGCCAACCCTACAGCAATTGTATAATTCATGGCCTCTGCCTGCAGGCGCTGGGCAATGGCCGGGTCTTTATCCACAAAATACCATGGATCCGCTTCCTGGATTTCCAGACCCAAGCTATTGGCAAAATAGACCACTACGCCGGGCATGTTTGCCCCACCTCCCGCCAGCACTACCCGCTTGATAGGATTTTGAGGGTTTTTGACTTGAAAAGCCTGAATTACCCTTCTGGCTTCTGAAACTAAAACCTCCGTCAAAGGCTTTAGCGCCTGGTAAATTTTGCCTCCCAGCTGGTCTTCAGCCAAACCATAAACCTTTTTATATTCCTCCGCCTGTGGCTGTTCAAAGTTCAGGTATTGAGCCAGCGCCCTGGTCAAAGCCATGCCGCCGGTAGCAATTGAACGGGTTAAAAACATCATCCCCTTTGAAACCACGGCAAAATCTGTTGAGCTTGCCCCGATTTGCACAATCAGAGTGGTGGGAGCATACGGATTATTGCCCACCAAAGCCCTGGTGGCAGCAATCAATTCCGTTTCCAAAGCCAGGGGCTTTAGTTTAGCCATCTGCAGCACATCCATATACTTTTCTGTGATCACCTTGGGAGTAGCCACTACAAAGACCAGGGTGCTGTTTTGTTCCTTAGAGCGGGCCACGGTTTGCCAATACAGGTTAACCTGGTCTACCGGCAGAGGAACAAACTCTTCCGCCGAATAGCGGATAGCCGATGCCAGCTCCTCATCCGTCATATATGGAATGTCGCTGATCACCCGGGTAAAAATCTTTGATTCCGGCAGTGCTACTACCACTGAAGAGGAGGGAGCTTTAATAGAATCAAGCAGCCCCTTGATAGCCTCAGCTTCAGCTTCCAGGTCAGCTTTCCCCTCGGAAGCGAGGCCTGGTTGGGGAGCGGAAACTGCTCCGAAGGAAACAAGGTGTGGCTGCTTGCCTCCGTGGGATAACACCACTGCTTTGATGGAGAAAGTTCCGATATCCAAACCTGTAACTAACTTGGCAGCCATAATCTTTTACCTATCTCCAGTTTAGGTGCAAAAGCCCCACTTTGCAAGATTCTTTCTCTTCGCTACTTCAGCTGATATGTTCCCTTAACCAGGGAAAAAGCGCCGGAGGGGCCGACTGAAAAGAATGTTGAGGCAAAACCGGTTTGGTATGTTATTTGTACCCCTGTGCCCATTTCCACCTCCCAGGCCGATATTTCACTCAGTTTATCTCCGTTGTTAATTTGGGCAATACCGTAAGGCGCGTAGAGGATACCGGCAGTTCCGGCGTTTGACGTTGAAAGGGCAATTTGGCCAGCGGTGGGAGACCCGGGGCGAGAATCAAAAATTGTCAGCATCATCAGGTAGCTCCCCGCACTCCCCGAGCCGTTTATTGTCACCGTATTCGAAATGTTTACCTTGCCGCTCACTAAAATTACCCCAGAAGATGGACCGTAAGAAGGATCAAGATTAAACTGAACCCCGTTTCCCAGTGTTAAATTCCCGGTAATCCAGATCGGATCTTCAATCGTGACCGTGCAGTTGCTGAGAATTGTCACATCACCGTTGTATTTACCGGGGCCAAGGGTGGCCACACAATTATTAACCGGTCCAAGTGACGGGTTGGCTTTTTCAGCCCGGCTTTCCCATGATAAGATATTACTTTCCGACACCGGCATAGCAACATTGGGCGGATCGGCAGATCCGGGATAAGAATGGGCTGCCGAAATATTCTGCGCTACCTGATAATACGCACTGCCGGTTATCAGCAGGTTTTCCAAGGTATTAGCATGAGCATCTCCGCCAATAGTCACACCCTGGCTGCCCTGAATATATGTGGCTGTGCCGCCCATATATGTTTCAAAGTCCAAATCCAGAGGAGGCGAGGGGGTATTCCAGATAGGATTTTTAGCCTGCCAGTTTTGTGACCATTTCGCCTGGCCTAAGGTGTATCCCTGCATAGTATCTGCCTCCCAGTACCAGTAATTATTGCTGTCTTCTGAGGTATCAAGCATAATCCAGTAGACAGTTCCGGCAGTTACCTTGGGAGGTGAAGAAAAAGGCACATCAACAAAGCCATACTCATTACCTACCAACCCAGCTGTCAGGGTTCCGGAAGCAATGACGTTTTTTTGGTCAGGCTGACCACCGCTGTCTCCCAAAAGCCGTAGGGTAAGGTCCGGCGGCGTGCCCTGTTTTTTCAGCCTGATTGACACTTTATTTAGGTAATCGGAAACACCGGGAACAAAACTTTGTGCCACATCCAGCCGGTCCTGCCCGTTAACATTTGTTCCGAAAATAAAATCACCGCAGTAAGTGCTACAAACGCTCTGCTGGTCAGGATTTGGGGCCGTACCGCCGGCAACATAAGCGTCCCCGGTAATCTGAGCGTTGTTGCTCATAATAATATTGCCGTCAGAATAAATTGACCCCTTAATTTCACTGCCATTGGCCATCTGAAAACCGCCTTCTCCAACCTGGACTCCGTAATTAAAAGCCACTCCCACTCCCTTGGCCACAGTTATATCAATTGTTCTTTTTGCCTTCGGATTGTCTTTGCTGGGAACAAATCCCGTGGATTCCACAAGTTTAGTTCCGGCATCAGGTGTTGTAATCACCACTGAATACTGTCCGGCGCCTAAAACCGTACCGTCCTCGCCTGAGTAAGCGCCGCTTGTGGCATTCAGCGAAGCAACAGCCTTATCCACTCCGGCTTCCGCCAAGTTAAGAGCCTGCAGCGACTGTAGTGAGTAATTGGTGTTTTCGGAATAAATCAGTGAGCCACTGATAATAATCAGGGTGGTGGTCATCACAATCACCATAATAAACAGCGCAAGCATTAAAATCTGTCCCTCTGAACATTTTTCACTGCTGAAAAAATGCCTTTTTCTCATTTAATGGTTCCTCAAATCAACCACCGCTTTAGTTGTCCTGCTGGAGCCGATTGAGCCGGTCTTGGATAAAACCGTCAGGTCCACCCCTACCAAAGCAGCATTGGTCGGAGTAACAACATTGCCACTATGGTCATAGTAGGTAAATTTGACCGACTGCAGCAAGGTGGTTAGTACCTGGTTGCTCCCCGGCCTGATACTGGCCGGGTCAGGGAAAGTCTGCATCCGCAGCACAGTTGGGGTGCTTAAATCTGGGAAAATCGCCACGAAGTCATAAACATTGCTAATCACCCCGGAGGAAGAAAGGGCAGGTAATTTAAGGACTAAAACTGTATCTGATGAAAGGATGGTTGGGGAAGATTCCGGATAGCCGGCAGCCACACTTACACCTTGCCGGATCTGGTTGCTTAAAACACTCATGGCATCATTTAAGCCTAAGCCTTCAGTAACCAGAGCGTTTTGCTTATAAAAAACCCCAGTGTGGTTAAGAAAAATGGATAGTAAAACTATCCCCACAATCACCGCGATGCTGGTAGTCAGAAGCGTTTCTACCAGGGTAAATCCCTTCATTGGCCTAAACCTCCCTTACTGATAAGAGTGGTAAGATCAATTTTTTTATTATCGCCGGATTCATTCCAGCTCACATCTACCTTCACCAGTTTAGCCGGCTCTCTATTGGGATCACCGCTGGTGCAAATTGTAACCGGGCAGGGATCAACCTCAAAGCTGGCAGTAGCAAATGGCAAGCTGTTCAAAGAGCTGTCAGAGAAGCTTCCGGTGGGAGGTAGGTTATCATAACCTAATCGACGCAGATATTCCATCTGCTTGCTGGCTGCGTCCCGGGCGATTGAGCCGTTGCGATTGCGGCTGATGGCAGACAGTGAGGAAGGCAGATTGCTGAGAATAATAATCAGGGCGGATACCACCAAAAGAGCCAAAATCAACTCTACCAGCGTGACACCCGCTTGCTTTTCTACTAAAAACTTTTTCATTTGGACAGTGAACCGCCGGAAAACAGGGCAAAGTCAAGAAAAATCGGCAGGACATTTTGCTGCTGGAACACACTGATCTTTCTCTGGACGTTAGCAATCGTTCCCGTGGATTCAACAATATTAGCTTGCGGATAGAGGTTATACCCTGATATTGGTTCAACCGCCACAGGATGGGCGAGCGAGCTATAGAGAATCCTTGCCCTGGCCATCACCGGATAATGGGATACGCTCGGCATATAAGAATTTCCACTACCGTCTTTGACCGTTATCTGGATTCTGCAGTAAAATGACTTCTGGTCATCCGGACTGCCTGTATTGGTTGACACAGAAAAACTACCACAACTCAGAAGCTGAAAATTATTCGGAGGGTTTCTGCCTGAATACGAGTCAAAAAGATAGCTAGCTGATTCATAACCTGAACCGTTAAAGGAAATCAACCTGACCTCCAGCGCCGGCTGATCATCAGGAGCGGAGGTATAATGGCCGGAAAGGTTCATGTTAATCAAATCCTGCGCTGTCATGCCGAAATAAACATTAAAAGTTGAGGCCATATAGTAACTTGCCGGTACACCGTTGGCGTCGACTTGGGTCGGGTTAGCCAGCCAGAATTGGGCGAAATCGGACTTGGTAATAGGAGGATAAGCTAAAGCTAACCCCGAGGCCGGCAAGGAGAAGGATTGTACACTCAGGGAAGTATTATTTCCGAAAGGTGAGTTGGGAGCGATATTAACAGCTGTGGATCCCGTGCCCAGTTGGTACAAAGCCTGCTCCAAACCGCCTTCGGCAGCAGACAGTGCCCGGGAAGATTCTTCCGTCCGGCTGGAGGAGGAAAGCTCTGTTGTGCTTCTGCCCACAACTGAGAGTGCGATTGCCAAAACCGTGACTATAATAAGCAAACTGATAATGGCGATCTGCCCAAGCTGTTTGTTGGTTGTTTTCATCTCTGCATTCCTTGCAGTTCCACCGTAGTCGTAAAAGTTTCGGGAGAAACCCTGTTTTCCTCAAGGCTACTTACGCTCACAGCCGGGGAAATTACAAATTTAATTGTCACTGTATCATAACCGCCTGCGGTATTCTCGGTAAACACCGTATCAGGAG
Organism: bacterium; assembly: GCA_021790255.1. Classification (GTDB taxonomy): domain Bacteria; phylum Patescibacteriota; class Microgenomatia; order Daviesbacterales; family UBA10151; genus JAJYIE01. Next base: position 17,805 of record JAJYIE010000002.1, on the reverse strand, counting down.
CGGCCGGAGCATTGATTGAGACCCCAGTTTGTGTATTGGTATCACTTAATGTGAGTGAGGTGGCCGCGGAAGAAAAAACCGTTGCACACACCTGATCTTTAGTGGTACCCGCACTCAAGGGCGGATTTGTCCCCGAATCTACTGTCGGGGAAATCTCCTTCTTAATATAGCCATTAGCTCCGCCGCTTGGGGAAACCAACGTATAGCGGTAATACAAGCCATTCTCCAGCACTACCAGAGTTTGCGGGCCTGTTGTGGTTGTGCAAACAACCTGATCAGCCATGCGGATTTCGTTGGAAAGCTCATTCATTACAAGCTGGCCGTTTTGTTTGACCTGGTCGATGGCATTAACTTTATTTTGCCCGCGCATTGACTGGATCATTATAGTGGTAAAGACAATGCCCAGTACACCGGCCATTGCAATGACTATAATAAGCTCCACCACACTAAAACCATGCAGTCTCAGTAAATATTTTTTTTTCATGCGTCTCCTCAATTATAACCGTAAGGCGTCAAAACCGTTTCCAGTTGTGATGAATGCTGGCCCTTCGAATCATTCCAATAAACCCAGACTGTCACCTTTACCCCAGCATAGCCGCCGGGAGGACTGGCAACTTCGATCTCCCGGGACAGGCCGACTTCACCTGTTATTGCCACTGGTGTTGATGACGGCTGTTCTTCCAGCGCCCCGGAACTGATAGTAAAATATTTTGGCAGGGGTGGGGGAGCGGCACTAAAGAAGTCTTGGAATGTGCCGGTAGTACAGCCGCTGCAACCAACTGTCCCATTACGGTCACGGATAGCCCGGATCTGGTCCAGGGCATCCTGGGCGTATTTTGTAGCTTTGGTCTGATCCTGGGCATATTCCGAGTTTTTCATGCTGGTAATTACTACCACCACCATCGCCCCTACCAGAATCGCCCCCACCATCAGCGCAATTAATACCTCCGTCAGACCCTGACCAGTTTGCCTCCAATACAACTTTTTGGGCAAATTCATCCTTATTCCACTATATTGGTTTGAGAGGGGGGTGTCAACGAACTAACACCCGCTGCCCTGGCAAGTATAAATCGCCCCACCGTTGTCAACGTGAACGGTCACCGTCGGAGAGGTAGCCCTGGCCGGAGCCAGGACAAATTCCAAAAAGCCGCTGTTGGGAGCACAATTGGGGCTATTGCTGCCGCTGGCAAACTTAATCGCCCCGGACACATTTTGAAAGGCAATGCCCAGGGATTTCAGATGCCCATGATTAGCACAATTATGACCGGAAGTGCCGTTCAGCTTTAGAATTTGAATCGGAGAAGCAAAATTACTTGTGATAAGCGGCGGGCTGGGAGGGCTTCCGCCCGGACAAGGGGAACTTACAATCAAGCTGTTACCGGAAGCGCTATAAGATACAGGTGCCACCTGATAATTATTAGTGGAGGTAGTTTGGTCATCTCCGAAAATTATTCCCCAGTTATCTGCCGGATTATTCGGTGCGCAAACTACTCCACTTAAGGCGTTATTTTGAGCCTCGCGCAGAGCTTCCTGAAGCTGCAGGGCTGCCGCTTTAACCTTCTGATCATTTTGGTAGTTCCTAAAAATCGGCATCGCGCTTAAAGTCATTATCGCCATGATTGAAATAACTACCAAAAGCTCAACTAATGTATAACCACGGATCCTGACTATTTTCATATTATTCCGAAGAAAGTCCCATATTACAGCTGCCCAGGCCACCTCCACAATCCGATAGGGTGCACAAATACGGCGGCTGGCCAAAGTTAGCGCTACCTTCTTCGTGGGCACATAAAGCATAGTTGGTCGGTTGTAAAATTAATACGTAACCGTAGGAGGAAGGACCAGGATCGGTGGGTATGGCATTAAGATATTTAGGCACGAACTGACTTATATTGGACGGATATGATCCGTTACTGTTTCTGTACATCTCCAGCGCCTGCTTAATGGCAGTCAAATCCTTTAACCGGTTTGCGTCTTGGGCGTTCAGCTGCATATCATGGTAATAAACTCCGGCCACCAAAGTCAAAACAGTAATGATGGTAATTACCACCATTAGCTCGACTAGAGTATACCCACTATCACGCCTCATTTTTATGGTGAATCTACCTCATAATTACCGGTGCCGTGAGAACAACTGCCACCCGTGGTATTTTCCAGAGTAGCACAGAGGGTGTAACTATAACAATTTTTATTGGCAGTAGTACAGCCGGTTTGCCCGGCCACATATGAATATGAAGCGCCGGATGACGGATCTCCCGGAACAGCCGACAAATATGTCACGGCATTAGCAGGGTCTTTCAAAGCGCTGCCTACAGCCGGCAGCGAACTCGGGTAATAATGCTGGTCCGCTTTATATTGTTCCAGGGCGCTTTGGATCTGCGCTAAATCTCCCTCCCGCTGCTGGTCCGCACCGTTTTTTTGCATATCACCATAAAGAGTCATTCCTGCGCTCATAAGCACCGCCACAATGGAAACGGTGACCATCAGTTCAATCAAAGTAAAACCCGCCGGGTTTCCTTTGGCAAGTTTGCTGATTAAGGTAAGCCCTGATTTTCCCCTCATATAACAAAGGTAGCACATTTGCTGATTGTTGTCATTCCGGTCTCGCTTAAACCCATCGGCTCGCTACGCCCCTTCCAGATATCACGGGAAAGCCCACAAAAAAAGCCGCCTTCCGGCGGCCTTCTAAACTCTTTAACCCTTACTGGCTACTTGTTTTACAGTAAACATCGGTATCATTTGCTTCAGAAAATGCATAGACTATCCAATATCTCGTTCCTGCTGTAGGCGTATTCGTTATATTACTTACTATTGGAGTATCACCAGTAAGACAACTTCCGTTTCCTGCAGGGTGGTGGCCAATCGCCGCATCACAAGTTTGAGGAGTTGAAGTACTCATCTTTAAACAATAATCATAATTAGGAGTCGCACCATGCTGAGGATCTTGGGGAATAGTAGCATCAGCAAACCAAGTGTTTACAAGTGGTTGGTACCCTGGTGTAGCACCAGTATTTACATAGTGAATCTCTAATGCCTGCGCAATTGCTTCAATTTCCTGAATCCTTTTACCATCACGTCCCCTTTTCTGCGCCTCACCAAAAGCAGTCAAACCAACCAAAGCCAGAATGGCCAAAATAGTGATGACAACCATAAGTTCTACAAGAGTAAAGCCTTCGGGGTTATTAGCAGTTTTGGGCAGTAGTTTTTTCATAGAACTTTTTTATCTAATCTATTGTTGTCATAACTTAAAATGCTTGTCAATACACCAATTTAGGACCAAATTTAAAAAGCCTTTAAATACCAATCCATGATCTGCTGGCCGTAAAGCAGTGCCACATAAGCGCCCATGGAAAGAAATGGACCGAAAGGGATAGTTTGGCCGAAATGCCGCCTTTTCATTACTATCAATACTAAAGATGCAACCGACCCGAAAACAAAAGAGAGTATTAAGCCCACTATTATATTTGGAAAGCCCAGGGCCAGTCCCAAAAAGAGCACATATTTAACATCCCCCCAGCCCATGCCCCGGCCACGCGTTACCAAAATAAGGATAATAAAAAAGAGGGCAGCCAAAACCCCTGCCAGCAAGGACTCCACCGGCAGCATCCAGATAGACTTTAAGTGCTGGTATAAATAATCAGTGTGCGGAGGCAGCAGAAACCTTCCGATTAAACTTCCCTGCAGCTGATAATATAATGAAGCAGAACGCAGGGCTGAAAGAACCACCCAAAATATGGCTGCTGCCTCCAGAGCCGGGTACATAACCCGGTCAAAGATCAACCCGCCTTGCAAATCCGTCCAAAAAACAATAAACATCACACAAACGATAAAAACCTTAAACAAAACCTCAAACCCGATTAAGCCCATTTCCCAGTAAGGCAGCAGCAAGAAATCGGGGTAGGGGAGCAGGGCCGTCCAAAAAACGAGAGCCACTAATACCCCCATGGCTATCTCAGAGATAAAAAGCTGTGGAGGAATCCTTTTGTGGCAAAAACGGCAACGGCCGCGCAAAGAGATGTAGGAGAGTACAGGAAAAAGGTCGTACCACTTTAGTCTCCTTTTACATGACCAGCAGTACGACCTTCCCCTCAATGATTTCCCGGCAATAACCCTGTCAGCGGTCGCCTTAGCAAAACTTCCTAAACTAACACCCAGTAAAAATCCTATGACCGCTGACACCATTCTACGGAAGCAAAAGCAGGTTAGAACCAACCTCATAAACGTTGGGGTTATTTCCACCATCATTACTCATCCTTCCGGCATTAATTTGCTGTTGCGACTCCAAAACAGCATCAATTTCCCAGCTTTGCCCGTCAGAGGCATAAGTGTAGTTATAGGTACTATTGTTAATTGGATCTACCGGTAGAGTTGGCACTGACACACTTTGCTGGCTGGACAAATTCACCTTTACCCATCCTGTACCATCAGCATTACGCCTGGTGCTGGAAGGATCGGTGTTTGTATTGCCCTGGCACATAACCGTACCTGGAGTGGGATTGCCTGTTTGGCCGAAACAGAGAATGCCGACTCCGGAACCTGTTGCTTCCTGTGCCGCTACATTAATAGCCTGCTGAAGGTTTGCCAGGTCAGTCAGTCTGGCTGCATCACGTGAGCGCCTCATCAGCTCCAACGGATTAATAATCAGTACCACCACTGCCGCTAAAATAGCAATAATGGCAATAACTACCAAAAGCTCAACCAAAGTGAAACCGCGAGCATTTTTTCTCATATCCTCACCCCCTCTCAATTTATTTTAATGTTGTCATAGTCTCCGATTTTCGTCAAGTGTTTGGTTAAAAATTAACTATTTTATGTTCGTGCTTAACTGGTAAATCGGCAAAATTATGGAAACCACCAAAAAGCCTACTCCTGCCCCCAAAATTACCAGGGTAATCGGTTCCACCAGCGCTGTGCTGTTTTTTAAGATATTATCCGCCTCTGATTCAAAATAATCTGCCAGCCGGTACATAATATCATCAAGTTTTCCGGTTTCCTCACCGGTTTTAATCATTTGCCCGACAATGCGCGGGAAGAGGGGCAGAGCCAGAAGCTGGCTGGAAAAAGTTAGGCCGCGCTCCACACCCTTGCATGTTTCCAATAAGCCTTTTTTGTAAACACTGTTGCCCACCACATCACTGACAATCTTAATGGCGTCAATAATGGGGATCCCGGCCGCCACCAAAAGCCCCAGGGTGCGGGTGAAGTTGGTCATTATTACCAGGCGGGATATATTTCCTACCACCGGAAAGGTAATCATGAAATTATCATAGATTAGCCGGCCGGTCGGAGTGGATAAAAACTTTTTGGCTCCGTAGATAAGCCCCGCTACTCCTATCAGCAGCAGCCACCAGAAATTTATCAAGAAAGAGGCGATGGCGATAACAATTTTCGTGGGAAGGGGAAGCTGCATCTGAGCATCGCTGAACATCTTAGTCAGCTGAGGAATAACCACAAACATCATAATCATCATGACTGTGAGCATCATAACCAGAATCACAGCGGGGTAAATCATTGCCCCTTTGACCTTGCTTTGAAAATCCCTTTGCTTTTCCAGGTTGGATGCCAGCTCCAAAAGTACTGTATCCAGCTTACCTGAGGCCTGCCCGGCCCGCACCAGCTGAACATAAAGTTTCGGGAAAACCTCCGGGTGTTTTTCCAGCGCTGATGCAAAATCAATTCCGCCTTTGATATCAGTAGAAACATCCCGCAGTACAAGTTTCATTTTACTGTTGGCCTGCTGCTCCTCCAGAATATCCAGCGCCTCTGATAAGACCAGCCCGGCCTGAATCATCGTAGCCAGCTGCCTGGTCATAATTACCACCTCGTTGAAAGAGACCCGGAAGAAAAACTGTTTGAAAAACGATCCGCCTTTCTCCGATGATGATTTTAAGGAGATCACTATCAGGCTTTTGCGCCGCAAAATCACCGCCGCCTGATGTTCGTCGGCTGTTTCAACTTCACCTTTATGGTAGTTGCCCTTTAAATCCTTGGCCGTGTAACTAAATACTGGCATGAAAACCCCCAACCAGTTTCTCCAGAACATCCGTATGCAGGCAATAGTTTTGGGCTGTCTCTATACTTACTCTGCCTTCCTGCACCAAACGGGCCAATGATGCCTCCATCGGTATCATCCCGAATTCAGCTGAAGTTTGGATCAGGTTATCAATCAGGTGGGTTTTCCCGTCGCGAATCATTGATGCTAAGGCGGGAGTCCTCATTAAAAGCTCAACTGCCAAAGCCCGTCCCGGACCCAGAGTCGGGATCAGCCGCTGGGAAATGACCGCTTCCAGCGTAGCGGCAATTTGGCTTCTCACCTGAGATTGCTGCTGCTCCGGAAAAACGTCAATAATCCTATCCACTGCCTGAGCCGCGGAGTTGGTATGCAGCGATGCAAAAACCAAATGCCCAGTTTCGGCAATGGTGATAGCCGCAGCAATTGTTTCGTAATCTCTCATTTCTCCTACCATCACCGCGTCCGGATCTTCCCGCAAAGCTGCCCTTAAAGCGTTTGACCAGCTCTTAGTATCAACCAGCATCTCCCGTTGGCTGACCAGCCCGCGTGCCTGAGGGAAAACATATTCAATCGGGTCCTCAATGGTAATAATCCTGGCCGGTCTTGTTTCATTAATTTTATTTAGTATTGCAGCCAAAGTTGTCGATTTGCCGTGGCCTGTCGGGCCAGTTACCAATATAAATCCCTGACGCAGTTCGCTCAAAGGATAAACCTGTACCGGTAGTCCCAAAGATTCCAGTTTGGGAATAACCAAAGGCAGGAGACGGAAAGCTGCCGAAACATGCCCCTGCTCACGGAACAAGTTCACCCTAAAACGGGCCTTCTTTTGATAAGGAATTGCAAAATCCAGCTCATAAGTGCTTTCAAACATACGTTTCTGAGCCGGGTACAAAAGCGGCAAAACCAAACCGACAATATCTTCATCGGTCAGGGGGTTTGTGCCGTGGATAAAATCCAGCGCCGAATCAATCCGCAGTGCCGGTGGATAACCATACACCAAGTGCAAATCTGAAGCATTCTTAGCGATTGCTAAATCTAATAGTTGTCTTATATGCATAAGCTACTCTTCTGCTACTCTTAACACCTCCTCCAGGGTAGTGATCCCCTCCAACGCTTTCATATAACCGTCCTGCTTTAATGTTATCATACCTTCTGCAACTGCTTGGTCTTCCACTTGCTGCGCCGAAGCCCGTTCAAGAATAAGCTGCATGATTTTAGTCGACATAGGTAAAACCTCAAAAATACCGATCCGACCGGAGTAACCTGTATTTCCGCACTCGGCACAACCCGTCCCCCGGTAAAGAGCTAACTGTTTATCGGCAGGCGCCAGCTTGCCCAAAACTTTCCTGATGCTTGCTTCCACTTCCGGAGGTGGGGTAAAGGCTGTCCGGCAATGCATGCACACTTGCCGCAGGATTCTTTGCCCGACGGCAGCGTTAACGGAAGAGGCAATCAGAAATGGCTCCATACCCATATCTAAAAGCCTGGGCAGGGCACCTGCAGCCGTGTTGGTATGTATGGTGGAAAAAACCTGATGGCCCGTTAAAGCAGCCTGAATGGCCAGATCCGCTGTTTCCGAATCCCGGACTTCTCCCACCAGGATAATATTGGGATCCTGGCGCAGGAAAGAGCGCAGAGCTGAAGCAAAAGTCAGGCCGATTTGCGGATTCACCTGGACCTGGTTAGCCCCGGCAATCCGGTACTCAACAGGATCTTCTACTGTCACTACATTGACCTTGGTGGTGGAAAGCTTGGTTAAAACAGAGTAGAGGGTGGTAGTTTTACCGGAACCGGTTGGCCCGCAAATTAATATGATGCCATGCGGCCTGGTAATTTGTGCTTCCAGTATTTTTAAAGCCATAGCCCGGAGCCCCAAATCATGCAGGGTAGGAGGGAGAGTGTTTTTGGGCAAAAGTCTCATTACCACTTTTTCCCCATAGATAGTCGGAACGGTGGAAACACGAAGGTCATACATTTTTTGCCCGGCAGCATAGCTGAAACGGCCGTCCTGTGGTAACCGCTTCTCCTCGATTTTTAAGCTGGAAAGGATTTTGATGCGGGAAACCAGAGCGTCATGTACTCCCCGCGGCAGGATAACCTTTTCATGCAAAATGCCATCAATCCGGTAGCGGACCCGGGTCTTATCTTCCAAAGGTTCAATATGGATATCTGAAGCATTAGCCTTTACGGCATAGTCCAGCAGATGAGTAATGATGTTGGAGACTGGGGCTTCCCGGATAATTTCCGTTCCCTCCTGAGTTACAGTGTCTTCTGTGGCCTGCTTGTTGAGCTCGGTAACTTCCTTTAAAGCAGAGGTAACTTCGGTGGAAAGGTTTTGAGAGTATTGTTCGCCAATCGCTGCATTAATATCATCAGTCGCTGCCAGATATGGCTTCACAAACAACCCGGACTTTGTTTCAATAAACTGCACCACCTGCAAATCCAGAGGGTCAAGCATTGCCACGAATAGTTTGTCCGCTTTTTTATCAAAGGGGATTAAGTTGTAACGTCGTGCTACAGATTCCGGCACCAAATTCAAAACATCAGAGGAAATCGGCCGCCCCTCCAGATGAATAAAAGGCACCCCCAAAAGCTGAGCCCGGGCAGCCAGCAACTTGTCCGGGGGCACTATTTGATGCTCCTGGATAAGCTGTTCGGCACCCTTGCCGCTATTAATTGATTCCAGTTTGATAGCAGAAAGTTGGCTGGAGTTGATCAAGCCTTGCTTAAAAAGGATATCTTCAAGACCAAATTGAGCAGCTTGTGCCATAAACTATTTCCCTGAACAAAATCCAAGGGCTTATTTCCATTATGGTCAAATTTTTGAGAAATAGTCAATTAGAAAGAGGAACTAATATAGGAGCAATCTGCCTCCCGCCAAAAAGCTTTTTGTGCTCCCACATGTCAAGTGGGGAGCTAGTTTTAATCACCTTCCCTATCAATAAGGCATACATACAAAGCCGGATCTTCAATCTCTGTTTCCTCAACAAAACTATGATAGCTTAAGCTGGGATTGGCTTTAGAAAAATAAGACAAGATTAGCTATGTGTTGCAAAATGGATGCTTTTCTCCCGAGAGGTAGTATTGGTACGATGAATATGGGTGACGTTAAGCTTCCCACCTGGAAAGTGGGAAGCAGATATTTTTGCTCTTTGCTTTTTAATCTTTGAAATTCATATAATTTCCCCAAATGACCAGTTTGCTGTTAATCCATCCTGATCCCATAAAAAGGGCAGAGGAAGCAGAAAAGATACTTATTGAACAAGGCTTAAGCCGCAGCCATCCTGACTTGTTGTGGTTGGGAGAAGAAGAGAAACTGGGAATTGAACAGGCCCGCCGGATTGAGCAGTTTTTAAGCCTCAAGCCTTACCAGGCTGTCGGCCAGGCGGTAGTAGTAATTGCCGCGGAAAATTTTACTGATGATGCCCAAAATGCCCTGTTGAAAACCTTGGAGGAACCGCCGGCGCAGGCCCGGATTATTCTGGGAGTATGTTCTGATGACCAGTTGTTGCCGACTGTTGTTTCCCGATGCCAACTTGTCAACCTCCACAGTACGGAATTGGCCAGCCAGAGCGCCGAATTTTTGGAAAAACACCAAAAAAATATCGATAAATTACTGAGTTCAAATGTTGAGAAGCGTTTTGTTTACCTGGAGAAGTTGGAACAAAAGGAAGAACTGCTTTACAGCCTGACTGCCTTTTTTCGCCAGCAAATGACTGAAGAAATTCCTGTCTTACCGATATCCCAAATACACCAACTGCTGGAAGACTGCATAGAAGCTGAGCGCTGGCAGAGACAAAACGTAAACTTGAGAGCTATTTTGGAATATTTAATGCTCAAGACGCCGGTCTTAGGGAAGTAGCCATAAGTTTGGGTATTTAGAGCGTTACGACAATCCAAATTCATACCCTTCAGTTGCAAAAATAGCTTTGACCTGGTAAACTAAGTTCGGAAAGATTAGATACGACAGTAGGTCATTAGGGTTGGAGGATAGATTTTTGAAGATAGAAGTCAGGAGATTGTTACCTGTCTTCAGGAAAGAGAGCTTGCTCTCTTTCGGATTCTACCTTCAAAATACCATCTTCCTTCTTTTATACCTATTGTCCCGATATCCTGAATTTTTCTGATGGAGCTTTAATTATGGCAGATGTAAAAACTCACTACGGCGCTAAAGAAATCCAGGTTCTGGAAGGTTTGGAACCGGTCCGTAAGCGTCCCGGTATGTACATCGGCTCTACCGATGAACGGGGTTTGTGGATAATGGTCAAGGAGATCATCGACAACTCGGTTGACGAGGCCATGGCCAACCGCTGCCACAACGTCTGGGTTACCCTACATAACGATAATTACATCAGTGTAGCTGATGACGGCTTCGGTATTCCCTGGGAAACCCATCCGACTGTCGGCAAATCCGCCCTTGAGGTAGCCATGACAATCTTGCATGCCGGAGGTAAATTCGGAGAGGGAGCATACAAGGTTTCCGGGGGACTGCATGGAGTCGGTGCTTCTGCTGTCAACGCTCTTTCGGAATATATGCGGGTAGAAACCAAGCGGGACAACAAGGTTTACTTCCAGGAATATCACCAGGGCAAGCCGCTGTTTGCCGTAAAACCCCTGACAAAAAACGATGAGCCAAAAAATTTCCATCACTTCTTTTCCTGGGACAGCAGAAGCGGTGTCCGGACTACCTTTAAAGCTGATAACACCATTATGAACACCATTGAACCGAAACTGGACATGGTCCTAAAACAAGTAAAAAACCGGGCCTACCTGGTTGCCAGACTTTATTTTCATGTTTATGACGAGCGGGTGGGTAAAGAATTTCACTACTATTTTGACTCGGGGATAGTTGCCCTGGTCAAGCACTTAAATAAAAACAAGGGGGCGCTGCATGCTCCTATTTACATTCACCGGGTAATTGACGAGATTGATGTTGAAGTAGCGATCCAATACTCGGAGGGGTTCAACCCGACAATCGAATCTTATGCCAATGTTCAATCCACTGCTGAGGGCGGAACACATTTAACTGGTTTTAAAACCGCCCTGACCAGGGCCATTAACGATTACGCCCGCAAGCAGGGTTATTTAAAAGAAAAGGACGAGAACCTAACCGGGGATGATACCCTGGAAGGGATTACTTCGGTTGTCACGATCAAAATGGATTCCGACAAGCTGCAGTTTGAATCCCAAACAAAGGAAAAACTGGGCAACGCTGAAGTTGGGCCAATTGTTTCCCAAGTCACCAAAGAGGGTTTAGATATGTTTTTTGAAGAGAATCCTTCCGAGGCCCGGCAGATTATGGAAAAGGTTATTACCGCAGCCCGCGCCCGCATGGCTGCCCGAGCAGCCAAAGATGCAGTTTTGCGCAAATCTGCTTTTGAGGGCGGTATGCTCCCGGGCAAACTAGCTGACTGCCAAGAAAAAGATCCGTCTTTTTCCGAACTATATCTCGTAGAAGGTGACTCCGCCGGAGGCTCCGCCAAACAAGGCCGAGATAGAAAATTCCAGGCAATCCTGCCTCTTAGGGGGAAAATTTTAAACACAGAGCGGGCCCGTTTAGATAAAGTCCTGGAGTTCGAAGAGATCAAAGCTTTGGTAATTGCCCTGGGCACGGGTATCGGCGATAATATTGATTACGACAAATCGCGTTATCATCGGATAGTCCTTATGACTGATGCTGATGTGGACGGAGCCCATATCCGCACCCTGCTCTTGACCTTCTTCTTCCGCTACCTGCCGGAGATGATTACCCGCGGCTATGTTTATATCGCCCAACCGCCGCTTTACAAACTCCAGAAAGGCAAGGATGTCCACTACGCTTACAACGACGATGAAAAAGATTCAATCGTCAAACAACTGGGTAACGGCAGAGCTGACAGTATTTTAACTTCCCGCTACAAAGGTCTTGGGGAGATGAACCCGGATCAGCTGTGGGAGACTACAATGAATCCGGAAAACCGGGTCTTAAAGCAGGTTACCATTGAAGACGCTGCTGCAGCGGATGAAGTGTTTTCCATGCTGATGGGGGATGAAGTCCCACCCCGCAAGAAGTTCATTACCACTAATGCAAAACAAGCTATTCTTGATGTGTAGGGATATTTAGAGCATGTCCGATACAGCAGCCATCTTGCGGCAGGCTTACGATCAATTCATGCTTCCTCTGGGCGGCAAAAGGATCCCCACACCATACCGGCGCAATGAATTCGGCAGTTACCAAAAATTGGGGCCGGAGTTTCAGGGCAAAAGTTCACCGGAAGTTCTCACCAAAACCACTGAAAAATTAGCCGAGGCGGAAAATTTCGACTTGGACAAAACTTCTGTTGAAGAAATTCGGCGTTTTATGGTGAATCACAAATTAGGCATTGATTGCTCCGGGTTTGTCTATCGCCTTCTGGATCACCTGACTAAAAAAATTGGTTTGGGTAATCTGCAGGAAGCTGCCGGCATGGAGCACATCGGGCGAACGGGAGCCGCCAAATTAACTTCCGACCGATTTGTTGTTCCTGTTCCTGGCCCTGCTTTAACCCGCCCCGGCGATATCCTAAAATTCAATGTCCTAAGTGACATTCCGCATGTCGCCGTCATTTTGGCTCATGAAAACGGAGTTATTACTTACGCACATTCCAGCAGCACTCAGGCAAATGGCGTGCACATGGGTCAAATCGACAACGGGAAGCTGCAGGAAAAATTTCAAGTTGGGTTAGGGAATCCGCCCTTTAAAATTTACCGCCTGAAAATTTTTACCGAAATTTGAAAAAGTTTGGCAAATCATGTATATTATAGGATATGATACCGGCTGAAGTAGCAATGCCTCCGATTACCCGCTCCGCAGCAAGAACTCCTGTTCGGGAATGCGGAGAGCCATTGGTACCAGTAGGTGCTGTCGCTCTCGGAAAAATTATTACAGAGCACCAATATCTTCTGGAAACAGGGCGCAAACTGATAAAAGATATCCCGGCAGAATTGTATTTGCGAAGAGGTGCAGCCTTACGGTTAGCATTGGCGGTAAATTATATGCGGAAAGCTGATGATAACTACCGTCTGGTTGTAAATACAGCTCACCGGAGCAAAGAAGAGCAGCTGGAAATGCAAAGGTTAGTTTTAGACAAAGTAAAAAATCTTTATCCTCGGCTTGGTGAAGATAAGATACAAAAAATAACTCAACGGTACGTCTTTCTGCTCCCTGAAAAAGACCCTGGTCTGGCCCCCCACACAACCGGAGGAGCTGTCGACATTTCTCTTGTCAAAGGTCTTAATCGGGTGCCTGTAGCTCCGCCGAATACACCCATTTACGCTGAGATTTCGCGATCCTATTACTATGAAAACCCTGATAAAATAACCTCAGGCCAAGACATATTATACCGGGATAACCGCCGATTGATCCGCGCAGCAATGATCCACGCTGGTTTTACTGTCAATCACCAGGAGCGCTGGCACTTCGACTTCGGGAACAGGCAGTGGGCAGTTGCCACTGGCCACCCGGCTATCTATGGCTATATTGATTGATGCTATACTCGCTTAATATGGCTAAAAAAATCCATATTCATTTCCTGGGCATAGCCGGCAGCGGGGCTTCAGCAGTGGCCGCCATCGCCCAGGCCCGGGGATACAAAGTAAGCGGCTGTGACCATCACCCCTTTAACGAATTCACTGCTATTTTTGACCAAACCAAACTCCGGGAAGGACATAATCCTGAGCATTTGCACGATGCTGATGTCGTCGCCATTTCTCCAGCCATCACCTGGCTTGATCAGAATAATCCGGAGCTTGTGGAAGCCCGCAGAAGAAAAATTCCCATTTTAACTTGGCAGCAGTTTATGGGCAAATACCTGGAAAAAGGCAAAATTGTAATTGCTGTCTGCGGTACCCATGGGAAGTCGACCACCACAGCCATGATCGGGACACTTCTTGAGAACGCCGGGTTGGATCCTGCTGTGGAGCTGGGAGCAATCGTGCCGGAGTGGCAGACTAATTACCGGATTGGGGTGGGAAAATACTTTGTTACCGAAGCCGATGAGTTCAATGATAATTTTTTGGCTAGCCACCCGGATATTACTATTGTTACTGCCGTGGAGATGGACCACCCAGAATACTACCGCGATTTTGACGCCTATAAAAAAAGTTTTGTAAAATTCTTAAGACAAAATAAGGGTCTGCTGATTGTAAACATGCAGGATAGGGGAGTGCAAGAAGTTATTGAAGTCCTAAAACCCAGGCAGCCGGTAATTGATTACTCCCAAAACCTGATTGATTTTTCACTGTCGGTACCAGGACAATACAATAATTTGAATGCCTCGGCGGTATTCCAGACCGGTTTGGCCTTAGGAATAAAGCCGGAGGTAATCAGAAAAAGCCTGCAAAACTTTTCCGGCATCGGCCGCCGGTTTGAACTGCTGGGAACTTATCAGGGAGCAAAAGTTTACAGTGATTTTGCCCACCACCCCACAGAAATCGAAGTTACACTGAACGCTGCCCGGGAAAAATTTCCCAACTCAAAAATTACCGTGGTTTTTCAACCGCATATGTTTTCCCGAACGCATTTCTTATTCAATGATTTCGTCAATATTTTTCAGCAACTCCCTGTCGACCAAATTTTTATTCAGGATATTTATCCATCACGGGAAGTTGACACTGGGGTTGTTAACAGCCGGCAGTTGGTTGAAGCAATTGACAAAGACAGCGTGATTTATTCTCCTGATCCTGAAGATATACTTAAGAAATTGCAGCATAGTGCTGATGAAAACAGCGTCATTTTCTTTGTTGGAGCAGGGGAAACGCATAATTTAGCAAAGCAGCTGGTCAATGAAAATAAATAATTCACATAAAGGCCAAAAAATACTTATTCTTGGCCTTGGTGTCAACCAAGGTGGCCTCGGGGCCACTAAATTTTTCGCCCGCCAAGGTGATTTGGTCAGGGTTACTGATTTAAAAACCGCCGACCAGCTGGAAACTTCTTTAAACCAGCTTAAACAATTCCCTGACATTGAATACGTTTTAGGCGGCCACCAGACTGCCGATATTGATTGGGCTGACCTCATCATCCGCAACCCAGCCATAAAACCGGATAACAACTTCCTGCTTTATGCTCAAAAAATGGGTAAGCGTGTGGAAATGGATATGGGAATTTTCCTAGAATGTGTCGAGCCAGAGCAACTGATTGGCATCACCGGTACCAAAGGCAAGTCGACTACCGCCTCCTTAATCTACGAAGTTCTTAAGCAGGCGGGGAAAAAAGTCATTCTTGCTGGTAACATTCGGGCTTCAGTGCTGGAAATGCTCTCGAAGATCAAACCGGATACTTCAGTTGTGCTGGAGCTCTCTTCTTTTCAGCTGCAGGCTTTTGAACAGCATAAAATTTCACCCCACATTGCCGTAATTACTAATATCTTCCCCGACCACTTAAATTACCACGACACCATGGAAAACTATATTACTGCCAAACGGGCCATTGCTAAATACCAGACTGAAGATGATTTTTTATTTATCAATGCCGAAGATAAAATTACCAATCAGCCCAAGTTCCTTAAATCACTCTCAGGAACAATCAAAAAATTTAGTTCAGCTAATTTGCCGAAAACATTCCGGCCGGTTTTGCCCAGTCAGCACAATCTAGCGAACATGGCGGCAGCTCTCGCTGTAACTCAGCAACTGGGAATTCCCCCAATACAGGCCCTATCAATTATGCAAAAATTTCCTGGCATTGATTTCCGGCTACAATTCATCAAAGAAGTCAATGGGATAAAAATCTACAACGACAGCGCCTCGACCAACCCCGAATCGACTATCCAGGCTCTCCAGACCTTACCAAACTCAATCTTAATCTGCGGTGGGATGAATAAAGGTTTGGGCTATATCGAGATGGCCGAAGCGATCCAAAAATACGCTAAAGCGGTCTATTTTTTAGAAGGCGATGCCACAGATCAGATATTATCCCTAAATACCAAATACCAAATACCAAATACCAACCCACATCCTTACAACAAATTAGAAGTTTTACTTAATGAGGTTTTATCCAATTCCCGGCCCGGCGATACTATTCTTTTCTCACCCGGCGCCACCTCGTTTAATTTATTCCAAAACGAATTCGATCGAGGCGAAAAGTTTAACCAGGCTGTCAAAACTGCATTGAAAAAATACTATTGAAAATTTCTAATCAATCAAGCATTATAATCGCATTCTACTCAGATTATGGGCAACTTAGAATTAATTAATCCTTATCCCTCTCCTGACCTCACCGCCAAGTTTATTAAATACCATCAGGACCAACACCACCTTGGCCATCCGGTAACTCATCTTCTGAATGATGGCCCAAGTTGGATTAGAACCAGAGCACAAGCCCGGGCTATTTGTACAGGATATGACACAGTAGTCGATATTGGCAGTTACCGTGCCTTTTTATTACTTGAAGCTGATGCCCTAGGCGGCAAACTCCCGGCTGGTTTTTTAAGCATGGTAATCCAACCTGATAATTGCGAACAACCCTTTGGTTTTTTGGTGCCTTTTTCCCGGCAAGGTTCCGGCGGTCGGTTACTTTTTAACTTCTTCCCGGATAAACTGCAGATTTGGCCTTGCCAAAAGGAAATAGCTCCACATAAGTTAAGAGAAGATGACCTTCCTTTTATTATTCCTTCAATCCTTCACTCTGCAAGCAATGCGGACGCATTTTTATGGGCAACCTTTTTATCAAAGAGGCGTAAGCTAATCCCGCAAGCCCGCCCGGTCATCCGCAAGGCTTTACAATACAGAGTATCTGCCTTGTTCGAACATAATCCGACTTACCTCTGTGATAACTAATTAGACGAGGTTTAGATTAAGCAGGATCAAAAATAACCATACCTTTGTTATCAAAGTACCGGATAAAATCCTGGAAATTAATCCGGGCAAGTTGTTGGTTTTTTGTGTTTTTACCAGATGGGTTATGAAATATCAGTTGCTTTTTGGGTAAATCATAACCGTTAACCAATATCAGATGGCCTCCTTTGGAACCTGAATAATTCTGCTGATCGGCAATATCAGCACTTACTGAAACTATGACAAGGTTCTTCCGGCTAATTTCATAGGCAATCTGTTCAACCGTCAAAAACCGGGAGACTCTGCCGGTTAAACCGTACTCATGCCGGATAAAGCGGATAAAAGGTTTATAAAATAATCCCGGTAAAGAATGCAAATAATCACCCCTATTAAAAGCTTGTTGATTCATCTGATAACCACCATACACTAAGCACTGCTTACCCAGAACAACCAGGGGCACTTTTTGACCTGTAAAATATTCCAAAGCCATCTTAAAACAGGCCATCCCACAGCCGCTCCAGCTCCAGTTTAAATATTCAAGCTTATTCTTAGCTCCGGAATTTTTCCATTTAGGATCATCTTCTGCCCTAATTTTCCTCTCAACCAGTTTAGATACAAGTTCTGGCGATTCCCACTGGGAGTAATATGGTACTCCCTGATGGATAAAATGTATTACTTTGGGCTTCAGAAAAGAGTATTTGATCCTAAAAACCCAGATAATTAGTTTAATAATTCGTTCCTTAACCGTTTTTTTCATCATCCGATTTCTGCCAACTCATCTCAAAAATGGCTTTCTGAGCTTCAAATATCGGCAGGCTTTCAATGATTACCCCGACAATGTCTTTTTTATAGTCCAATACGGCCACTTTATTGTCATAAATGTATGTTTCAGCGCTAAAACTAACATCCTTAGGTAACCATCTGGTTTGGCGTAATAAAGCAACATCTTCTGGTGTTGATAATTTTCCTTTATTGTTATTTACCGCCAGGACAGGTAGTCC
>JAJYIE010000019.1 GCA_021790255.1 bacterium | reverse complement strand
TGCCTTACTGGCACCACTACACTTACACTCTTTTTTTAACACTTTTATTTCTCTCGGGCAACCTAAAATTGCTCAGATGAGTGATACCAATATCAAGAAGGGGCTTTTCAAAAAAATCTTTCAGCTCGAGACACTAATCCTTATCATAGTACTAGTCTACATCCTATCCGCCCCTTATTTATTTAAGTTCCTTTTCCCAGCATACGAAAAAACATCGCTCGCCCTTTCTCAAATCTATTCTCTAAGCTTGTTGTACTTTCCTGCGAACCTAGCCAGTCTTAGTTTTATAAAAAACCGCTCAACCAGGACAATCTACACAATAAATATTTCTTATTCGATAGTTAGTATTGTCTCTTTAGTCGGGTTAATGTTTTTCTTCGGGTTAACGGGGGCCGTAATTTCCAAACTACTTAGCAGGTTTTATCTCGCTGCGATTCAGCTTTATTTTCTGAAGTTTCATATACACGACAAATTGGTATTATCTCCCGAACCGATTACAAGTACAAGCGCGGCTAGCTGAAAAGCACTTTCTGGTCTACCGAGAGAGTAGGGACCCCCGTAGCCTTGAAAATGTCCTCTGCCTGCTTTAAACTACTTTCCCAAAATATATCCGGCTTAATTACCAGCAACTTATCAATTTTATTTTTGGAGTAATTACCACGTCTCTCCTTTTTAGAGTTTAGCTTCCACATCTCTAGCGTGCGATAACGTATTCCGTTCTTCTTTAACCACTTTTCGGTTTCCCCGCGGTATTTCTCCAATCTATTGGAAACAATTGCATCAATCTCAAATTCAGGAATTATTAACGGACGGGCATTTTTCAGCCAGTTATCATACAGCCTTTCATTTTGGTCTACTCCCGGAGGACAATCTTCGCACAGTACACCATCTAAATCTACTGCAATTTTACAACGCTTCCAATGAACCATGTTCCATTCAAAAAAACGGGGTTGCGGAATAATTTTATAGTAATAGTCAATTTTGCTCTTTGCTTTTCTGGAAACAATCGGGGCAGCTTTTAAAATTATCAGGCTTGAGCAAGCCTTTTTTAACTTGTTGTAATAGTCTTCCATGGTTTCTCCGGTACTGGCGCTATCATCTACCAAAAGTACTTTTTTTACGCTATCCCTTGAAATATGTTTACTTTGCCAGTATTGATTTGCGGTAAAAAGCTCCGGTGTTGATAATGGTTTTCCTCTCTTTAATGCCAATAAGTTGGCCACAAGCAATCCGCTTCGCGGAATCCCGATAAATATGTCAATATCGGAAGGGATATCTTTAACCCACTCATCCACCCATTTAATAAGTGTATCTAAATTTACAAAATAATATTTTCTTCCAAGTAACTCGCTTTCAAGATTTTGGTATTTTAAATATAATTTTGAAACAACTAAATTATCAGAACCCGCAACTCCTTTTTTTATCCGTCTGTATCCTCGCCAAATCCCAAGTATTGTAAAGTCGAGAAGGCTCTTTTCTAGTTTCTTCTCTGTCTGATATAAATGGTAAGTCACCCATGGTTTCATATTTTAAGATTTATTTTTTAAAAACCATAAAATAGCCTTCAATAAAGCCTTTAAAATAAAAATTTTTACCATTTGAATTTTTTTCCAAAATAGTCAGCAAGTCCGCTAGAGGAAAAGTAAAATATAAAAAATACCGGATTGGATTTTGTAAATTAACCACAAAGCACCTCCATGATTCAGCCAATACCGTTAAAAAATGCCCTTGCTCTTCAACTGTTATTTTCATATTATATTGCCTTGCTAAATTTTGCCATTTTTGGACAGTTATCCTTTGGTAATCTCCCGGGTCTGGGTGGAAAGGATACATAAAAGGTACCGATATAATCATATTCCCGCCTTTTTTCAAGACCCGGTAACATTCGCGGAATCCTTTTTCGAAATCCTCAACATGTTCGAAAAGTTCTGTGGCTTTAATAGTATCAAAAGAGCCTGTTTTAAATGGCAATTTTTCCACCGAAGCAATCACGTCCGGGTTCAGCTCATGCCTCATGTCCGCAATAACCCACTTATTTGTTTTCGGCGGAATGAACCTTCCGTCTTTTTTCCCTCCGCCAATATCCAAAACATCACCATTAAAAAGATGCCTGTTTTTTGCCAGGGCCTTATCCAGCATTTTTCGCCGGTAGCTGGTTAGTAAATAATATTTTATGTTCTCAATTATCGGCATTTCCTGATTTTAACATCTTGATTTCTTTATTTACCAGCTTCTTTATATCATAGTCACCGATAATAGTTCTTCTTGCCTTACTCCCGCAACTCTGTCTTAATTTTTCATTTTTCATAAAAATTTTTATTGCTGATCTGATATCAGCAGCATCGATACCGGTTAACAGGCCGTTAACACGATCATCAATAATCTCATTTGTCCCTTCAGTCTTTGTGCCAATTACCGGCAGACCACAGCACATAGCTTCAAGAAGCACTTTCGGGTGACCCTCGATCAGCGATGGCAGGACAAAAATATCTGCCCGATTATACATCTCGGGCATTTTGTCATTTTCGACTTTATCAATAATCTCTAAATCAATATTTTCTTTTTTAGCCAGGTCAACCAACTCTTCTTTTAAACTTCCATTGCCGACAATAGTTAGTTTAGCCGGCAAGTCTGCCATAGCCTTGAGCAGCGCAGCAAAATTTTTTTGTTTCTCCATCCTGCCAACAGATAAAATATTCATTCTATGATTTGGTTTTGTTTTAACTAAAAATGGCTTAAACACTTTTGTATCAACCCCGTTGGGCGAATAAATAGTCTTATTTTTTGGTAAATTTTTTAAAATATTCTTGTTAGCAGCAAGTATATTATCCGCAAAGCGAATAGCCAACGGGCAGGCCGCTCTCAATAGCAGTTTTGCCAAACTATTATTATCTATCTCAGCAAATTTTTTATAATCAAAGGCATAGTTGAAAACAAATGGTTTTTGGAAAAATATTTTTGTAATTATTGCCGGAATAGTTCCGGACAAATGGAAAACCCGAAATATATTACAATTTCTCACGGTTCTAATATTCAAAAAAGGCAGTAATATTCCGTAAACATATCGGTGTAAACCATACTTGTTCTGCACCAGATAGACATTTTTTGGAAGACCTGATATTTTTTCATTTAAATAGGAAAAAATGTACACCTCCTCAAAGTTTTCGGAATACTCCGATAAATAATATTTTTTAAAGCGAGTCAATTGCCCGCTTTTTTCCATGGTACTTAAACCGTCACCAGCTGTCAGAAAAATTCCCAGCTTCATTTTAATAATTCCCGATAAAGGTTAAGGTACTTTTCACATATCGCTCTGCCGAATTTGTCCTTTATTTTATCCATATCTTTTTCAATATTTTTTTGCAGTTTTATATTATTTTTCAGAGCTTTCTTGATACCGGAAAGCAACTCACAAGGAGTAGCCTGAACAACCACTCCCCATCTGCCGTTTTTGATAATCTCCGGAAGCCCCCCCTTGTCTGTTACTACAGCCGGCGTTCCCTGCGACAGCGCTTCCAGGGCAATCCTGCCAAATGGTTCCGGCCAAAGGGATGGCACTATCACCAGCTTTGCTTTTCGATATAAAGCCAGCAGCTTATCGTGTTCCATCTGGCCCAACACTTCCATCCTCTTTTCGGTCTGGCTCATGCTCAAAAGTTTCTCTTTCAAAAACCCCTCCCCGGCAAACACAAACTTAAACTGCGGGAAGCGGGTAAAAAATTCAGACAATGAATCTATTATTATCTCCACTCCCTTACCTTTGGAAAGTCTCCCGGCAAAAATCACAATATTTTCTTTTTTAATATTGCTTTTCTGATTTGGAAAATCGGTAGAATTGCCGATTACTAAAACCTTCCTAAAACCATTCGCTAAAAATATTTCCTTTTGTTTACCAGATAAGGTGACCACTGTTAATTTTCGGGCAAAAAACAACAAAAAATTACTGGATATTCTTCCCCAAATGGCAAAGGCTAAATTACTCGCCAGTGTAATGGAACTTTTATTTTTGACATAATCTTGGTAATACTGGGGGAAATCCTTCAAAAAATAACCTTTGAGCGAACAGGCCTTATCAGAATAAGTCAAACACATTCCGTAATTGCAGATAACCTGATAATCTCTGATCGTTGCCAGCAGTGGTTTCCGAAGAAATATATCGGCTATGAAAATGGGCGGAATCGAATATTTCCCATGGATATGTACCACGTCCGGATTTTCCCTTCGTAAATACCAAAAATACATTAAAATTGACCAAAAATACCATACTGGGTTGGTATAGAAAAAATTTCCTAAAAAAATGTTGTTTTTTTGCAACTTTGCATAGAAAGGAAATCGTTTAACCGTTACACCTTCCATAATTTCATGACGTGGGGCACCATAATTTGGTGTTATTACTATCACTCGATTTCCTTTTTTCGCCAGACTCTTCGCCAGGTAGTATGTACTCCACTCTCCTCCACCCGGAGCAAAAGGAAGGAAAAGTTCATTTATAAAAGCTATTTTCATTGTTTTCTTGCTTCAATAAGCAGTATGTAGGAATCCAGGTGATAAAGGAAATTACTCAGGAAAAAGCTTGGTTTTTTGATCTTCAATAAGTCTTCCAGCTTACCGGTATTCTTAATATGTGCTTTCATACCATCATCTTTTTTTCTGGTGAGTATCAGCTTTGAAAAAGGAAAATCTTTTGTCACCGCATTTATAAAATCATATTTTTTTACCCGGGTGACCCTAAAGCCTGCATTATTTACTTTTTCTTTAATTTCCCGTTTATCATAAAGGTATTGATAAAATTGTCCGTTTTCTGTTTTTAGTTTTTTATACCGGAAAAGCCTGAATAGATTAAGATACGGGATCGTTAAAAACAACAACCCATTTTTTTTAACAACCCGGTGTGCTTCTGCTAACACTGCATCCGGGCCTTCCGGAAAGTGTTCTACAACGCCAAATGATATATAAACATCAAAAGTACTATCTTTAAAAGGCAATTTCTTCACGTCAGCGCGCCTTAAATCAAGTTTCGGGAAATGACGCTTCGTTATGGTGATAGTTTTGCCGGCGAAATCAACCCCGGTAATGTGGTAGCCGTGTTTTGAAAGCATCCACACCCATTGCCCTGCTCCGCAGCCGGCTTCCAAAATATTGTCTTTTTTCTTTATAATTTCCAACAGTTCCCAGTAGATTGGATTGATAGGCAGTTGTTTCACCAGGTTATAAAAAGAGTTCTCTTCCCAATGACGGTCCCAATGCTTCCTTTGAAAATCACTATTTGATAATTCTTTTTGTAGGTTATCACTGTAAATGGCAATTTTCACGGGTTTTTCTTGGTGGCAATTATTAAAAAGCCTCCTCCTTCAAGGGGATATTTTTTTAGCATATTGCTTTTCCATTTTCGTAATCTTTTATAAAGAGTCAGCGAAATTCCACCCGCCAAATCAATAAGCGGATTAAGTGGTGTGTCATATGCGTTGGGTTCAATATTATCGATATGAAATCTGTGATTTTTAATCAGTTTTTCTATCTCGGACATGGTAAATTCAATTTTGTGGTCCGGGTCGCTGTAATAAAATATTCCTGCTCTTTTTTGTATTTTTTTCCAGGAGGTTTCTTTGTTGGGAACTGCCAAAATTAACCGACCGTCTTCTTTTAAAACCCGATAAATTTCATTCAGAACCTGGTCTCTATTGTTTAAATGCTCCAGCACATCCAAAAAAAACACTGGATTAAACTGATTATTCTTAAAAGGAAGGTTTTTCTCTAAATTAACTTCTGAGAAGGAAATATTTTTTATTTTTCTCCGCTTCTGCTCAACAATTCCCCACCCCAAGGCTTTCTTATCGTAATCAACAGCAATCACTTTCTGTGCCTTTCTAGTTAGAGCCAGGCTTATTTCTCCCTGATGGCAACCTAGATCAAGCACAATGTCACCATTTTTAATGTATTTAAGATATTGCGGGTAATTTTTGGAAATTAAATGTTTCGGGTGAACCGGAACCTTTGATTTTCCGGTCAGATAAACCAGCCTGATTGAGAGTGCCGATAAAAGTTCTGTTTTTTTTACCAGCCAAACGAAAAATTTCATCTACTCATCTCCTCAACTACTCTCTTATTTAAATCATAAGTTCTTTCCCAACTAAATGCTCTATTAACCTTTTCCTGTGCTCTTTTACCCACTTTGGTAGTCAGAGTTGGAGATTGAATCAGGCTCACAACAGTTTTCACCCATTCATTCGGTTGATCCAGGCTAATTGTAAAACCATCTTCTCCGGGATCTATAATCTCCCTAAATGCCGCACTTGTTGAAGTTATTACTGGTTTAGCAAAAGACATCGCCTCTGTCACTACTAAACCAAAGCCCTCATCCAGAGAAGGGAAGACAAAAACATTCATTCGTGAAAACCAAAAAGCTTTTTCATCACCATAAGCTTTGTTTATGAACAACACATTCTCAGCCAAATCTCGGCTCTCCAGTTCTCGCTGCATTTCAGTCTTTAATTCACCATCCCCGATAATAACCATTTTTAATTTAGGAATTTTCTTTTTTACTTCTGCCAACAGAGGAATAAGAAATTGAGGGTTTTTTCTTTTTATGAGCGCACCCATAAAGAGCATCACTGGTTCATTATCCTTAAGAAAATTTGCTTCTTTCGGCTTGTTTTTCCATTTGATATTAGAATCAATTTTTCCTCCGTATGTTACCGAGATCTTTTTGGCATCCACTTTGTAATAATTAACTAAAAAGTCTTTCATATAATTACTTTGAACAATTATTTTATCAGCAATTTGAAGAGTATATTTTTCAATAGGGTAATAGATAAAAGACTTATCAACTGTTACCGCGCTGCAAAGGATGGGCACACGGGGACGAAACATTTTAAATATTATTGCCGCAACACCTAAAAAGCGGAGTGAATGGATTCTTAAAATATCGAACTTTTCTTTTCGATATAACCGAAACAAGTAGGGCAAACATAAAAAAGAATAGATTATCGGTGGGAACACATGTTTAATTGGCGCTCTATTAACATGAAGATTTTTAATACTATGGTCATAGTCCCGGCCTTTAGGTAAATACACAAACACCTCAAATCCTCTAGCAACAAACCCCTTAATAGCTTGGTAATCATAGATCTCTCCACCTAAAACTGAGTGCGGTGATAATCCAAGCTGTGGTGAACAAATTTTAATCACGGTAATAAGCTCCCATTATTAAGTACCCCGGCAAGTTTACCAATCTTACCAGTAAGGCTGTTTGCTCCGTTTTAGATTGTAAACCGTGATTTTTTGTAACTACGTTGGCGTGGATTCGTCTTTTAACCAATCTCTCTGGCAAATTATGCAGCTTGCCGACTTTCAACATCCGGAACCACAAATCATAGTCTTCCGCTCCGTTAAAAATATTTCTATAACCCCCTGTTTTTTCCAGGACACTTTTCTTAAACATCACTGTTGGGTGAGCAATGGGATTTCGGACAAGTATTTTTTTTCGGATTTCTTTATTAGTTAGTGGTAAATTAGAATGACCAGTTGTTTTGCCTTTATCATCTATTAAATCAACGTTTGAGCTGACTAATACATAATCCGGGTGGCTATCTAAAAAATTTACCTGCTTGGCAAATCTGTCCGTTAGACTCACATCATCCGCGTCAGCCCGGGCAATATATTCTCCTCCTGCTTCTTTTAAACCTATATTAAGTGATTTGGCCACCCCTAAATTTTTCGAATTTCTGATAACCCGCATTCTTTTGTCTTTAATATTACTTAGCAGCTCGGAAGTTCTATCAGTTGACCCGTCATCAATAACAACCAGCTCAAAATCTTTAAAGGTTTGCTTTAATACGCTTTCAATTGCCTCCTCAAGATATTTCTCCCCGTTAAAAATTGGTATGATAACACTAATCTTGGTCATTCCGGGCACTCCTGTTCCCTGATAAAAGGTTATTTATTTTAATTTAATTTTCAATCAACACCTCGGCAGCTACAATCTCCGGCCAGAGCAACCTTGCCCATCTATTCCCCAAAGTCGGATAAACTTGTAAATTTCTCCATAAACGTCGCCAGCTTAAACATGGTTTCACTAAACCGTTCTTTGTCAGCTTATAATCCGCATTTTCTAAAAACAGGGCTAGTCTTTTTTTGCTTGCCTGTTTCATGTTATGTTCATGTTCTTCCCCTTTCCAAACTTTATCATATCCTCCAGCATGTGAATAATCATGTATTTGATGAACGGCAGTAATCACCTCAATGGTACCAACCAAGAGTATTTTTAAAAATTTAGCCTGACAAATCAGCCAATTATCCCAAACTCCCCGCCCCAGCTCAATAATTAAATCCGGTTTAAATTCTAAACATGCAGCCAGTATTTGGGTGTATTGCCCCAGACTGGAGTCTGACAGATAACCGACTACACGAGAAAGGTTAAGTAAGCGTTGCCGGGATTTGGCAACAGTTAGCCTTTGTTTAAAAACTGCTTCACCAAAATTAAAATCCGGCATACTTAAATAATTATATCGGATAGCTTTTCATTTGGTATGGCGACAATATTTGACCCGGGGTAATACTTTTTTCTTGGTAGTACTTTAAAGCCCATCGCAATATTATCCAAATCAAAAACTTTATAGCGTAGCTTTTTGAGCAAGCTTAAAACTTCCGGGTATTTGTTTTTTCGTTTATTTAATGTATACGACAACTCCATAAAAATCAACGGTCGATATCTCTGAATCGTTTCTTCGGCCCCGGATAAAACTGGGAACTCCGCACCCTCAACATCAAGCTTGATAACGTCCACTTTTGTTAAGGTTTGGTGTGCTATTATCAATCCGAGTATATAGACTTTAACCTTCTCCCGATGATCCAAAAGAGTAGGCTGATAGCCAAATGGCCATAGACAGTTATGGCCTGTATAAGGCAGCTTAGCAATATCTATATCAATTTCCCAGTCCACATCAGACACCACCATTTTTAAAGGTTCAGTGTTATAAAGCTTATTAATCCTAATGTTTGCTTTTAAACGTTGATACTCTCTGCCACTTGGTTCAAAGCTATGACTGTGCCGCCATCACCAGTCGACTTAGCAGCAAAAGAGTAACTAATCCCGTATTTGCTCCGATATCTATCACAACCATCCCCTTCCTCAGAAATTTATTAAGACAATGAAACAGGTCCGGTTTATATATCCCTTCAATAAAGACATCCCTGGATATCTCGCTATCCTGATAAAGG
The DNA here is from genome assembly GCA_021790255.1 of bacterium. Taxonomy (GTDB): domain Bacteria; phylum Patescibacteriota; class Microgenomatia; order Daviesbacterales; family UBA10151; genus JAJYIE01. Next base: position 6,659 of record JAJYIE010000019.1, on the reverse strand, counting down.
ATAAGTTTTACACCTTTGTACCAACTAACTGTGAAACTTTGGGGGCTAATATTCCTAACTACTAAAGTTTTCCAAATTTCTTTTAACTTTTGTCTATATGGTGACAGGTTGCTTTCTATTGAGGCTATCATCTACTTATCCATGGTTTCAAGGATCGAGGCCTGTAAAATAAAGCTGTTATTAGTCTAAATGCGTCCGCAGGCAAAAAATGGAAATAATCGCGGCTGTCTGCCGATTTAGCTAATCGCTCATCAGAATAACTAATTTTCATTGCTCAAATTTTGCAGGTAGCGGGATACAACTAATTTTGTCTCTCCGTTTTTAATAATTTTTCCTTTTTGAAGTAATATAGTTTTATGGCATAAATTTTTTAATTTTTCCAAATCATGGCTGACGATAATCACTGTTTTCCCGCTATTTACAATTTCATGAATTTTCTTTAATGATTTTTGCTGGAACTCAGCATCTCCCACTGCCATAATTTCATCAATCAGCAAGATATCAAAATCTAAATTTATAGCCACCGCAAAAGCCAGCCGGATATACATTCCAGATGAATAATGTTTTACGGGAGTTTCTAAAAACTGTTCAATCCCGGAAAAAGTGACAATCTCTGGCAGTTTTTCGTCAATTTCTTTTTTCTTCATACCCAATATCACTCCGTAAAGATAGATGTTTTCCAGGCCGGTCAGCTCCGGGTGAAAGCCTGCACCCAACTCCAGCAGTGAGGCAACCTTGCCGTTTATAAAAATACTGCCTTTCGTCGGAGTGGTAATTCCCGACAAGATCTTCAGCAAAGTTGATTTTCCGGACCCGTTCGGGCCAATTATTCCCACAACTTCACCTTTCTGAATCTTAACCCCCACTCCCTGCAACGCCCAAAATTCTTTCTGTCTATTATCCGCAGACACCCAACCCGCCAGCATCTCAGTCAGTTTTTTGGGCGCACCAATCCGGTATTTTTTCCAGACATTTTCTAAAATAACCGCCTGTTGTTTCATATTATATCTGCAAAACCTTTCTCTGATTTTTTAAACTGCAGATAGGAAACTATGAAAATAGCTGCTGTTAAAACCAGTGAGAATGCCAGCAGCAACAAGTCCGGGGACTGGCGCATCAGCAAGCCAGATCGGATAGCGCTAATAATACCGGTCATCGGGTTAAGAGATAGAAGCAGACGAAAGTGAACGGGAACTGAACTCAACGGATAAACAATCGGAGTCAGATACATCCAAAGCATCAGCAGCAAAGGAGCCAAAGCAGTTACATCGCGGTAAAACACATTAGTTGCAGCAAAAAATAAGCCCAGTCCAAGAGTCAGGATAACTTCTATAATAAAGGTCGGGATTACCCACAAGGCTGCCAGGGATAAGCCCTGATGATAGTAAAACATCATCGCGAGAAGCACCACGAAAGAAAATAATAAATCCGGCACTCTGGCCAACACGGTAGAAATCACCAATATCTCTTTCGGAAATACGGACTTTGTTACCAGATTGTAATTTCCGGTCAGAGCAAAGGTAGCCATGGTGATGGATTGAGAGAAAAAATTCCAAAAAGACAGCCCGGAAAACACCAGTAAAAGATATGGAGTCGGCCCGGAAGACACTTTGAGAAAAACGCCAAAGATCAGTGCAAAAATTACAGCCTGCGACAGAGGAGTAATAATGGCCCAGGCAATACCGAAAAAAGCCTGTTTGTAGCGAACCTCCAACTCCCGCTGTGTCAGAAAATACAGCAACTCCCGATGTTGCCAGACTCCCCGAAGATCTTCCAGAAAGTTGTAGTTACCTGTCTTTACCATTTTCTTCTAGTACCTTCCGGTAAGCTGAGAGTGTTTGTTCTGCAACTTTATCCCAGCTAAAGGATTGCACCTGATGATATCCTCTTTCAGCAATTCGATCAACCCCTGCTGTCTGCAAGATCTCCTTTAATTTTTGATAGATTGATTGCACGTCAGGATTTGTTAGGAAGCCACTTTCCCCATCTTTAATATATTTTTCGTTATCACCCACCATGGTAGCCAATACAGGCAGTTTAGCTGCCCACGCTTCAAATAAAGTAACTGGTTGTCCTTCGGTGCGGGATGGCAAAACCAGCAAATCAGCTTTTTTAAACCTTTCCAAAAGCTTTTCACCATCCAATCTTCCCCAAAAAGTAATTTTAGACCCCGAAGCAGCCTTTTTGAGCTTTGCAGCTTCTGCACCATCGCCGACAATGTCTAATTTCAGCTCCAGCCTATGCAATTTTTTAAAGGCTTCTATTAATAAATCAACCCCCTTTTCTTCACTTAACCTGCCAACATAAAGAATCCGTCTAATTTCTTTCCGCTCCCTGATAGCCGGAGAGAATTTTACAGTATCCACCCCATTGGGAATCACAACTAATTTTTTAGCTGCCACTTGCTTCGTTAAAGTGTTAGCCGCTACCGTTATTTCCAAATCGTAGGGTATTTTATAGAATATCAAATTTTGTAAATAGCTTTCTCCTGTACCAATCCCGGCGATTTTTACTCCCCGTCCGTGAACGGTAAAAACAAACGGCTTGCGGCGGAAAAATTTTATCATTGGTACCAGCAGACCGGGGGAAAAGGCGTGGGCGTGCAAAATATCATAATCTGTCCGCAAACTAAACCATAAAGCCAAAATCAGGTACTCCAGACGGCCAAAGACGTTGGCAAATTTTTTAAAATGGCCAACCCTTACTACCTCAACTCCCGGAAATTCTTCACTCCACTCCCCTAAACTCCTGGTAAAGACCGTCACCCGGCAACCCTGTCTGGCCAAATCCTTAGAAAGCTCCCAGGCATGGACTTGTCCCCCACCCACATGCGGGAACCAGGCATCCACCAGCATCAACACCCGTAAGGGTTTGCTGGCAATCTCCCGGTACATATCCTCAAAATCAGCAGCAATTTTATCCCAGGAATATTTCCGGGAAAGCTGCAGGGCCTGTGCCGATTTTTCCCGGCAAAGCTTGGGGTCTTTTACATACCTAGCAATCTGGTAAGCCAGGTCAGTTGCGTCACCTTTCTTAAAGAAGCTGCCGCCCAAACCATTTTCTGTTACCTCTTTTAGAACAGGAATGTCCGTCACTACAAAGGGGAGTCCGCAGGAAGCAGCCTCCATTGTCACCAGCCCGAAACCTTCCACCTCCGAAGGCAGACAAAAAAGGCGGGAAGACTGCAAAACCTTTACCATTTGCTCTTGAGAAATACGGCCGTGGAAGCGGACTTTGTCTTTTAAACCCGTCTTCTCAGCCAAAGCAACCAACTTACTTTTTTCCGGCCCCTCACCCATTATTTCCACCCTGACATCTATCCCCTTCTCCTTCAATATCCTCGCAGCCTTGATTAATAAATCTACCTTTTTATACCCAACCAGCCTGGTAACGCAACAGATATAAAAATTTTCATCCTGTTCGTTTTTTCCGGGTTTAAATAATTCTCTGTCTACACCTCCATAGATTGTCGCTATTTTTGCCTCAGGAATATCCTGTTCGATCAGCTTCTCCCGGGTTGACCCACTCATTGCCACAATCTTTGACCAGGAAAATTTCAGCGACAACCGTTCGGAAATTTCCCCGGTCAGCCCTGATAAAAGGCCTGTCAGGCCGATCCAGCGGCCGACAAAAACATCCGGATACCAGGCAACCGCAGGTTTTTTTCTCAAAGCACCTAAAATGGCTGCCGCCGGATATGTCACGAAGTTGTTACCCTGCACCAAGTCAAAGCTTTCTTTCAGTCCCACCCAAACTGATGCGAGTGTAAAATACAACCTGGCAGGGACCGTTAAAAACCCCGTATCAATTCTTTTGGCTGCCGGCCCAATACGGATTATTTGCAGGTTCCCGGGAAAAATTTCCCGGCCTGGTTGGGCCGGATCGGATTTACGGCAAATCACCACCACATAATGCCGGCGGGCAATTTCTCTTACCAGGTTAAAACTGAACGCTTCTACGCCGCCGCTAAAATTTAAGCTATTTTTTTCCGGAAAAAACTCTGTGACAAAGAGAATTTTCATCGCCTCGCGGTTTTAGCAGGCTCTTTTTGACCATTTTCATGCAGAGCCATTTTTCTGGCCACTTCCGTAATTTGTTTTTGAGTATCTTCAATTTTAATATAGATACGGAAGATCAGATAAAAAAGTATGGCAATTGAAGCATAAATCACCACGTCTACTCCCCGGCCGATACCGACCAGTTTCGCAAAACGGGTGGTGATGTCGGGGAAGAGAATAAAAATTACGCCGCCAACCCAAATTGCCACCCAAAAAACAAAAGAAAGGGAGGAGAGCTTGCGTTCTGCAAAACGCAGGTAAACCCGGCTTAGCGCGAACAGGGCGAAAATTGCTGCTACCGCCTGTAAAATTACCAGCTGTTTACTTGTTTCCATTATTTTATCAGCCTTCGGAACGCTAATTTTCCGATGATATTAAACGAGTTAAGAAAGTTTTGTCCCTTTCTTTTTGAGTATTCAGTATAAATCGGTGTTATTTCTATTTCAACGATTTTTAAATTATTCTCATTAGCCTGCCGGAAAAAATCTGAGGAAACTTCCATCCGGTCAACCTCCACAAAAATATTTTCAATTGCCCTCCTGCTAAAGGCACGAAAACCAGATTGGGAGTCAGTAGTCCAAACTCCACTCAAAGAAAATGTGGCCAAAGATGCCATCAGCGTCAGGATTTTCCGAGTCAGCGGCATCCCTTTTTTAAAGATTCTTGTTCCCACAACAAAATCTGCCCTGCCTCCTGTAACCGGCTCAACCAGCCGGTCAATTTCCGACGGGTCATGCTGTCCGTCCGCATCCAGAGTCACCAGCAAATCATAATCCTGCCGGCGGGCATATTCAAACCCAGTGCCCAACGCTGCCCCCAATCCCCGGTTAACCGGATGGTTTATCATTTTCACTCCCAGGTCTCGTACCACTTTATCAGTTCCGTCATTCGAGCCGTCATTAATTACCAGCACATCAAGTTCAGCAGAATTAACCCTCGCTGGTATTCCCCTAAGTACATCAGCAATCTTTTTTTCTTCATTAAAAGCCGGAATTACAACCAGAGCTTTCATCCAGGTTAAGTATAAATGATGAGGGCACTAAATTACAAAACCCAAAGGACAAAACTTTTGACTTTTTAAATCATGCCACCCAGTAACCACGGACAAACAGGCTAAGGAGTATAGCCTGCAGGAGTATTAAAACCATCAAAGCTACCTTATAATACCTGCCAAGCCAGAGAGTAACCACCGGCAGCATTAAAAAGGTCATCAAGGCGTAGCGGGGCATGGATGAAAATGTCCCTGTGAGTGTCGGCATAAGTAAAAAGCCGAGCATTAAAATCCAGTAGCTGAAACGGATTTTTTTATAAAATAAACCTAACGCTAGTAAAGGGGTCACTGTAAATAACAATTCCAGACTGACATTTAAATATGTCAGTGAATAAACCGGAACGCTAAGAAGCATTTTTAGATAACGAAACAGCACCTGAGGCAGCAAAACTATAAAATCAGATCTTTGAGCTCCGAACTCTGGTTGGGCATTTAAAAAATATAAAGGGTTAGCAAAACTAACCTGCAAATAAAGGATATAAAGCAGCGCCCCAAGGGGCGCCAGAAGTAAACCAATGGCAGCTTTGATGCGGCCGGCCACAGATTTACTGCCCACCAGAACCGGCCATGCCTCAATCAGCAAAACCGGGACCAGCATTAAACCAACTACCCGCGTAGCACTTGCCAAAGCGGCAATCATCCCCGCAACCCAAAAATTTTTTTGCCTCATCAGCAGCAAACTTAAAACCACTAAAGCCAGAAAAGGCGATTCGGAATAGATTGCTCCGAAATAATAAGACGTCGGAAAAGCCAGCAGTAAACCTATGGTCTTAAGGCTTGTTTTTTTATCCCAGTCCAGACGCAGCAGTCTATAGAACAAATACAGCGCTGCTAAAAATATGAGGTTTGTCAAAAGCAGTGCGCTTAAAAGATAATAATTTCCAACCGTAGTAAGCTTTAAAAACAGTGGATAAAGCGGAAAAAAGGCCTGGGAAAATTTTGACCCTTCATAACCCGTTTGAACCAGCCGGAGATAATGAACTCCGTCAAAATTGCCGAAACCCCATACCCACGCCGGCAGCCCGGTATTCATCAGCTGGTTATTAGCATAAGGGAACCGGCCGCCGAAAGCAGGGATGGCAATAACTGCTAAAAAAGCGACAGCAAAAAGCCAAATTCTCCACAGACCAAAGAGAAACAAAATCTCATTTTTGTAATACTTTTTCATACACTTTCACCGTTTGGGTAGCGGTTTTTTCCCAAGAAAACCGGAGGACATTTTTTTGCCCTTCTTCTGTCAAGCAATGACGAAATTTTTTATCCTCCAGCACCGCTTGAACAGCCCGGCTGATTGCTGACGGGTCAGCCGGGTCAACAAAATAAGCCCCGGATCCTGCCACTTCCCGCATTGATGAAACATTTGAAGTTATCACCGGTGTATTGCATTTTTGCGCCTCCAGTATCGGCAGGCCAAACCCTTCCGCAAAGGAAGGCAAAAGGAGTACACCTGCCAGATTAGTAATGGCTGCAAGATCTGCATCATCCACAAAACCCAGAATATGAATTAGTTTGGTTCCGGAGTATTTTTCCAGAAACTCTCTAAAAGAACG
>JAJYIE010000001.1 GCA_021790255.1 bacterium | reverse complement strand
CGATCAATGTAAGCAAACAAGCGACTATTTTTATGCGTAAATAATATTACAGGATATAGTAAAAATATCAAACCCAGATCTTGACATATTGTTATCATTATTGTTTACATATATAAATATGCCCACTTACCTCTTTCAGTCTGTTCAAAGAGAATTTAATGAAGGATTCCTGACTTGGTTAAGTAGCTCATACCTGAATAGGAAATTTGCGGTGGGGAGATGGAACAGTCGACCAAAGCAGTTAGCGACCGGAATAGGGCTCTTCAGGCCCGTTCGATTTTCAGCCAGTCTTTTATCAACTATTTATGTACTTTATCGCAAGCAGTCTATTGTTAGCAGTGCTAATAATACTCTGATACTAAGAAGTTGGGACAAAAGGGGAGATAATGATTTCCCGCAGTTTTAACGAAGTGAAAATTAAGCTGTTTTGGTTCAAAATTCAGAGATATGGTAAGTGGCAGGGAGCATAGTGTTTGTGTGTAGAGGGTTCATATGACCGGCGGATGGAGTTAAGGGGTCATGCTGGCTGGTTTAAAAGCCTTCAGATGACCTAATCAAACCGGGTTTGTGGCTAAACTTAGCCACCTTATGTCCAGATGAAGGTAAGTAATAAAGAATTAACTGTCAAGGCAGCCTAAATATATAGACTTATAAAAATAGAAATTAGACAAAACAAAGCAAAATTAATTGTTGTTAAAGTTAACAATGGTATATTGGGCACAAATATGTCCGGACAAGTTAAAGAACTTGAATTTGTATGGGTTGCGTAACGATCAATGTAAGCAAACAAGCGACTATTTTTATGCGTAAATAATATTACAGGATATAGTAAAAATATCAAACCCAGATCTTGACATATTGTTATCATTATTGTTTACATAGATATATCCAGGAAGTTTTCAAATGGGAAAATATCTGCCTATTAATGCCAAAGCCGAACTAATCAGGAGAGCTGAACAAGGCGAGCCGATAAGCCAGCTCTGCCGGGAAGCCGGCATCTCCAGGACAATTTTTTACCACTGGTTAAACAGTTGCCGCCAAAACCCACAGGCCAAAGTGTCGGCAGTACTGGCACCACGACGCCCACAGGGTCAGGATCACTGGCGTAAACTTCCCCAAAAAACCGAAAACCGGGTTGTTAAGGAGGCAGTTAAAAACCCCTGGACCTCTCCAGCTGCTATCGGTACAAAGGCAGGCATAAGCGCCGTGACTGCCTGGAAAATCTTAAAGGACCACAAATTAAACACAAGGGAACTGCGGGAAAACTACCTATATATAAAGGGGCCGAAATTAATCTCTTCTTCGAATGTAGCTGACAAGGTAACAATGATACGCCGGTTTGAGGCGGGGGAGAACGTTAGCCAGATCTGCCGCGATTTTGGTATCTCCCGGACGATCTTCTACCGTTGGCTCAAAAGATATCAATCAGTATCAGAAGAAAACAAACGGGCAGCACTGGAGTCGCAGCGGCCCTCCGGAGAAGCTCACTGGCGCTATGTTAAAGGGGCGGAGGAAGCGATTTTGCGCCTGGTAATGGCCCATCCAGAGTATTCTGTTCATGAAATCAGCCGTCAGTTGCCCATGATAGATGGTAAACCGATGATGTCCAGCTTCGGTATTTACACCATTTTCAACCGGTTAAACCTAAATACTTATGAGAGACGTCTGGCCTATGCCAGTAAGATAGAAGAAGTCCAGGCCTTGCCGGCTCCAGTTTCCGGTTTGGGATGGAGCAGACAGATATTCGGGCGAATTCCGAAGGTTTCTGCTATCCCTCCCCCCAAGATTTTAACAGCAGTTTTTGTGGTAGGGGTAAGCCTACTCATTGCTTCATGGGTTAGGATGGCACAAGGCTACACCCTGCTTGAGGTGATAGGTCTAATATTCTCCACGCTATCTCTTTTGACCGGTACCATCTTCTTTTTATACTCACTCAAATACTATCTGACACTTGCAATGGTTCTTTCTTTTTCCCAACAAAGTGGGGAACAGGAGGCCAAAGAGGCAAGCAGCAGTCTGCTGGCAGCGCTGCTTGGGGCAGGAGGAGGAAAGAAAGCCAGTTCCGGTCCTGCGGGATTAAAGCCTAATCTGGACCATGTCAGCCTCTCCCGTTATCCGAAAATTTGTCTGCAGATTCCTTTTTATAATGAAAAAAATGTTGCCGAACGGGCAGCCTCTGCAGCTATAAATTTGGATTATCCGGAATTCGAAGTAATATTGGCTGATGATTCAACAGATGATACTCCGAATATTATCAAAAACTTCCAGCGCCAGTTTGGCCCGCTAAAGATTACAAAAGGGGAAGGGTATACTTTAACTGAGGTTTCTGTAAGAGAAGGTGTAACGCTAAAACATCTTCACCGCACAACCCGCTCAGGTTTTAAAGGAGCAGCCTTAAATTTGGCCCTTCAGGTTACTGATCCGAAGACGGAGTTTATTGCCGTCTTTGACGCCGACTTTGTCCCATACCCCGATACCTTGACCCTCTTCTTAAAGTATTTCAAAGTACAAAATAACGGATCAGAAGATTACACCAGCTCCAAAGTTGCAGCAGTTCAGGGATACCAGTGGCATGTTTTAAACAAATCAGAAAACTGGATTACCAGAGGGATAAGAACCGAGTATGCAGGATCTTATGTTATCGAGCGTGCCGGAACTGAGCTTTACGGGGGGCTGAAGATGATCTCAGGCTCAGTGTATATGATCCGCAAAGATCCGCTGCAGAAGGTGGGCTGGGGGTCGTCCATTACTGAAGATTTTGAGTTGACCCTGCGCCTTTATGAGGCGGGCTATAAAGTAGTTTACACTCCATACATTCAGGCTCCCGCAGAGTGTGTGTCAACATTCAAGAGGCTTATCAGACAGAGGATGCGATGGGCGGAGGGGCACTCTTTTAATATTAAGCTGATGCTCAGAAAACTTCTTGTTTCCCAAAACTTAACCGGAGCAGAAAAGTTTGAAACAGTATACCTTGCCCCGTATTATCTTCAGGCCTTCTTCTTTCTTTTGGGGACTTTTTCCTGGCTTTTGGCTGAGGTGGCTTTCCAGGTCAGGCTTCCTTTCTGGACATCTCTTTGGGGCTGGTCGCTGGTTCTCACAAATATGTTATCCCTTCCCCTTGTAAATATCGTCGGGCTTTTTCTGGAAGAGTCAGAGGAAAAAGATTACCTTGGAATTGCCTCATTTGTTGTTCTATGTTACCTAATCGTGCCATTCCAGGCTTATGCTGCCGTCAAAGGGTTTACCGAAGAAAAAGAGGGTGGGTGGTTCAGGACACCCAAAACAGGAAGGGTCACGGATGTATTTACCAGGGGAACGTTTTACCGTCTTGTGTCAGGGATTTTCTCAGGTTCCAGGGCGGCATTCAGTCTGTCTGCTAACAGTTCCGCCACACCCTACCTCGCCCTGACATCTGCAAACTCACGCTTTGATTCATTTGCCCTGCCAAGGCGCGGCTGGCGCTATGCATCAAAAGCATTTCTTGCCATGCTCCTGCTCGTAACCAATACCGTTCTATCTTTGGCCCCCTATGCTCCATACTTTAGCCCTGCTCCGGCTTATGCCCAGGGCACATCATCAGGTGTACTTCTTGCCCCTGGCGCTGTGCAAAGTGGTTCATCCCAAATCTTGCAAAATACCTCATCTGAGGCTAGCCAAAGTGCTCAAACTATATCAGTTACCCCCACGCCCACACCTGCAGCATCATCATCCCGGCCTTCAGTATCAGATTCCGGAGTTGTCGCTGCCGCTTCCTCCGCTGGTGACAACACACCCACGCCAACCACAATGCCTGCACCAACAATTGTTCCTACCCCTGCTCCGGGACCCACTCCCACTGTAGCGCCTTCTGCCTCTTCATCCCCATCTTCGACCTCTTCCGGCTCCCTGCCCGCTATTCTCTCTCCTGTTCTATCACTGAAGGATTTTTTAAGCGGCAAGTTTTCGGGGCTCAACCAACCATCAGATCTAACCGGTCAGATGAGTTTAGAGAAGACAAGCCTTAAGGCAGAAGAGGTGGTGAAGGTGAACATCGGCTCGTCTCACCTGGACCATCTGGGTGTAAAACTAACCAGTTACAACGGGGAGGTTGTGCCGGTTGTAATAAGCGAAGAAGATGGTACAGGGTCTGATGTTTTAGTTATTACCCAAAAAGGAACGTTTGTCCCCGGAAAATATACCCTTAGCTTAACTGACACAGGAGGAAAAGTAATTTCCCTGCCGTTTAGCTGGGGGACTTTGGCGCTAAACAGCAGCTCCTCTTTGTACAAAGTAGGGGAAAGGGCCAGTCTCTATATGGAAGCAACCGGAGATTCGGGCCACCTTTTGTGCGATGCAAACCTTGCTTTAACCATTACCACGCCGTCGGGCCTAACATTAAAACCGGCCATAATGCAAGTTCACAACTGCCGGGCTGGCCAGACACCGCAAAACCCTGATTACACCTCAGCCTTCACCTTATCCGAGGTAGGTACATACACTATCACACTGATAAATACTGATACAAATGCGGCTATTACCTCATATATCAAAACTGAGGTTAAGCCGCAGTTTACCGTCACAAGACAGGCTCCTGTCAGGATCTATTCCAAAGACGGGGACCAGCGGATGAAGTTTACCCTCACCACCGTAGATGACTTCACGGGTTTGGTAAAAGAAACTGTACCTGCGGGGGTGAGCGTGGCGAGTGTCCAGCCTTCCACCGGACTTACTCAAACTCCCAATTTAGACGGTTCGGCTACCTTAACCTGGACAGTTAATTTAAAGGGAGGTAAGGCAGCGGGGTTTTCATACATTTTCCAAACCTCTGCTGCCTCGCCGGTTGATTATTCATTCGGACCGCTTATAATTCAGCAGGAAAAAGAGATAACGCCCACCCCCACTCTGCCTTCGGCTCGCAGTAACAAGTTAACAGAATCAACGGTTTCTGCCACACCATCAGCTCAGATATTGGGAGCTTCGGCGACAGCATCTCCTGCATTTCAAGCTTACCTTGCAAACGGCAGCAAAGCGGTGTCCGGATTACAACCGGTAACTTCAGGTGGTAATTTGTTTGCAGGGGTTATCAACGAAATTACTTCCATCACTACATCAATCTATCACGCAATACTGCAAACACTATCACACGTTCAGGTTGGGGGTATTGGGGAGATTGGAGCGACCCGGGTCTTGGCGCAGGAGCTGACGGCACCACAAGCGCAATTGGTGAGCGTTTTTGAGGAAGGAAACCCGTGGGTAGTGTATAGCGATACCCCGGCAGCGGCAGTTACTCTGGCCCCAACCACCACTCCAACCCCGGCAATAAACTCGTTCTTTGATCCGACCTTTGCCTTGCCGAAGAAAGCATACCAGGCAGGGGAATCCGTAAATATCAACCTGGGTGGTCACGCAGCCTCCTTCTACCGCTTTACGGTTTTGGACTCCTTTGGCGAAAAGGTCAACTTTTCAAGCAGCGCCCAGACAAACGGAAGCAGTCACAGCCTGCAGCTAAACTTTCCTCAGGGTACCCACCCGGGAAAAATGACACTGCAAATCACCGGTTCATCAGGCAAGGTTATGAGCCAGGACTTTTTGTGGGGAGTCTTGGCCATAAATACTGACAAGACAGTTTATGTATCAGGGGAAAGCGCCTATATTCAGATGGCCTCGTTAGATAATAACGGACACACCCTCTGCACCTCTAACCTGACTCTGACTGTTACAACTCCTGAGGGGGTAGTTTTGCACCCCGGGGTTCGGACATCACCAACATGCGGGCCGGATAATTTTACCAATTCGCCGGACTATTTTGCCTATATTTCAACCTTCTCCGCCGGACAATATGACATTCAGCTGACCAACACCGACAACGGAGCTGACGCCTCATCCTTTTTTGTGGTGAGGAGTGGTGATCCGCTGGCTATTCAAAGAGTCGGGGCTACCAGAATCAATCCTTTCCTGTCCGCTTACACCATGACTATGAAGGTAACAGCCGCCCGGCGGATTACCAACGGAGTGGTAGAAGAGGCGGTTCCTGCAGGCTTTGTCATCAAATCCGTTTCTCCCGCTTCTGCATCTTCCGTCATTTCTGCGCAGGCAGGAATCCAAAATAATGGAGCAGGGATGACCGATCAGAAGATTGACTGGAATATTAACCTAGCGGCGGGGAAGAGCGCAACCTTAAGTTATACTTATCAGGCCCCAAAAATCTCCCCGGCTTTGTATGCTTTAGGCCCGTCCAGGGTTTCTGAGAAAGGACAGGTTATTTTTACTGAGCTTCACCCCTGGCAATTGGCACTTGACCCCAAAACCACTACCTTAGGGGACGGGACAAATCCCTCCAATGTCACCATCGGCCCGGGTGGGGCTGCCACCGATTTGGATGCTTTTACTCTGCAAACTTCCGCCGCGACCGATACGGTAACTGCCCTAACGGTGACCTTAAACTCCTACACCGGTATCGGCCAGGCGGATATTACCGACACCTCCAACACCGCCCAGTGCACCTCCATTACCAACCCCGCCTCGACAACTTTAAGCTTTACCGGCTGCAACATCGCTGTGACAACCACCCTTACCACCTTCAAAGTGCGCATCACCCCCAAATCCGCCTCAGCCATGCCTGCTCCTCCGGGGGGATCGTACGCCATAACAGGGACAGTCACCGCTTTTACTTCCACTAATGCCCATGCTGGTAGCGACGGTGCCTCAGCTACCGTCACAATTGACAACCTCTCACCCAACGGGGCTACCTCAACTTCGGGGTCGGTTGGGGGCAACTCCGTGACCATCAACTGGACCACCTCTTCAAGCACCGACTTTTCCCAGTCGGTGCTCCTGCGCTGGACCGCCTCGACCCCCGGATCTGATGTCCCGGCAGAAGGCTCAAGTTACAGCGCCGGGAATACCATCGGCAGTGCAACTGTGGCCTGTGTGAGAACAACCGATGCTTACTCCACGGCTGTCAACTGCACTGATACGACTGTCACTAATGGGACTACTTACTCCTACAAAATCTTCCAGGCTGACGGTTACCTGAACTACGATACCGGCGTGACAATTACCGGGTCGCCGTTTACCCCGTACCCTTCAATCGGCGGGACTATTTACCAATCTGACGAGACGACCCCTGATACCACAGGTTATACCGTAGCTTTGTCCGTCAATAACGCTGCTCCAACCACCACAACTGTTTCTGCAGGTCAAAGCACATTTACTTTCTCAGGCATAACTGCCGCGGCCGGAGCCAAAGTGATGGTTTATATTTCCGGAGCCACAAATAATGCCAACACAACTACCATTTTTGGCGCTGCTACCATCTCCAACCTCAACTTATACATAGGAAGGCTGGCTGTTACCAACAATAACTCCTCCTCTACAACAAATGCCAATATATGCTCTTTTTCCACTTATCCTCCCTCAGGGGATAACCTTTTTACCTGTGATGGAAGCAATAATTTAACTGTTTCAGGATCAGAGCTGCACGTAATGGGATCATACGCTCCCGGAACAAATGTAACCACACCAGAACTCCATATTGTTACAGGGGGAACATATTCCGGGTCAACAGAAACATTAACTTTAACCGGTTCAGGACAAACAACATCCCGGCCCCTTTATATTAACGGAGGGACATTTACTGCCCCCGCAACTACCACCTTTACCGGCACATCTGCCTCTGATATTGAGGCTACAACTTATAATGCTTTAAGTTTTGCTCCGGCCTCAGGCACACAAATTTATTATTTAAACAGCGGTACACTGACTGTTAACGGGAATTTTACTACTTCAGGAGCAGGGACTTTAACCGTCAATGCAAGCACTAACAATCCTGCCATAAATATCACCGGCAACTTGACGATCGGCTCCGGCCATACCTTCTCTGCCTCCGGCTCTGCTGGTTTTACCATCTCCGGCAACTTTACCAATAACGGCACTTTTACCGCCAACTCCGGCACGGTTACATTCAACGGAGCCGGGGCATCGGTTCTTACATACTCTGTTGCCACCAGCTTTTATAACCTAACCGTTTCTACCGCCTCAAAGGAGGTTGACTTTGACCATCTTCACCAGACGAATGTGACGGGGACGCTTACAGCGAGCGGGGGAGCCTGCAGCAGTAAAGTCAAGCTGTATTCAGATTTAGCAGGCAGCCAGTATGCTTTAAATGTCTCGGCAACGGGAGCCGTCAGGTTTGCCGACATTAAAGACTCAAATAATATAGCGCGGATTGGGGCAATTGATTCATCCGACTCGGGAGACAATAGTAACTGGGTTATTACCTCTGATACCTGCGGCGGGGCGGCAGACGGCGGGATTACTGCTTACTCTTTCCAGAGAAAAACTTTTTATGATGCCACCGGCGGATCTTACTGGCGCTTCTCGTATGACAGCACCGGCCTGGATATTAAGATTGAATACAGCGCCTCTCCCTGGAATACCGGCTGGACGGCTATTTCACCTTTGGCGGAAAACACAGCTGATTTTTCAGTCTTTAAAGACTACTCTTCTTCCTATATATATATTGCCTATTTTGAAACAACCGGGGCCAACTCATACAGCATTATGGTCAGGCGCGGCACGGTTTCTGCCACCAATATCAGCTGGGATGCTTCGGGCTATGTTGCCTTGACTGGTTCCTCGTCTTCTTTATACCATCTGGCGTATATCGGCCAGGACACCAACGGTTACCTTTGGGTCTTGGGTCAATCATACAGCACGACCGGCGGCCGCTATATTGCCATGTATGGCGTCCAGTCAACCAGTATCCAGAATCCCTCGAGCTGGAACGCAGCCGTTTCACTTTCTTCAGGCACAAATACCGACCCCAACCTTTACGGGGCCCTGGAACCTGCTGCCTCAGGCAATATTTACGCTACCTGGATTCGCGGGACAGCAATTGAAGGCAAGAAGTGGATTTCCGGATCCGGTTGGCAAACGCTGGACAGTATTGCTACCGGCCAGACAGGCTTTGCCAACGGTATCTCGACAACCTTTGACTCAAGTTATAATACCCATCTTGCTTACATTGACTCCTCAGGTTATGTCCAGTATAAAAAATACAACGGCACTTCATGGGACGCTTCACCTACCAGAGTTGACTCAACAGGCGGGATGTCATCTGTAAGTATCACCTCGGATACTGCCAACGGAGATATTTATGTTCTGTATATTAAAAGCGCCACTCCGGCAATTTATTATTCCCGCTACTTCTCAGGATCATGGGGGACCAAAGAGGCCTCAACAGGCTGGACGACAGGCACCACTCCCCGTTACCTTACTGCCAGTCTGCCTGCCTCAGGAAGGGTCTTTGCCGAGTGGACCTCAGGCACATCCTCTCCGTATACTTTAAACTGGAACTATATTATTATTCCGGAAAGGCTCGTCTATCTGCTGTCCTTGGGTGTCCTAATCCCCCTGTTTGTTAGAAGAAAAACCCAGGGAAAAAGAGGGAGAGGCTCGACGCATAAGATAAATTTACTGAAAACCGCTAAAAACAATTTCAGGTCGGGCCCGGGAAGCGGGTAAAACTTATATGAAAAAAATTATTTTTAAACAACTGGTTGCCCTTTTGGCCTTTTTAATACCTTTTTGCGTCTATATTTTTACTTTATCGCCCTCCATATCTGCCGGAGATAGTACTGAAATGGTCACTGCCGCCGTGGTGCTGGGAGTACCGCACCAACCAAGCTACCCGGTCAATACGCTTTTGGGCCATATTGCTTACGAACTGCCGCTGCCGCTTAACCCGATTGAGCGGATTAATGCGGTTTCCGCGCTCCTTCAAGCTTTGAGCGTGCTCGTGTTTTATTTTCTGGTGCTGGATCTTTTCAGGCTCGCTGACTCAGACTCTCGCCGGTTGCCGGACTCCGGGCTGGATAAGGACCCGGAAACTGGCTACTATCTGGTTGCATTTACCGCCGGCATGTTTTTAGCTTTTAACACTGTTTTTTGGCAGTATGCCACTAAATTTGAAGTGTTTCCCCTAAACAACTTTTTTGTAGTAAGTATCCTGTTTATCACGGTGCGGATTTGCCGGAAGTTTAAATCGGCGCCAACCATTTCCTTTCTAAGCTCTTTAAAAATGCTGCTGATTTTGGCGGTTTTGTCCGGATTTGCCTTCTCACATCATGAAACAGCGGTGTTGGTTTTCCCGGCGGTATTTTTTCTGCTTTTAACAACCCCGGTAGTAAATATCTTCAAGAGCCCGTCCAGGGCCGCTTTGATAATTCCGGCTTTTTTAGTGGGGATTCTGCCGTATGTATTTTTGCTGATCTTTATTGCCTCAAAAAACCCGCCGCTTAATTGGGGGGGTATAAAAACTATTCCGGATGCGATAAGCGCCCTAACCCGCCAGGACTTCGGGACTTTTTCTGCCTACCTGGCCGGATCGGATACCAGCGGCGCGCCGTCTGTGTTTGAGGAGGCCTGGTTTTACTTGAAATATATTGTCCTTGATTTTTCGATCATCGGGGCAATCTTTGCTGTGGCCGGTATTTTCTATCTGTGGAAGGAGGGGCGGGGGAGGCCCCTTGCCTTTCACCGGATACTTATTTTTATCAGCACGGGTTTTTTTGTAAGCGGCTTTCTTTTTCTTGCTTACGCCGATTTCCCTCTGGGAGATGATTTCAGCCAGGCAACAGCGGCACGGTTTTTTATGCTGCCGAACATTTTTGTTACTCTTTTTATAGCATTCGGACTGCTGATGATATATAAATTATTTAATGAACTACCTCGCAGCAAAGCTGGCGAGGTTTCCCCCCGGGCAGGTTCTTCTGTGATTGATTCATCCTCGCTGCAAGCAGACGGGGTATTCTCGATTAAGAATAAAATTCTGAGTGGCTCCGCTGATCAGAGATTCGGACTGGCCATCGGCAAAGTGCTGCTTATAACCTCTTTTGTCACCCCTTTCCTTATAAATTTCGACCGTGCCAACGGCCGGGCGGGGACAGCGACAATTGATTATACGCAAGCAGCTTACGCCGGTCTTCCGGATAACGCCCTGGTGTTGCAGTCGGGTGATATTGCCGGCATGACCATGGACTATTTCCGCTACGTGCAGCAGAAAGGAAAAGATCACATGGTTACTTTTTCGCCCGGCCAGTTCCACCTCGCCTGGTTTATCCCGCAACTGAAAGCACGCTACCCTGATTTAGTCATTCCGACGCCTAAACCCGGGAAAGTGTTCACATCTACTACTCAATTGGTTAATGCAAACTACGGTAGACGCCCCATTTATGTTAACCCGGACTTGGTGGTTCATGACCCTGAGCTTGAGCAAAAATATACCCTCTGGCCGAAAAATATGCTCTTTTTGGTTTTGAAGTCCGGAAAGAGCCTGAAGCTGGAGGATTACCGGGCAGAAAACGACAAATTCTGGAACAGCCTGGATTTAGCATCGTTTGCCAGAATAAAAAGGGATGCCCCGCTCTTTGAAGGATTAATTATCTTTTACTACAGCCGTCATTTCTATAATCTGGGGTATGTTTTTGAACAGGTGAAACTATATGATGATGCCATTACCCAATATAAGCGGGTGCTTCAGATTGACCCTTATTTTAAGGAAGCACTGGCAGGTTTGGGAAGAATTTATGGGTACGAGAAGAAACCGCCGGATTACGCGAGCGCCATAAATTATTTGCAGGATTATCTGTCAGTCTTAGGAAGCGGTGACGGGGAACTGGCCCAGGAAGCCCAGAGTATGATTTCTGATCTGCAGGATAAGTCCTCTAAGCAAACAGGGGAAACAGCGGCTCAGACGGATAACTTAGCCAGCCCCTCCGCTGCAGTGGAGAAAACGGCCAAATGAAAAAGAGGCTTAGCCTGCTGGCGTCAGTTTTAGCCGGTCTGGCTTTAGTGGTGTTTTTCCTGATCGGCAATCTGAGGGGGGCGGTCAATATTACCCCTAATGTTGGAACCAATGAGCTGACGGATTTGCATTACCCCTTCCGTTATTTTCTCTCGCAGTCTCTCAGAGAGGGGCAGCTGCCACTTTGGTCTTCTGCTATAAGCAGTGGTTTCCCCCTTTTTGCTGATGGGCAAATTGGAGCTCTCTATCCGTTAAATCTGCTGGCAGCATACTTCGATACTACCACCTCAATCAATATAACACTGGTCTGTAGCTTCTTTTTTCTTTTTCTGCTCAGCTTTTTATATTTATCAAAGATCCGCCTGTTTGCCTTTCCAGCGTTTTTCGGCGCCTCGATTATTACTTTTTCAGGTTTTGCTGTGGGTGAACTGGTCCGTTTTCCGATGGTGGTTTCCTTCTACCTTTTCGTAGGCCAGCTCTATTTTCTGGAAGTTTTTCTGCAGGGGAAGAAGAAAGAAGCAATTTGGGTACTTTTAATGGGGGTTTTGCTGGGGTTGTCGCTTCTAGGCGGCCATCCCCAGGTTATCTTTTACAGCCTGATTTTCTTGTTTTTTTACTGGATGCTGTTTTGGTACCGGAGGAAAGAAGCAACTTTTTCTTTCATTCCTTACTTCGCGCTTTTTGTCTTCTGCGGTTTTGCTATTGGAGCTGTCCAGGTCTTGCCGGAAGCAGAACTGATGCTCCACTCCAGCAGGTCAGCTGGGCTGGCAGCATCTTCAATTAACCAATATTCTTTTCCCCTGTCCAACCTTGCGGATTTTATCGCTCCACAGGCCACCTTTGATGGGAGCCATACTTTCAGTGCTTTTATAAATAATGGCTGGCCGGCAGATGAAAGGTATGTTTATCTAGGGCTTCTGGGCCTGGTTCTGGCGGCCTTTGCCTTATTAAGGCTGAAAAAGTACACTCCTTACAGTTACATTTTTCTGGCAACAGCCGGTATAGCGTTGCTTTTATCTTTCGGCTCTCAGCTTACAGTTGGGTACATTTTGACCCTGATGCCGTTTTCATTTTTCCGGATCCCATTTCGTCTGATCTTTTTGGTGAGCTTTTCTTTGGGGGTCCTTGCGGCTTTCTCGATGCAGGAGCTGCAAAGCGGCCTGGAGAAGATTAAAATCAGCAAGGCGGCTGTTTTCGGTATTTCGGGAGCGGTGATCTTATTCAGTTTTATTAACCTGAAAATTGCCGCGGTGGATTTACACCCCAGTGTTGATACAAATAGCTGGTACAAAAAGCCGCAGGTAGCCACTTTTTTGCAGGGGAAGTTGAGTGATCAGGAAAGGGTTACAACGGAGTACTACTTTTATCCGAGCTTAAAAATATTCCTGGAAAAACCGGATCTTTGGGGAGATCCGGATGTTTTTATCAACCTGAGAAACCTGCTTCCGGTTTTTAACAATTTGATGTACGGTATCCCGGAAAATGTCGGCATTGCCAATTCCGGAGGCCTGAAACTGGACCGCTACAATGAGTTGGAATATGAGATATTCTACAACGGGATAAGCTATCCGGATATAAATACCCTCAAGCTTTCAGATTCTTTCCTCTTTCTAAACAGGCTGATGGGAGTGCGATTTGTACTCTTAACTGAGCCTGTACAAAACGACCTGTTAACTAAAGCTTTCCAGGTAAATTTTCAAAACGGTCAGGATCCTGTGTACGTTTATGAGTTTACAGATTATTTCCCACGGGTTTTTATGGTGCCCAAAGCGGAAAAAGCTGCGCCGGCAGATATAAAAGCCCGTCTTTTAAAAGGCGACTTTGATCCGAAAAATGAAATTTTCGTGGATGATGAGGACAAAAGCTTGCCGCTTTCCGTATTTGACGGGGTACTGGGGTGGCTGGATTCTTTATCCGGCCGGAGCGCTGCTGAGGTGAAGAGCGTGGACCATACGACATGGAAGGCCCAGGGCGGCTATGCTGCCACCGCTTTATTTACAAAATACACGGATCAAAAAATAGATGTGAGCACCCAGGCTTCAGGAAATGGGTATCTTTTTCTGTCGGATACTTACTATCCCGGCTGGAAAGCTTATGTAGACGGTCGGGAAACTAAAATTCTGCGGGCGGATTATGCTTTCCGGGCAGTGCCGGTACCCGAGGGCAAACACAGCGTGGTTTTTACCTACGATCCGGACAGCTTTTACTTTGGGGTAAGGATCAGTATTTTTGCTCTGGCGGGAGTGGCCGGAGCAATACTGGTTATCACGCTTAAGGCCAAGATATGGATAAGAAGAAATTGAAGCTGATCTGGGCTCAGGCTCCAGCGGATTATTACGAGAAGGGGATTGGGCAGAATCGGCTCCAGCGGACCTGGCATGGCAGAAAATGGCAAGTAATCCGCGGATTGCTGGAGGACCAACCCGACAGCGTTCTGGACGTTGGCTGCGCTTCCGGTGAAATAACCGCCAAGGTTAAGTCAGTTTTTCCGGATGCTGCTGTTACCGGGATTGACGTCTCCCGGAATTTTGTGGAATTTGCCAGGCGGAAACACCCGGGGGTGAAATTTATCACGGCTGATGCCCATAATTTACCATTCCGGAATGGGCAGTTCAGGATAATTTTAGCGACCGAACTGCTGGAACACGTTCTGGATCCGCAGCGGGTGTTGGCAGAAATTTCCCGTTGTCTTCAGACGGACGGTTATCTGATCTTATCAGTGGACAGCCTGAGTGCTCGGTTTAAAGCCGGCTGGTTTTGGTGGATTCGCTTCGGCCCCGGAAAAGTTTGGCGGGGAGCCCACTTGCACAGCCTGAGCAGGAAAAGTATTGACACTTCACTCCGGAGGGTCGGACTAGTTATCACCGAAGAAAAAACAGCTTTCTGGGGACTGGCAGTGGTGTTTAAGGTCAAAAAATAACCCTGACACCTTCTGTGGGTTAGCGCCGCTTACTAACCAGCAGCCATCCTCCGACCACTATCAGGCCAAGGAAAGTTACCGCTGAGATAGCAAAACCGATTTTAAAAGAAACCGGATCGTAATCGAAGCGGATCTGATGCTGTCCCGGGGTAAGTTCGAGGGCCCGATTTAAATAGTTGGCCCGGAGAATTTCTTGGCTTTTCCCGTCAACCTCCGCCTTCCAGCCGGGGTAATAAATATCTGAAAATACTAAAAAACCGGAGTTTTTCAGGTTTGCGCTGATCAAGACCTCCTGCGGCTGATAATCGATAATTCGGACCGGATTGTCATGTTGGAAAGTATCGATTACCTCATTAAACCGCGGCGGCAGCGTTTGTGGCATTTTTTCCAGGATGACCGTTTTGGTGGGCAGAAAGTTCGGATCGGTTATTTTTTGAAAGGCCTCTTCCTTGTTTTGGGCCACTTCTGCTTCCGGGACAAAGTAAACCCGGGGCATTACCTGCATATTTTCAAATATATTTACGGGGCTGGCATAGGCTGGACCTAAGTTATATTCACCGATTTTGGTAATTTCGATACCCAGTTGGTCGGCAAAAGAGATTAAATATTTGACATTGTACAGACCGAGAATTTTTCCGGTTAAGGCGGGGTTTTGATTTTCTTTGAGAAGGAAGTTTTCCACCCGGTTGCGCCGTTGCAGGCTTAAGCCACCTTCAAACCAGCCGCGGTCAGTAAAAGAGGGCAGTTTGTAAAAAACATTGTTGTTGGGGGGTAGCATTTCACCTGTGGCCAGCAGGGTAGCAGCATCATTTTTCCATCCAAACACTGCATAGGGAGATTGTCCGTATTGGGTAAGGCTGTAGATGCGGAAAAAGTTTTTGTCAGTAGATATCTTCTTAACTATCTCCGGAACTTTCCGGTACTCCTCAAGATGAAGGTAGGAGATATAAGGGGTGGCAAAAACGAAGAGGTCGGCAATCAACAGTAAAATCGTGCCAAAAGTAAAAATTTTTTTCCGTTTTGCGGGAAGCCTGTTTAAGAGATAGTCAAAAGTGTTGGTGGAGAGGGCAACCAGGGCAAAGATGAAGAATAAATTAAACCGGGTGGGAAAGCGGAAGAGGTTAAAAAGGGGGATGATTTTGGTTAAAGCCAAAAACAAGGGGGTGTTTTTACCAAACATCAGCAGAAGCGAAAAAAGAGCCAGAAAAATAAAGAAAAAATCATCAAAACTGCCCTTTTTTCGTACCGCTTTGTAAATCCAAAACAGGGCAAAAAGAAGCGGGATGACACCAAAATACGAGGCATTCTCCCAAAAAATTCCCATAACATTTTCATCTTCTTTGTATGTGCCCAGGGCCGGGTTGCCGAAAAAGTACGGGGAAATTAAGGTAATAAGATTTCTGGGGTTATAAGGATAGGCGGTAAGCGTCACATCATTAAAATCCTGGCGCTGGGTCAGCTGGAGAAATTCGACGGTGGGGAGAGTCTGAACGGCAGACAGGCCTACGCCGGTGACAATCGACACGGTTAAAAAGAAAACGACGCTGGCCGCTACCGCCTGATCCTTTCCGTTGTAAAAGATACGGAAGGCTTCAAAGAGCGTATAAATTAGAAAGACAAGCACGCAGTAAAACATCATCTGCGGATGTCCGGCAAAAACCATGGCGGCAATGGTAAACCCCGTCAGCAGGACATACCGCATCTTTTTGCGGTCAAAATACAGTCTGGTAAAAAGAAACAGCAGCGGAAAGAGTGAGGCAACATTGACCAGGTTCAGATGCTTAAAACGGGTTATAAAAAAAGCGGAAAAGGAAAAAGCGATGCTGCCGAAAATTGATGCAGGAGTGGACCTTTTCAGGCTTTTGAGATAAAGGAATGAAGAGATGAAAGATATAAAAAATACGGCAATAATGCTTAAGTTTAAGCTTAGATAAGGAGAGATGAAGGCAAGGATGAGGTTTATCGGGTAAAACACTCCTGTCTGGCCTTCTGCAAAAACCGGAAAGCCCATTGCCAGGTTCGGTTCCCAAAGAGGCAGTTGTCCGGCGAGAAGGTTAGTGTGCAGGATATATTTAAAGGGAAGATGAAGATTTAGAAGGTCGCTGCCGGATAAGTCCCCCAGAACAATGATGTTGTTAAAAAACACTTCGTGGAATAAAAATAAAGGTAAGGCGATTGCCAGGGCGATAAGCAAAGCCATGCGGAGCAGAAAAGTCTTCATGCTACATATTATGTATAATGCAGGGCCTGTTGGCAACTTTTCCGAGACTCACGATGTGTTTGACAAAAAAGGCACATCCGTACTAACTTAAAACAATGGTTTATCCGCCACAGACATCGCTTATCCCGGTAGTTTTGGCTGTGACCGGCTTTGTGCAGGCCCACGGCTGGTGGGCAATTTACCCAAACTGGTATTTGGGGGTACCGGTCAGATTTTTGGCGGGGCCGGTATTGCCACAGCTTTTGCTTTACCTGCAGACAGTTTTCCCCTGGCTGTCTTTTTTTGAGCTAACCTACGGTATTTTAGCAACCGGTTTTTTGGTACAGGCATTCGGTTGGGGACTCCTGGCAGGAAGACTGGCGGGGGTAAGAGGAGTAAGGGAGACGGGGGTGATTGGGATGACGGCGGGAGCAATATATTTAGCACTACCCTGGAAGTACCTATCTGCCTTAGCTTTAAGCAACCCGGTGAATGTATTGGCAGAGAGCTTAGTGCCCTTTGCTTTAATCAGTCTGGAATATTATTTTACCCAAAAAACTTATTTGAGAGCGATTCCGGCAACACTATTTATAAGTCTGGCATTGCTTATTAGCACCTCGGTCATACCGGTTTTACTGGTGGGGGCGGCAGCTTTGGCCTGGGCAGCAGCAAGCCGGGAAAAAACGGAGAACCAGGGGACTACAGAAAACTTTGTTGACCGCCTGAAGGATGTTTTGCCTGTTCTAATATCAGCTTTTGTGTTGGTGACTTTTTGGTATACCCCCCAATTTTGGTGGACGATTTTGAGTAACCCTTCAATAGGCGGGGCGAGCGGCTGGACGGCAATCTGGCAGTTAATCGGCTTTGCCAAGGCAGCTTTGCCTGTGGCGGCGGCAATTTGGGTGGTTAAGTTGGGAAGGAAAAGCAAGGGTGGTTTAATGGGTTTTGCCTTAATCTGGCTTTTAACTTTTGCGATCCTCACTGTATACCGGCTGATTTTGAACCCTGACTTTTGGCAGGATTGGACAAGCTGGTTCGCTGAAATTGAGGTTGGGATAGCTTTGCTTTTGGCAGGAGGGACAAAGGAGATTAGAGGTTTTAGGGGGATAGGGGGAGCGGTAGCGTTATTTTATCTGCCCTGGCTGCTGACGCTCAGAATTTATGCAGCGTTGGGTACCCCGCCGCTTTTATCGCCGATTTTGCCGCCGGGTCTTGATGGCTTGAGTGCGCTGAACTTTTTGGTTGGTGATCAGGGCAGGGTTTTCCTGTCAGGCACGCCGGTATTTTGGGCAGACAACCTGTACGGCCTTGATCAGGTGCGGGGCGGACGCGATGAGGTTTCACAAAATCCTGTTTGGGCGATGGCTTCTTATCAGATTCGTGAAGGAAAAGATGCGGATATTGCCGGAATGTGGCTGAAAATTTTGGGGGTCAGGGCAGTTTTGGTGGAAGGCAGCAAATCTACGGAATACTACCACGATTTTAAAAATCTGGATAAGTGGGATGAGCTGGGAAAACTTGTGTGGAGCGGTAATGGTGAAACTGTCTATGAATTTGAGGGTAATAATTTAGCGTGGGCAGTGGATAAAAATGCTATATTGAATATAAAACATCCTCAAACAGGTAATGACAGAGCCGTTTTAAAAAACTATCTTTCGGCCTGGGGGAAGCCTTTACCGGTTAAAAAAACAACTGAGGGTTGGGAAATTTCCAGCGAAGGGAGCTCTTGTGTATTGCTCCTGGTAAACTTTTCCCCTGGCATTCATGCCTATTCAGAAAAAGGGGAATTGCTCGGAAGCAGTACTGACGGCTTCGGTATGATGGTAATTCAAACAGAAGGAGCAAAGCAGGTAACAGTTAAACAGGACCTGTTGTAATTGAAATGATTATCATATTAAATAGTTAAGGATGGTAAAGCAGGAAGATTCAGAGCTAGATTATATTCCTACCACAGAGGCAACCATTGCTGCCCGCCGCAGCCACCGCCTGTTGCGGCGGATAGAAAGCGCCGACGGGGGGTTATTTACTGCTGATGCCTGGTGGCGCAGCGGTTATGTTGAGCTGGCTGCATTAACTTTGATTAGTGTGCTTAACTTATTTTTGCTTTCTCCGCTGGTGGGTACCGCCAGCCCAAGCAACACTTATTCCGGGCCGCTTATCCCGTTCCTGGCCAGTATTGTAGCTACAATTTCCCGAATACCTTTTTCATACGCTGCCCAGATGGTCAATGTTTTTTTCTTCCTCCTCCTGCCGGTTTCTCTTTATATCCTAATAAAATTATTAACCAACCGGATCCTGACGGCTCTTTTTGCCGTGCTTATTGCCACTCTGCCTTTGACTTTATTCCTTCAGGGGCGGGTAGAGGCAGGACTTTTGGGCGGGGACAGCTCACACGTAGCAAGCCTGGGTTTAATGCCACTGGCGCTGTTTTGCCTGATTGCCTTTTTGCGCCGTGGAGGAATGAAAAATCTGGTGATCGCCTCAGCCCTCAGCGCAGCAATTATCCTGATCTCGCCTTCCGGAGCAATTTCTTATTTTTTGCTGGCAATTTTCGCCACATTTTCAGAAGCGCTCCTCGGAGGCAGCAGGATAAAAATACTGCGGTTTGCCTCGCTTTTTCTTCTGGTGGGAGCTTTAACCTCTTTTTGGTATAACCCATCTTTCACTTTTTGGCTGATTTTCGGGCCGCTTGGAGACGGGTTGCGCACAGGGATTGTTGACCTGATCCCCTTATCGCTTTTTATCATACCGGTTTTGGGGACTTTCGGATTTTTACTGTTTGACCGCAAGCCCAACCTGCAGGCAGTTTTTCTGGCCAGTTTCTGGACGATTGGCTTTTTAATCATTGATTGTATTAGCTCCGGCGGTTTCCCGCCTTCCGGCACGTCCCGCTATCTGCCGGAGTTGGGACTCACTTTGGCTTTTTTGCTCGGGCTCGGGATAACATATTTTATTGATTCTATGAAGCAGTCAAAAATTACCCGTATTCCGCAGCTTAATCGGCCGGCTTTTTCCAATCCACTTATTACTTTAGTTTTAGGCTTACTGGTTGCAGGCAGCATAATCTTGCGAAAAGATATATCTTCCGGCTTATACAGCAGCAATAAACTACTCGATAATGTGGACAAAAGCACGCTGTGGGTGCTACGGGATAACTTTACAGGAACATCTGCTCTGGTAGGTTATACTATTACCGGGGTAACTTTGCTGGTAATTTGCTGGGCCTATATCAAAAGGCGCGTGTGGATTCCGGAGCAGGAACAATGAAAAAAAAGATTGCCATTTTCCATTGCGGTTTTGTTTATTCAGGAGGAGGAGAGAGGTTGGTCTTGGAAGAGGCAAAAAACTTGCGGGCGAGAGGTTATTTGGTCGATGTCTATTCGCCAACCTTGAATAATAAGTTATGCTTTCCGGAAGAGATTAAACGTTTAAATGTGCAAACATTTTTACCTCAATTTCCACCATTCATACCGGCACGATACGCTGCATCCATGGTACTTTCATCACTGCTGGCGCCGTTTTTGGCCTGGCGGTTCCGCCGATACGATGTAATTATCGGTGCCAACCAGCCTGGGGCTTGGATTGCCTACTGTGTCTCCCGAGTACTGGGCAAACCTTACCTGGTTTACCTAAACCAGCCTAACCGCCTGCTTTATCCCCGGGCTATTGATGAAGCGGTTCGCTGGCAAAACCTTAAGGAATACTACTATATCGACCGGCTGATCAGAAAAATTAAGCGATTTGTAACCTGGGCAGACAGAGTTTCTTTTACTTCCGGCCGGGTGATGCTTGTCAACGGGGAGTATATTGGCCAGGTAATCGAGTCAGTTTATGGCCGGAAAACCGTCACCTGCCCGGCCGGAGCCAATGTCTGGCCCCGGCAACTTTTGCGGGTTAACCCCCATACTGCTTACACAGGTTGGTTTAAAGCTGAAAATCTGGCCGGACGGGTCTTTAGGATAAACCGCCCCTTTTTCCTGCTTACTAACCGCCATGTTCCGCAGAAAAAATTTGAATACGGTATTGCATCCCTGAAGCTGGTATTAAAAAAGCACCCCAATTTGCGCCTGGTTATTCCGGGTCCGCATACTGTTTATACCCTGAACCTGATCAGCCTGGCCAGGAAGCTGGGAGTAGATAAAAGAGTGATCTTTACCGGACAGGTAGATGAGGAAACTCTGCAGAAGTTATACCGCAACGCTGCGGTTTATATTTATACTGCGCCGGAGGAGGATTTTGGGATGGGGGTGATTGAGGCAATGGGGTGGGGAGTGCCTGTTGTAGCCTGGAATTTTGCCGGGCCGACAGTAACGGTCAAAAACGGAGTGACCGGGTTTTTGGCCAAACCGTATGTGGTGGAAGATTTTGCTGATAAGATTGTGGAAGCATTGCAAAGCCAAACCCAGCGAAGCCAAATGGGGTTATCAGCTTGGAGAAGAGTAAAAAGGAGTTTTTCCTGGGAACGGCACGCCGATATTTTGGAAAAATATATCCGTGAGTATACCTGAAGGCTTGGCGTATGCAAAGCGTAGCGTGGCCGGGCATGGCTAGGTGAGATTTTGTCAGACTGCGCACAAGTTCGCGTGGGGACCAGGTGGAAACAGGAGTGAAAGACTGCCAGCAGGTCGGAATACCCGGGTAAACTTTGATTGTGGTAATATTTATGACGGTAAGCCGCCTGCCATCTCGTCTTCTGGCCAGATTTAGAGTTATCTCCAGTGTAGCCGGATCATCCCTGCAATGACATTGTCGAATAGCCCGCTTTCGCTGGACACCAAATCGCGTAGTTTGCGTCAGGGCTCCGTGGTTTATCCTATATATATACCGGCCGGTATTTTCTTTGTGCGGCAATCGTGGTATGTTAAAAAGCATAAGAATATGATCAGTCTGCCGCAGCGAGAGAGTATCCCGGTAAAAGTTTGCTCCAACCATCTGCCGGACTTTTATGAGGCCTTAAAGGAGGGCAACCTGGAAAATGTCCGTCGGTTTGAACACACACTCACCCCATCCGAGCAATGTGTGGCCTGTGCCTACATATTAAAGGCTCACAATGAGCAGACCCGTGAGGAGGCTGAGCAGTATTTGGCCCGGGAAGGTGTTTTAAACTATATCTCAACAGATGAAAGCCGGACGGCTGTGCAGGGAAAAGTATGGGGAGCGGCAATATTTTACTTGCTGATACTGGCTGTGGTTTACCTTGGTGAATATGCTCTCAAGCGGATCTTCCTAAATTTCTCAGGCGGCCTGTTTACAGCAAGCGCCGTAGAAACTGTGGCAATAATTGTTTTATCCATGGGAGCATTTTTAATGGTAGAAAAGTAACCTATGGTAAAAGAGCAACCTGATCCAAAAAACGAAACCAGCGCTCATGAGCAGTGGCTGCAAAACCTGCGCAACGCCACCCGGGAAAAGGCTGCTGAACTGACTAAACAAGACGATACTGATGTTGAGGGTAAGGTATCTGGTGTCTGGCAGCAGGCTGTATTGCCTTCTTTGGTTTTTATCGCGGCGCTTTTGCCCCGCCTGTATTTTTTATTTTTTGTCTCCGGCGTAGAGAATGCAGGTCCTGACTGGTATGGTGATGTTTACCACCACTGGCAGATTGCTTATCTTTCCTGGACTGTCGGCTTTCATAACGGCTTCCTGCGGCTGTGGGACCTTAAGGGGATGGAGTATTTTTGGGGACTGCTGCACCCGCTGATTTTAAGCGCCCTGTTTACCATCACCGGTTCTATTGATTTGTTGGTGCCGCGTTTGCTCTCAGCAGCAAGCGGTGCCGGAATCGTGTGGCTGCTGTTTTTAATTATCCGCCGCTATTTCGGCACGGGTACGGCTATTTTGGCAGCAGCCTGGGCAGCCTTTTTCCCGGTAATGGTTTATTCAGACGGATTGGGGATGCAGGACCAGCTGGCCTTGTTTATACTTTTGGGAGGTATCTACTTCTGGCCTGCAAAACCGGCGCTTTCAGGACTTCTTTGGGGCGTTGCGGGAATGGGGCGGTCGGAATTTTGGATCTATGGCTTGGGTTTGCTGATTGCCGCGGGCCTGATAGACAGGAAAGGCGAGAGGATAATCCTAGCGCTGGTTACCTGGGGTTTTATCAGCCTTCTTTATATGAAATATCTGCTGGATAAGACCGGGAATCCGATTTACCCGGTCTGGTGGAATTATTTGGGTAATGCTGCCGGGAGATGGGAGGTGGAAAAACCACTTACTGCTGATGCAATTTTGGCCCAATGGGTTTTCCGGGGACTGTTTTTAATGGGAGTGGTGGGAGCACTTCTGACTTTTTTCAAAAAGCCCAGGGGCTACCTTTTGTATTTGCTGGGCAGTGGGGTGCTTATCTTCAACGGCATTTTCTTCGGCTTTTCCGCATATATCTATGGCTGGCTGAACCGCTACTACGTTGACCGCCTGCTTGACCTGTCTTATATCTACCTGGGTTTTTTGCTTTCGGTCTTTTTTGTCTACTACCTCGGTCAAAAGGTAAGATTGTGGGGCAAGCTGAAGCTGGGTGCTCTCATGGTCTTGATACTACTGGCGTTTGCTCAGGTAATATTTTGGCCTGTGATAATGGGCTACTTCACTGCCGCCCAGCAGGGCTGGCCGCCGCAGCAGGCCCTAGCGGCGGACGTAGCTAAGTTCTATGATGGGGGCAGGATCCTGATTCCTGAGGACCGAGCGCCGTTTACCTACGCCCTGGTTCGTTTTAACGGGATCAATGGGGAAAATATTGTCGGGGAAATGTTTGACCCGTATTTTTATATGGAAGGTGACCCGTATGTCCACTGGAACCTTAACCGGGTCAAAGTTTTGAGTTGGTTAAAAAATGAAGATATCCGGCTGATGGCTTTCCCCGCACAATCGGATCGCTACCGTAAACTGGTGGCAAAAGAGCCGCAGTATTTTACCCTGAAAGAGAATGGAGAGATTTTGGATGTTTATGCAGTTAATATGAGCAGTTACAACTCCCCCAGGATCTAGGTGGCAGGTTTGGGTTTAAGAGTATATCTGGCCAGGGCCATAGCGCTGGTGATAATTTTTTTGGCCTGATGCGGGTAACGTAATTTAGTGAGAAAATACCAGATGATCTTCGGCTGAAAGTAAAATGTTCTATAAAGCTCACGGTGCTTTTTTATAAGCAGCCGGGTAGAAAGGCCGTTGGCGATAAAGGATGGTTTGGCCGTAACCGCCGGAACCCGGCCGGCAGGGTTTTTGCCGAAGCGGGGCCAGACTATTGACGCGACAGTGCCGGGAATGACCGTGAAGAAGGTGATGTGAATATCGGTAAGGTAAGCTTTTTTCAGGAACTGTTTCGTTACATTTATCGTTTCAAGGTTTTCGCCAAATGCTCCGATCATAAACAGTCCCTTGGTAGACAAACCTGCCCTCCGGCAATACTGCAGAGCCTGATAATTTTGCTTGACGGTAGTGCGCTTATTAATGGCATCAAGAACCTGCTGGCTGCCTGACTCCAGACCGAAGGCCATCTGCCAGCATCCGGCTTTTTTCATCAATTTTAAAAGAGGCAGATCAACAAAGTCTACCCGGCCATGGCAGGCCCAGGTTAAGTCCAGCTTTTCCCTGATAAGCAGGCGGCAAAACTTTACAACCCACTTGCGGTTTGCAACAAAAGTGTCATCCTGAAAGTAGATGTCTTTAATGTTATATTTTTTCTGGAGATCTTTAATTTCGGCGATGACATAATCCGGGCTGTTTTGGCGGACATGGGTGCCGAAAGAGTTTCGGTTGCAGAAAAAGCAGGTGCCGGGGCAGCCTCTGGAAGTAACCAATCCGGTAGAAGGCCACCTTTTTAAACTGTCACCTGCAGGGGTGTAGTATCTGGTGATATCGGGAAGCAGATCCCACGCCGGAAAGGGGATTTTGTCAAGGTTTTTTAAAAAAGGCCGAGGAGAGTTTTTAATAATTTTACCGCCTTGACGGCAAACAACTCCCTTCAGATTGCCCAGGGGACGGCTTTGGCTAAGAGCTTTGGCAACATCAACTATGGTTTCTTCGCCCTCACCAAAAACGGCAATGTCAAACTGCGGGTGCCTTTCCATCACTTTCTCACCAAGGATAGAGATGTGTCCTCCGCCCACAACAATCGGCAAATCCGGGTTTATTTTTTTCAGCGCCTTGGCCAGCCTACCGACAGTTCCTTCCGCAACATAATAAACCCCCATACCGACAAAAAGTGCCGGAAGAAAGCTTTTAATGCGGGTGAGAGTTTCTTTGTAGCCCAACTTTTCAGCAGTAGCATCGATAATGACCGGTTCGAAACCTTTTTGCCGAAGCACTGCCGCGATGATGCACAACCCCTGCGGCGGAAGTTCCGATCCGGCAGCTGCCAGGTCACCATAAAGGACGCTCAAATACATCGGCGGATGGACAAGAATGACCCTTTTTGTCATGTCTGTATTGTAGCTACCCATGTTACAATTACAATAGCATGAGGCTGCTGCTTAGGGTAGTTAAGGTTTTTGTGCATTTTGGTTTATTTGTGGTGGTGGCTGCAGGCATTTTCTATTTTGCATATATTCTTGGTTTTATGTACCTTCAGAATGGGCTATCCGGCAACGACACCCCTCTGGCCTATACCTATCTGCTCTGGTTTACCAAGTGGTGGCCACAAATTCCCTTTTGGTTTCCCCTGCAGGGTGCAGGCTCAGCCCCGATTGAACTGCACCCCTTTGGTGACCGGTTACTGCTGGCTTTTTTCCAGCATGATTTTGCCTCCTACTTTAACCTCAATACGGTTCAGACTCTAAAGCTAGGGTTGTTCGCCTCAGTCCCTCTCTCAGCAATTTTTTTGTATCTTCTGGCTTTAAGGTTGTGGGGGGTGCCGGCGGCTATCCTTGCGGCTGTCATGTATATTTTGGCTCCGGCCTCCTGGACATATACGACCTTTGGAGGTTTAGCTTCCCAGGCGATCGCTTTGCCTTTTTTCCCCATCACCCTGCTTCTTTTGATTATAGCTTTTGACTATCTTATGTCGGGGAAGCCAGCTAAAAAGTGGCTTGCCCCATTTATTTTAGCAGCGGCGCTTTTTTCTTTAAGTTTTGCTTTTCACCAAGCTGTAGCTGCTTCACTAGGGCTGACCTTTGTGCTGTTTGAGGGCTTTCAGTTGGTGCTGCGCCCGGATTTTCGTCATCAAAAGAAGAGGGGTCTGATTATGTTGGGACTGCTGACCTGCCTGCTTGGAGCGGTCACCTTAGGATTTTATGAGCTCTATTCAGTTCCGCTGCATGCGGTTAGCCGTGGGGCAAGTGTTTATCCGTCTCTGCAGGATGTAGGAGCGGTGCGGGCAAAATATTTATTTGTTTTCAGCTCTGACCCGAATGATCCCAATGCCCTCTTTGAAATAGGCTTTTTCCCATATATTTACAGTCTGCTGCTGGGAGTGGCGCTGCTGGCAGCTCTGATCAGAAGAAACGGGCAGGCGCTGGCTTTGATGGCTACTATCGGCGTGTTGATTTTATATGTTGGTTCTCCCCGCACTTTTGGCTGGCTGTATAATATCATGCCGGTTGCCGTCGCCTTTGCTGTCCGTTTTATAGTAGCCTTGCTCTTCTTAATTCCGCTGATGGCCGGCTGGGCACTGGTGGGGCTTTTTGACACCATTTTCGCTCTTTGGCAAAAAGTTTCCGGCTGGCGCAATATTATCTGGCGGGCAGCGCGTTTTTGGGTTGTGACGCTAGCATCTTTTGCAGCCATGTTTTTTTTGTGGCAGGCAATGATTCCTTTCCAGCACAAATCCACCACTGGCGTTTATTATTTAGGTTATGGTCCCTATGGCCCCGGTGCCATGCTTCCGCCTTGGGTAGTGGATTGTAGTAATGGGCCGGATAAATGTACTTATCACCAGCCCACTTGGCAGGTTTCTCCGGAAGATATTGATCATGAGGAGCGGGATTCAATAAAATCTTATTTTGATAACCTGGATTTGAAGGGTGGGAGAGTGGATCTTTCACCGAGATTGGGGGGGATTGTGGAGCTCCTGAATGCCTTTAGTGATGTTCCGCAACTGTCCATCTATAGTGCCGGCGAGTCATTTTTCCGCGAATACGCCGGGATTCAGCAGGGGGCGTTTTATAACCGGGAGTTTGGAGACCCTTTCATGGTAGCTGAGCTTGCGAAATGGTTTGGAGTAAACATTGCTGTAGCCGGTGCCCAGGATCCACTCGAGAAGTTTGGTAGCCTGTATTGGCATCCGGCACCGGATTTTTATATTAACAAGCTGGGAACACAGATGCTTATGGGAAAAGTTTTTGCCTTAAAACAGCCAACCCGGCTTTGGAGGCTGACTACCAAACCCCGGGTGCTGGTGATCGGTGATTACTCCAAAATTCACGCTTATGAAGGATTTTTCCGAATGGGGCTTTTGGGAGGCTTTACCTATGACCAGCTGATACCGGTGGAGGGTAAGTCAGCGGTTGATGACTATACCCTGGCAGAGTTACAAAAATATCCGGTATTGATTCTGAACGCCTATGAGTACCATAATGCCCAAAGAGCCCAGCAACTGCTTTTGGATTATGTAAATTCCGGCGGCCGGGTATTTGTGGATACGGGATGGCAATATACAGCCGCTGACTGGGATAACCCCAAGCTGGGCGATGTTTTTCCCGTCACCGGAGTTAAATGGGGCAGTGTCGGTAAATCTTTGGCAAACTGGCAGGTAGAAAATATTTCAACCGCCAGCGCCACGGCTTTTGATAATCTTGATTGGGAGGGCAAAGATTGGGGGTTGGATGTGGTCTCGTCTGATAGCCTGAGGTCCTGGGCGAAACCAGTTCTAACTGACGGACAGCATATTTTGGTGGCAGCCGGAAATTTGGGGCAGGGACGGATTGTCTGGAGCGGTTTTAACTTAATAAACCACGCCCGCCGTAATAACAATAAAGAAGAATCGCGTTTTTTCCGGGACATAATGGCATGGCTGTTGCCCCAAGGTGGGGAAGAGCTGGATGGACTAACCTTAATAAGAAATTATCCGGACCGTGTGGAATTCGATTTTACAAAAGATTTGCCTGCTGGAACAACCCTTGTCTGGAAAGAAGGTTTCTCGCCTGACTGGCATTATCAATATACCAGCGCGGGTGGTGGTGATACTTCTGTCACCCAGGCAAGGATGGGGCCGGGGTTGCAGGGGTATATTTTGCCGCAGGTGCATGCAGGAGATAAGCTGGTCTTAAATTATGACCGGTCTTTGACAGTAAAAATCGCTTTCCTGATCTCGGCTCTTACTATGATCGGGCTAATTATTGCCTGGCTGCTGGCACTTGGTGGTAGAAAATTAGCCACTCCATCTGCTAAAATTGCTTTACCTTCACCAAAAATTGTCCAAAAGATCAAGTCTTTCTGGGATGAGCAAGATGAAGTGTAAAGATGAGAGTTGCCTTTGTTTATCCTCCTTTTAAAAAGGGCCAAAAAGTTGCTTTCCTGCCTCAAAACCGCCAGTTTGTTTATTCTTCCTCCAAAGAGGTCCGGCTTTATCCTGTTCTAGCTGCCACGGCGGCAACTATGTTGCGGCAGGCAGGCCATACCGTTTTCTGGCTGGACGGAATTACCGAGAACCTGAGCATGGCAGAAACCCTCCGCCGGCTGAAAGCATTCGAACCGGATTTGGTGATCACGGAAACAAAAGCTCCGGTGGCTGGAAAAACATGGGGGTTTGTGGATTCGCTGAAAAAACGCTGGAAGGATGTGAAGGTGGCGCTGGTGGGTGACCACGTCACATATTTTCCAAAGGAATGCCTTAAAGAAAGCAGGGCGGATTATGTTTTGACAGGGGGAGACTGGGATTTTCTGGCTGTAAATTTGGCAGAGCATCTAGAAAAAGATGAAAAATTGGAGAACGGGGTCTATTTTAGGGCCGGTAAGATGATCAGAAGCACCGGAGAGTTTATACCAAATCACAATCTGGACCAATCACCGCTAATTGACCGGGATCTGACTCGTTTTTGGAAATACAAAGAGGCTGACGTTTTAAGCCCCTGCGCCTACATGATGTTTGGGCGGGGATGCGGTGGTGTAGACGGAAGGC
The DNA here is from genome assembly GCA_021790255.1 of bacterium. Classification (GTDB taxonomy): domain Bacteria; phylum Patescibacteriota; class Microgenomatia; order Daviesbacterales; family UBA10151; genus JAJYIE01. The sequence continues at coordinate 41,695 of JAJYIE010000001.1, read as the reverse complement.
CCGGCGCCTGCACTTTTTGCATTTGGCAGCACTGTCTTTGGGCTTTAAAACCCAGGCTTCGTTCCCCCGAGCATGTAGTTTCAGAAATCCGGTTTTTGGTAGGCAAGTATAAAATCAGGGAAATTTTTGACGATACCGACGGGGGCGCTCACTATGACTTTGCCTGGCTCTCGCAATTTTATGAGCTTTTAAAAAAAGAAAAATTGCTTGGCAAAATTAAGTTCTCTGCCAATTCCCGGGCGGATGTTTTGGATAAAAAAACATGTCGACTTTTAAAAAAATGTGGTTTCAGGATGCTTAAAGTTGGTGTGGAGGCGGGTACTGACCGTACCCTTAAGATGATCGGCAAAGGTGAGACAACAGAAATAATCCGATGGGGGGTTAAAAACGCCAAAGATGCCGGGTTGATCGTTCATCTTTCAGCAATGGTGGGATATCCTTGGGAAAAAGAAGAGGATGCGGCAGCAACCCTCAGTTTTATGAAAGAGCTGCTGTTTTATAAAACACGGGTTGGGGACAGCCTGCAGGCTTCAGTTATTGTGCCTTATCCCGGTACGCCGTTGTGGAATCAGGCTGAAAGACACAGCTGGTTTATTATTGACTCCCATAAATTTGAAAAATACGATATGAGCCAGCCGGTTTTAAAAAGCAATATTGATAATGCCTACTGGTGCAAAAAAATCTGGAATATACACCTGCATCCAGTATTTTTGCTCAAAACCACTCTTTCTGTGCGAAGTTTCAATGATATTAAATTTTTAATGCGGGGGGCTTTTTCCCACTTTGGTCATGTGACGGACTATGAATGATCATTACAATGAAATCTATTTTCGCCGCTATGACCATTATTTAAAGATTAACCTGGGCGATGTGCCGCTTTTTGCCAAAATCGGGCAGTGGTTAGACCTTAAGCGCCCGGCAAAGATCTTAGATATCGGTTGTGGTTTAGGCTATCTGCTGCATTGGAGTTGTTTTTGCACGGGAGCAAAAGGCTTCGGGGTGGATACCTCAGAAGTAGCCGTTAAAGGTGCCCACGCTCTTTATCCTAATCTTAAATTTATCCTACTTAAAAATAACCGTCTGCCTTTTAGGGATAAATCATTTGATACTATTTTTATGATCAATCTCATTGAACATGTCAGCTCCGGTGAGCAGCCCAAACTTTTGCGGGAAGCAGGCCGGGTGTTAAAAGATAAAGGGATCCTGATTATCTCTACTCCTGATAAACACAGTTTGTACAAAAAAATCATGATTCATGATCCTTCTCATCTGGCGGAACTGAGCCGGGGACAACTCATTAGCCTGGTGAGCCGGGATTTTACTATCGAGGAGATGGTTTTTACAAACTCTATCGGGCGGCTTGGGAAAAATTTAAATTGTCTTCTTTCCGCAATCTTCCCTGCAGATTTGCTGTTGAGGTTAGAGAAGAGGAAATGATTTTTCTAAACTTTCAGCAGTTTCCCTGAGTCCAATCTTGAGGTTGTGGCGAGGACGATATCCCAAATCTGTTTCCGCCCTGGTTATTTTATAAGTGAAGCTACCGGTACTGAATTTCACTTTACGCGGCTCCAGAAATGGTTCATCTCTTAGAATCGGCAGATGAAGCATTCTGCCCAAGGTAAACAGTGTGCTTGCAGGATAACTGACAGCTAAACTGAGTAAATACGGAAGCCTGATAATTTTGGGATTGCGGACTTTCAGGGACTTTGCCAGAAGCTTCAGCAGTTGTTGCAGCCTGATCTGCTGCCTGCCGGCAATAAGATAAATTTCACCGCGGCCGGGCTTTTTGGCAGCAGCAAGGATGGCAGCAACCAGGTCTTCGACAAAAAGCGGCTGGAAAAAATTTCGGCCGGATCCGACAATGATTACCCGGCCGTTTTTAATCCTTTGAAAAAAACGGAAGAACGCTCCGCGGCTGTCCCCGGGGCCGTAAACGAACGTCGGCCGAAGGATTGTGACCGGCAGCCCTTTATTAAAATAAGCCACTGCCTTTTTTTCTGCAGCTAGTTTGGAATGGGCATAGCCTGAATCCGGATGAGGTGTGTCTGTTTCCGCAGCGGGTGTATGGTTTGGAGGGTTGCCTAAAACATGAGCCGTACTGATTAAAATAAAATGCTCTACCCGGTTTTCCCAGCTGGCTTGCAGCAGCCTGGTTGTACCTTCGACGTTCACTTCCTGGTAGTCCCCTTTTGAAGGCCCCCATTCGGCAAAAAGTGCTGCCAGGTGAATGACCAGGTCGGTATTTGTTAGTTCGGGAGAAATTTTCCTGCCCAGGTGAATATCGGTAAGGTCCCCTGTTATGGTGTGACACCCTTTTTGCTTTAGATTCTTTGCCTGACCCGGACTTTTGACCAGACAGCAGACTTCATAGCCCTTGCCAATGAGGGCATCTGCCAGGTGAGTACCGATAAAACCGGTAGCGCCGGTTAAAAAAATTTTCATGACCTTTTGATAGCAGACAGCAGTTTTGGCAGGAAAAATTGTATCATCCTGGGATTTTCAACCATTTTTCGCCCCAGAGTTAACAAAACCCGCGGCTGAGTGTAAAACTGCCAATAAGCCTTGCTCCGCATCTGTTCTACATCATCTTTCCTGACACTGCCGATTTCAAAAAAAGCTTTGCCGCCCATGTTATCAAACCGGTCCCAATCGGTTATCAGAAGCCTGCCTTCTTCGAGCACTTGCCTATAAAGTGCGGTACCGGGGAAGGGGGTACTGACGGTAAACTGGGCAAAGTCGCAGCCTAAGTTTTTGGCAAAATCAACTGTCTGCTGCATGGTTTGTCTGTCTTCGCCAATATTGCCGACCATACAATATGCCATAGTTAAAAATCCTGCCTCTTTCGCAGTAGCAACAGCTTTTTGCACTTGGCGGGTGCTGATTTTTTTCTCAATGCGGGATAAAACTTTGTCCGACCCGGATTCTACCCCAAAAGCGATCCGGTAGCAGCCGGCTTTTTTCATCAGCTTAATTAGTTCCCCGGAATGAGGATGATCAACCCTGATTCCGGAGTAGGTTGCCCAGGGAACGACCAACTTCCGGCGGATAATTCCCTCGCAGATCTTAATTGCCCGCGAGACATCAAGGGCAAAATTATCGTCAACAATCTCAATCTCTTTGACCTTATATTTTTTAACCAATATTTCCCACTCATTTAACACACTTTCTACGGAACGGGTCCGGTAAGTTCTGCCGAAAACACCCTTATAACAAAAGTTGCAGCCATATGGACATCCACGGGAGGTCAAAATGTGCGCAGCGGGGTAGCGCATCGATAAAAGTGGTTGGGAGGGACGGTATTTTTTGACAGGGAAAAGGTGGCGGGCCGGAAAAGGCAGGCTGTCCAGGTTTTTAATATAAGGGCGGGGCAGGTTGTTTATCACTTGCTGCCCTTTTTTGTAGCTTATCCCTGGGATTTGTGTGGTTGGCTGGTGGTTAAAAATTGCTTTTGTAAGCTCTGCCATAGTTTCTTCACCTTCGTGGTTGACAACAAAGTCAATTTGGGGCAACGAAGCCGACTCTTCCGGTAAGGCAGAGGGATGCGGCCCCCCCAGAACAATTTTTGTGTCAATTGTTTCCTTGATCAGTTCGGCAAGCTGCCAGCTGCTTTTAACCATAGGGGTGGTCGCAGTTATCCCGACCAGGCGTGGCTTATCCCGCAAGATGATTTTTTTCAGCTCCTGGGAGGAGAGATGGTTAATGTTTAAATCAAGCGCTTTAACAATAACACCTGATTGCTCCAAAAAAGAGGCTATATAGGAAAGCCCCAAGGGCATAACCCGGTAACCGGAGGCCCAGGTAGTGGATTTGGCGTAAGGGTTGATTAGCAAAACATCAGTCATCTGTCCATGAGCATTTTCAGCAGTAATTTTACCAAATACCAGGGCCTGCTTTCGATACTGATATAATAGTGGTAACTGCTGTGGCAAAAACACTCTCGGACGGCAATCTTTTGCTGCTCAGCCTTAGTGGTATTGGAGTGGAAAATTTTCTTTAGGTTGTATTTAAACTGAGGGAGACCTGCAATTGTAGGACGGTTTTCGCAGGCTTTGACATTTCCTGCCTGGTCAATAAAAAGAGCTTTCCTGCCGGCCTGACAGGGGATAACCTGGTCGAACTTTTTTAAAACTTCCGCGGAAAAGGGATAATAGCCGAAACGAGCCAAATGATAAGGCAGGCTTACCTTGCCGTTTAAGTCCCAAAGGGCTTTTTTGTGTTTTTGTATTATATTTTGCCAGCTGGTTGCATCTATTTGCACCTTGCGCATCTTTTCCAGCAGTTCATCTCTGTCGGCAGCAGGTTCCAGTATATAGCTATCCGGTTTAAGGCTTTCCAGGAGGCGAAATAGTGCCGGAAGGCGGGTGTTATTATAAACAGATAAACCACTGTGGAAGGCGATGCGTAAATTTGGGAAATCTTTTTGGAGCGGCTTCAGACCATGATAAGTCGAAAATAGTTTAGCAAAAAACCCCTTTTCTCCCCGGCTGAAATCGTGGACATGCCGAACTCCGTCAATAGATAAATTAATTGTGAGGATGGTGGAGAAAGGGATCTTTGACAAGATAGTTTTAGTGTCGCTCACAATTTTTTCAGGCAGAAGCCCGTTTGTGGCCAGGTTGATATTCTTCGGGTGTAAATTTTTTGCAGCGGTAATCACAATTTCTGCCAGGTCTTCCCGCAGGAAAGCCTCCCCGCCGACAAATGATAAGTAGGGAATAGTGTCTTTCCAGCTTTGAAATACTTGCCGGTATTGTCCGGCCGAAAGTTCTCTGTTTTTATCGGGGGCCGGCATTTGCCACTCAAGACAAGCCTGACAGCGGGAATTGCACCGGTGTGTCAAAGATATAACCAGATAAGTGAGCTTGTGGGACATATTTGCCACCTTGTATTTATTGGCTGTTGGAATTATAACAATTTATAACCGAAGGTTGTAGCAACTTTATCATCTTAAAGCTCTTGCTAAAAAATTTTTTTGATTATGGCACGTAAGACAGCGGACGAAAAAGAAATTCTGAAAGTTTTTCTGAAAGATTTACCGGTAGCTCACGCCCTGGCCAGGAGTTGTGAAGCAATAGCCTTTGCCGGTAAAAAATTGGAACCACCAATACTGGACATCGGTTGTGGTGACGGTGTTTTTGCTGCCGCGTGCTTTGGAAAGAAGGGAATTGATACCGGTTTAGACTTCAACAGCGCCGAAATAAAGTTGGCCCGCCGGCGAGGTGCTTATAAAAAAGTTGTTGTAGGCGAAGCCGGTCGGATGCCTTTCGCCGGAGACAGTTTTTCTACCGTGATTTCCAATAGCGTCTTTGAGCATCTCCCGGACCATGACCGGGTTTTTTCTGAGATCAACAGGGTATTAAAAAGGGGCGGCAAGTTAATGTTTACCGTACCTAACGAACGGACCAAACAGCACTATGTTTTGGGAAACAGCCTGCGTGCGATGGGATTTTCCAAAGCGGGCAGTGCCTATATTAACTGGAAAAACCGCCTTTGGCAGCAGGAGCTTTATCCTAAGAAGTATTGGATAAAACTTCTGGAGCAGAACAACTTCCGGGTCAGAGAGGCTTCGGAGTTCGTTGACCCAAAAGTAGTAGTGACGATGGATTTGCTGATGCCGGTATCGGCCTTACAATATTTCTTAAAAAAGTTATTTAAAAGATGGGTAATCCTTAGACCGGAGTGGGTTAACGCCTGGCTGGCCGATTTACTTGTCCTGAAAGTGGATTCAAGGGTTGGAAGGAATGGAGTTTCATGCTACTTTGAAGCAGAAAAATACCGATCAGGTTGGGGAAAGCACCATGGCGAATATGGAAAGCAAGCAGCCTAAATTCAGTATTATTATTGCAGCCCGGCCTACCGAGTTTCCCGGAGCTTCTTTAAAATCTCTGACCAGACTGGATTTTGACCCCCGGCTTTTAGAAGTGATCATTTGTCAGGGTTCATCCCCTTCTCGGCAAAGGAACGAGGCGGCAAAATCTGCCCGCGGGCAGATTCTGTATTTTTTGGATAACGATTCTGAACTTTCCCGGGAATCTTTGACCCGTGTTGTAGCAGCCTTTGGGGGTCAAGATTTGGGTGGGCCGGCTCCGATGAGGACTTTCTCCGTACTTCCTCCTTTGATTTGTGAGCAGGTGGAGAAAGTGTTTTTTTCCAGCCGCCGGCCCCGAGAAAAGATTGCCGTAGTCGGAGGCCCGAGTATCTGGAACCGCCGGGAATCATTCTGGGCATCGATAGGCGGGATTATCCTTGAATCTTTTTTTGCATACTATGTTATGAGCAGCAGGTTTCGGCCCACCGGCCGTTTTCGTTTTACCGACGAGAGGGAGCTGATCTTATGTAATCTGGCTGTCCGAAGGAAAGTCTTTAGTGAGTCGGGAGGGTTTCGTGAAGAACTTTATCCGAATGAAGAAAACGAGTTTTTAAGCCGGCTGAGCAGAAAGGGCTATGGCTTGATTTATCACCCGGGGATCTATGTTAACCGGCCAAGGCGTGAATCTTTAAGTACAATCATGGAGATGTTTTTCAACTACGGCCGGGGGCGGATGGAAAACCTGCGGGTAACTGGGTTTAGAACAGGCAAACTATTTCTGTTACCACTGGGCTTGCTTTTGTATTTTGTTTTACTGTTTTTTTACCATGCAGCCTTGGTTTTAATGCCGATATTTGTCTATTTTGCTGCCGCATTTGCTTCTGCTGCGGGTTTTTCCAAAAGGAGGAGAAAGCTTTACCTGGCGCTTTTCCTGCCGCTGTTATTTTTAGTTGCTCATTTGTCCTATGCTTTAGGTTTGGTCAGGGGGACCTCTACCAGCTTAGCTAAGAGAAGATCGGGCAGGTTGGCGAATAATATTAAGATAACACTGGTTAAAGGTTTTGGGGAAAACTGGCCTATGTCCGGTTTTTATTCCCAGCAAAGTAATGCTCAAAAAAGATTTGCTTATCCGGGAAACCCGCAACCGACAATTGCTCAGTGATATCCGTGATCATTTCCAGGCTGCCGCAAAGATAAACTGCGGTTTGAAGTGGAAGCAGCGTTTTGGTGAGTGTCAGCAGACCGGTATTTATATGGCCTGTCTTACCGTCCCACGGCCCCTCAGGGCGGGAAAGATATATCTGATAATGAAAACTAGGATGGTCTTTAGCCCACTGCTTGAAATTTTCCTGCCAGACAATGTCTTTGATATGCCGCAGGCCCCAGAAGAGTTGGATGTGGATTGCCGGCTGCTCGTTCTGCTTGGCTGGCGAAGCGGGTTGAGTAAGGAGTTGTTCAATAAGGGGTTTAATTGAGGCAATCCCACATCCAGTGGCACCAAAAATAATATTCCTGGGAGCCTTTTGGGTGATGATGAAATTGCCGGCAGGTCTGCTGGTTTCAATAGCCTGGCCGGGTTTTAGGCTTTCCAGGTAACGTGTGCCGGGGCCCTGCGGTGTGACATCCACAAACATCTCCCAAAGAGGGAGTTTTTGCGGAGTTGAAGAAATGGAATAACTGCGGTACGTGAGACTGTCAATCTTGAGAACAGTAAATTGGCCGGTCTTAAACTGAAAGTCCGGGTTTTCTGCACGGAGGCGAAGATGGTGGAACTTATCGTTGAGTTTCTTATTTTCAAGCACAATTGATGAAAAAAAAGTGGGCATACCTTAGGGCTATCAATTCTCAGCTGTCGGAATTTAGTCTGCCGGTTTTCAGCTGACTATTATCCGAAAACCGAAAACTGAACAGCTTGACAATAACTGAAATATAGATTATTGTCAATACATTGCAAATTATGAAAATGGACTCTGGTTGTGCGGGATGTTTTGCAGGGCTGTCCTGCAGTTCCCGGATTGAAATTATCGGTTTGCTCCAGGAAAAGCCCGAGATGTCGGTGATGGAAATTGCCAAACATTTCCAGATCGCCCAACCAACCATCACCCACCACTTAAAATACCTGGAAGATTCGGGGATAGTCACTTCCCGCAAAGAAGGACGGAAAGTTTTTTATAAATTACACCCGAAATGTGATGAAAATATTTGTAAGCTGTTTTCATAGATTTAACTTTATTATGAAGCTGGTTTATCTTGATAATGCTGCTACCACCAGGGTTGATCCCCAGGTTTTCCGGACGATGCGGCCTTATTTTACTCAAAAATACGGCAATCCTTCCGAAGTACACTCGTTAGGCCGGCAGGCGAAAGAAGCTGTGGAAAAATCCCGGGAACAAGTGGCTGGGATGTTGGGTTGCAAAAATGCCGAGGTAATTTTCACCGGTTCGGCAACAGAATCAATAAATTTATCCCATAAAGGCCTGATTGAGGCTTTACTGCCGCAGTTTCAAAACGGCAGGCGGCCGCATATTATTACGAGTACTGTGGAGCATAAGGCTGTTCTCGAGACTTGTGCTCACCTGGAAACTTTGGGCCGGGCGAAGGTTACTTACCTGCAGGTAGATAAATACGGTATGGTTTCCATATATGATGTCCGAAAGGAAGTACGCCCGGAAACGGTGCTGGTGTCGGTGATGTATGTAAACAATGAGGTGGGGACAATTCAGCCGGTTTCACAGATCGGCCGGTTGTTGAAAGCTATCAACCACGAGCGAACTCATAACAAACCACACATTTATTTTCATACCGACGCGACGCAGGCTGTCCAATATCTGGACTGTGGTGCAGATAAGCTGGGTGTGGATCTGCTTTCGTTTACAGGGCACAAAATTTATGCGCCAAAAGGGGTGGGAGCACTTTTTGTCAAGACGGGAACTCCACTGATTCGGCAACTGGATGGAGGGGACCAGGAGAGGAAATTGCGCTCTGGCACGGAAAATGTGCCGTATATTGTGGCGTTGGGGAAAGCGGTGGAGTTAAGTCAAAAATCAAAAATCAAAAGGCAAAAGGAGATGGAAAGGCTCAGAGATAAGCTGATCAAGGGAGTGCTGGAAATTCCTGGGGTCAGTTTAACAGGACACCCCAAAATCAGGGCACCGCACCTGGCTTCATTTATAGTGGAAGGAGTGGAAGGGGAAGCTTTGCAGCTGCTTTTATCTGATAAAAAGGTGATTGTTTCCACAGGATCTGCTTGTACCAGCCAGAGCCTTACTCCCTCCCATGTCCTCTCTGCCGTGGGCATTCCGGCAGAGCTCGCGCACGGTTCTCTGCGCGTATCTTTGGGTAAGGATACTACGGAAGAAGAGATCGGCTATACGCTGAAAGTTTTGCGTGAGGCAACGGAGAAGTTGCGGGAGATGGCACCTGACCTTTCCGAGCTAAGAGGAGCTTTTGCAACAATTTAGCCTATGGAAGATATTTTTCAGAAGATTTATTCGCCGAAAGTTTTAAAGCATATGAAAAACCCAAAAAATATGGGGAAGATTGCTGATGCAAATGCGCAGTCTTTGGTGGGCAATCCGCATTGCGGGGATGTGATGAAACTGTATTTGAAGATTATTAAAAATGGCGGGCAGGAGTATATTAAGGATATTAAGTTTCAGACTTTGGGCTGTGGGGCAGCTATTGCTACATCCAGCATGATCACCACTTTGGTTAAAGGCAAAAGGTTGGACGAGGCGGAAAAAGTGACGGAAAAAGCTATTGCCGAAGCTCTTGGGGGACTTCCTCCAATTAAATTCCACTGCTCGGTTTTGTCTGCTGAGGCTTTAAAAAAGGCTATTGCCGACTACCGCTCCGGGAAATAACTGTCAGGTATTTATACAGTCTATTTTAGGAATCAGTCCATTATATTCTTGGTCAAGAATATAATGGACTGATGTTACCCGCGCAGGCATACCTGAAACTTTGCGCACACAGGAGGACGTTTTGCAAGGCTAACTAAGGCTCCGGGGTTTTATTCTGAAGGCATGTTGCCAACCCAGATAGATTAAAGCATTAGGGTTTTTGGCCACTTGGAGGTTGGCGCCGCTTAGTAGCAATTTTTCTGCTGGCTACCAGACAGCCTGTGGGTGGATGGAATTTGGACTGAAACCCGGCATAGTTAAGACCAGCATAACCAAAACCTAGGATTTTATGATTACTCTCTTGAGTAAGTATAATGACGGTACCTTCATCTGAGAAGAAGAAGTCAAAAAAGTATTCAGATCCCGGCAGGGCAAGACCCTCTCTGTCTAAAAGCTCAGGTTTTTGGATTAAGAGTGATAAACCGTCATAAATTGTTCCCCCACGTTCTTGAGAAGTTAAGCCGGCTCTGGTCTGATAAGCGCTGTTGTCTTTTTGAATCCTTGTATTTATCCAGGTTGAGTAAGGTGCAGAGGGAGTCCGAAACTTTTTTGGATCATTACTCCAGTCTACAGTGGCGCTAGTTATTGTATCGCTTCTTTTATCACGCCACATTTTTATAATCATATCGTCTCGCCAATCTACCATTTCGTCGATGTTTGGTGACCCTACGTTAATACCGGTAACCTCACAAATTCTCACCAGTGTCAGATTTGGGGTGGCAGTTTGTACCAAGAGTGGGAAATCAAAAACGCCTTTATCGGCCTTACCTTGAGGAGCAAATTGGGGCAGATGATCAATATACTGGTCTCTGGATAAACCAAGCTCGGGGGCGAATAGATAAGCTAAGCGGTCTGCTTGTTGACCCCAGATAGTATGATAATTGATTGACTCAACCATAGCTTGGAATATTAGAAGATTTTAAGTTTGTTGTCAAAGTGGCTACAAAAAATCCAGCCCCGGAAACGGGACTGGACAGAATAATTTCACCCCACTTGGCCGTAATCTAAAGCTTTTTCCCCAAAACTAACAGGTGGGAACCCTGCGACCCCGATTTAATCAGGATCAACTTCCAGGTTAACCCGTAGTAGGTAAACGATGGAGGAAAAATACTCTTTAGATTGTAAACGTACCGAGTAGGGCTTGGGTTTTGACCCATCTACTTGCCTTTTTAAGGCACTTATATAGTAGCAAAACACTTTTGGGCAGTCAAGTAAGCGTAAGGTAAGAATATTTTACGGATTTGGAGTTGGAGCGGGTAGTGAGATCATCGGGGTGGGTGGTGCAGTTGGCGATGGGGCAGGGGAAGGCAGATAAAAAGTCGTGAGCGGCAGTGGTGTTAATACCGGAGGCAGGTTTTGACTGTGGCCTTCTGGCGTAGAATTTGTGCCTGGACAAAGGTTGCGCAGCTGGGTTCCCTGAATAAAATATTCACTGAAGCGAACAACCGTAGTTTTATTTTCGCCGGAAACCAAACTTTGTTTATTTGCTGCGGGAGGCTCCTTGCCGGGAGGCGGAGTGGGAGTTGGCTGGGAGATACTTGTACAGGTAGTGGCAGAAATAATACCGGGGGGAGGGATAAATTGCTCAACGGGAGTGCCGGCGAGGTAATGTTCCATAATTGCCTTCCAAATTGGGGCTGCACCCAGCGACCCGGCCACATTGTCCATCGGCGCCCCGTCATTGTTGCCCACCCATACTCCCACGGTAACAGATGGGGTGTAGCCTAAAGTTAGTGAATCGCGGTAATTCTCAGTAGTGCCTGTCTTGACGGCAGCAGTGCGGCTAATTGTCAAAAGGTTGCCGAATTCCCGGGCCCGGGCATTGTTATCAGATAAAATGGAGGAGATAAGAAATGCTGCCTGTGGTGAGACAGCTTCACTGGGAGTGGGCTGGTAGGAATAAATTATGTTGTTATTTTTGTCTTTGATCTGCAGTACAGAGGTCGGGATATTGTACATGCCTTGGTCGGCAAAGGCCGCATAGGCGCCGGTAAGATCCAGCAGCCGGACATCCCCGGCCCCCAGGGCCAGAGCCAAACCGTATTGGGAAGGATCCTGCAGGGTAGTAATCCCTAGGGCGTGGGCTTGGTCCACAGCATTCAACACGCCTAATTTATTCATCACTTCCACTGAGGGGACATTGCGGGAGTTTGCCAGTGCCTGGCGCACGGTTAATGATCCCCAAAATTGATTGTCATAATCATGCGGTTTGTATCCGCCGGGAAATGTTGTCGGAGTGTCCGTTAAGATGGTTGCTGGAGTAATAATGTCTTTATCAAGGGCTGCAGAATAATAAATCGGTTTAAAAGAAGATCCCGGCTGGCGGGGCATCAGTGTAACATTGACTTTGCCAAATTTAGGGTTATTCCAATCAGCGCTGCCAACCATAGCCAGAATTTCTCCGGTTTTGGGGTCAATCACCACAGCTGCCCCGTTGCTGACGTTGTCGGGAGCAAGCCGGGCTACCTGCTGGGCTACTACCTGCTGGGCAAATTCCTGGAGCCCTAAATCCAGGGTGGTTTTTACATGTAAACCAGCTCGGGAAACTTGTTCCTCGCCGTATTTTTGGACCAGCTCATCCCGAACCATTAAAGCAAAATGGATAGCCTGAGAGTTAATTGGATCAGCCGGAGGATGGAAGATCAGCGGCTCTGCGACAGCTTGATCTGCCTGCTTTTGGGTGATATATCCTTGCTCTGCCATCTTCCCCAAAATATATTTTTGCCTGTCACGGGCAGCAGCTAAGTCTCCATGAAAAGGAGAGAGGGCGGATGGAGCAGGGAGGAGTGCTGCCAGGAAAGCAGACTGGGCCAGGTCCAGATTTTTTGCGTCCGTGCCAAAATATGTTTGTGCAGCTTCTTCCACCCCGAATGACCCTTCACCAAAGTAAACAGAGTTAAGGTACATCTCAAGAATTTGATTTTTACTGTAGCGGCGTTCGATTTCACTGGCCAAAACCACCTCCTGGTATTTTCGTAAGAAATCCTTGCGTGATGTAAGAAGGGAATTTTTTACCAACTGCTGGGTAATGGTTGAACCTCCATAAGAGAGGTTACGGCTCAGTATATCTTCCCACATGGCCCGGACAATGGCGGGGACAGAAAAGCCGGGGTGGGAATAAAAATCTTTATCCTCCATGGCAATGATTGCCTGCTGGGTGTATTTGGGGATAGACGCAAAGGGGATATAATTTTTCGGCTGACCCTGGTAAAAGGTAAAAAAGGGTCGGCCAGACCGGTCATAAAGAACAATCCCGGTATCGTTTTTATTCATAATTGCATCAGTGCTGACAAGATCATTGGCAAAATATGCATATGTGAAAACGGGTACAAATATTAAAAAGGCTAAAATAGAAAGTCCCGCAATGATAAGGTCGGAAGAGTTAATACTGAAGATTTTTTTCAAGACAAAAAAAGGTGCTTGCCTCGTTTCGGTTTGTCTATCAAGTTGTGTGTGAGAGTGAATGCAGAGACTGTTAGGAGAAAGTAGCGGTTTTTTAAATCTCATGGCATTTTTCCACAGTAAATATTTGCCAGCAAATAATAGGCTCTTAAAAAATATTCCCGGTAAGAACGGAGGAAGAAAAACGTAAAGTTAGCCGTACAAACTTAAAACGGCAGCCCCAGAATATGCATGAGTAAAATTAAAACGGGGCCCAAGACCGCCCCGAATAAACCGCTGACCAAGAGCAATAGCAGCAAAAACATCCCGTATTGTTCCAGGGCAGCAAATCCGGCAGCCGCTTTTGGCGGCAGTAGGGAGATAAGTATTTTTGATCCGTCCAGGGGCGGGATGGGTATCATGTTAAAAACGGCTAGTAGCAAATTAATGTAAGAAGTAAAGATAAGAATTTGAAGCCATAGCGTGTTGGCAAAAGATACCAGCAGGTGAAAAAGTAAGGCAGCCAAAAGCGCCAACGCTAAATTGGCGGCAATGCCGGCAGCGGAGGTGGCCAGTTCTCCCTTGCGGATGTCCCGGAAATTGAAGGGATCAATAGGAACCGGTTTGGCCCAGCCGAAAAGAAAAGGGGAGTGGGTCAGGGCTAGCAGAGCAGGGACTAAAATAGTTCCGATAGGGTCAATGTGGGAAATAGGATTTAAAGTCAGCCGGCCAGCCTGCTGGGCGGTGGTATCACCCCAGTAAAGGGCCGCCAGCCCGTGCATTACCTCATGTAAAATGACGGAAAAAAGCAGGATAACAATGCTAGCTGCAAGAAGCGTGGATGTACCCATTGACCCTTATAAGTTTATCACGGCTGAGACGAAATGGAAATTACTTGTAACTTTTTTGGCGCTCCAAGGCAATCTCTTCTGCCAACTTCACCAGATTGGGACGCAGGAAAAACATAGAGTCAGGATGCCTCCGGTGAGTGTGGCCTAACTGCACGTTTTCTTCTTCGCTTAACGCTTCCAGAAAATCGTGAGCACTGCGGAAGCGGATAATGGTGCCTTCTTTGGTTTGTATACCCCGGACATCCTTATCAATGCAATTTATTGCCAGTTCAGCTTGTTCTGATAACATATTTGTAGCTGCAGGTAATATATCACAGATGAGGTAAGGTGGCAAGTGTTTCCATCCCGTTGCATTCTGCAGGGTAAAATGATATAGTTACGAGGCTATGTTAGTCTGTCAAATTTGTGGAAAAACCAAGCAAACCATTGCTTATTCCCGTCATAAAAAGGGTTCCTCCGGTGCGGGCGGACAATGGAAAATGAAGGCCCCAATCCATATGCGTACCCAGAAAGTGAACCTGCATGCCTATAAATGTATGAAACTTTGCACCAAATGCCTGCGGATGGTTAAATCAGCGCAGAAAAACCCTTCCCAACCTAAGGTGGAAATTCATGCAGCGGCCTAATTTTTCAGCGAAAAATCAGGGTGGCCGTTGAGAAAATCTTTTAAAGGAACAGGTTTTTTACCCTCGATTTGCACTAAAGTGCCGGGGAGAAATTTTACCACTTTATTATTCCAGCGTGTCCAGGCGGTGGGCCAGGGATAAAAAGCACGGACCATGCGGTCCAGTTTTTCCGTCGACGGTGGATTATTAATGTCGAAAAAGCCGTTTTCTTTGGTGATGATTTTTGTGTAAGTGGTCTCAGCATGATTTTGGGGTTGGGGGGCAGTTTTTCCGTTGATAAAATCAGGTAAGATGGCTAATAAGTCCTTTGCTCCGGTCTGAAAAAGTTTATTACCCAATGTTAAATAATTATCACTCTGAGACAACCTATACTCTTTTGCTGAAACTATTGGCCCGTGGTCCATTTGGGCATCCATTTTAATAATTGTGACACCCGTTTTGTTATCGCCGTTTAAAATGGCATTTTGGACGGGAGATGGTCCCCGGTATTTGGGTAAAAGAGACGGATGGATGTTTAAAGCTCCCAAGGCAGGAATATCCAGTAGTTCTTGCGGAATAATTTTGCCGTAAGCGGCGACAATAAAAAGACCAGGTTTCAGATTTTGTAATTGTTGAATTGTTTCATTGCCCAACTGTTTCGGTTTAAGGAGTGGAATTTGGGTTGGTGCTGCCTGGGCTACCGGCGAGGGGGTCAGTGTTCGGTGTCGACCAACAGGTTTATCTGGAGCGGTTACGATAGCTGCAACTTGGTAATTTTTCTGTAAGGCATTAAGAACCGGAACAGCAAAATCAGGAGTGCCGAAAAAAACCAGCGGGGGAAACTCGGCAAATAATAACTTATCAGGGGTTGTTGTTTGGGAGTGAATTTGATCCTGGGGCATCGATTAAAACTCCACTTCCTCAAAAATATCCGCTCCGGCTCTGTCTTTACCTGTAACCTTAAAGATTCTCCCCTTTTGTTCTAAGGCCAGGTCCATAAACAGTTTACCGTTTAAGTGGTCGGTTTCGTGCTGAAAAATCCAGGCGGCAGTGCCCCCCAGTTTTTTGGTGATAGTTTGGCCAGTTTCATCCTGGTACTCTACTGTAACCTTGGTGGGGCGTTTAATATAGGCATAATAATTAGGGATAGACAGGCAGCCCTCAAAGAAGATTTTCTTCTTATCTCCGTAAGAGAGAATTTTGGGATTAAAGCAGGTGATAAACTTTTTGCCCTGTTTGGCTACAAAAAAACAGTCATCCCGGCCCACTTGGTTGGCCGCCAGCCCAACTCCCTCCGGGTCAATAAAGGTTTTGGTAAGTTTAATCATGTCCCTGGATAACTTAAGACAATCCGGGGTGATTTTTTTAACCGGTTTGGTTTTTGAGCGCAAAATCGGGTTTGGTGCCTGGACAACTGCCAAATTGTTGGCGTGCATGAGCATAATTTTAGCATTTTAAGATGATGATTTCCAGAAAATTAGTCGGGTAAGTTACTATTTTTTAATTGTTGGAGTTTCAACATAAGAGAACCTTTTGACTCTGTTTCAAAGATCTTGAGTAGAAACTTTTTGATCGTTTTTTAGACTGGTAAGTTTCCACATAAACACTTTTGCCTTGGATTTGGCCGAGATGTACCCTTTGGCGTAAGATAAAGCCTCCTCCAAAATGGCCCGATCGTGTTGCTTTGCCAGCTTAATATATAAAGAGTAATGCTTGGTGTCATTTAAACTTTCCGCCAAATAAACACCGTAGACCTGAAATTCGGTGAATAGGTTTTTCGGCCGGTCAGGAAATTGTTTTTCAGCAATGATCTGCCCGATTTTTTTCATGCTATCTACTCGCAGGTGTTGTGGCTGCTTCCAGTTTGCTGATTTTGTCCATGGTCTGGGCATCACCCGGGGCATATTTTAAATAGCTTTCCAGGGCAGAGACGGCTTTATCTTTTTGGTTGAGCTGGTTATAGACATCGGCCAGAGTAAAATATACATCCCGGTAGTTGGGCTTTAATTTTAAAGCTTCCAGCAGGGCGGCAACTGCCTCCTGGTTTTTCCCCTGCTGGTTTAAAATTATCCCTTTGTTGTACATTAATTTGGGGTCGGTGGGGGCCAGAGCAATAGCCTGGTTGACAGCATCAATGGTTAAGCTGTTAAACTTAGGATCAAGGACAGAAAGCATAAAATAGGTGCGGATGGCGGTGCGCCAGAAAGAAACATTCGTGCTGTTTTTTTGCAGCACATTTTTGGTCAGATCATCTGCTTGTATGGCCAGCGTGGCAGAAGCGGTAGCATCGTCTTGTTGCAGCGCCACAGCTGCGGAAGCAGCAGCAAACCCCAGCTCGCTTCTGTAATAAGGCTCCCCCGGATTTAAGGCAGCGGCATCGGCCAGGTCATTGTAGGCCCGGCCTGGGTTATTGGCATCGGAAGCATGCTCACCTTGGGCAAAAATGGTGTCAGCTACCCAATATTTGGCCAGGGTGAAGATGATAGCTGCTGCCAGAACTAAAATGATTGATTTTGCAAGCTTTGAGTAAAAAGAGCGACGGTAAATGAGGGAGCATATGGTATTTGGTATATTGTATTTAGGAAAGGTCGCCGGTTTTGCTGAATCGGTTACGAGGAAGGCAAGGGCGGGGAAAAGATAAAAGAACATGGCGATGATGACCACAGAAAAACCGAAGAAGTTTTGGATAAGGTAGGAAACGTAGGCAGCAGCTAGGGCAAGTACAAAGTATGAAGTATGATGTACAGAGAAATTTTTACCGCCTCCCTTTATACTTAATACCACATACTTCATGCTCCACCATATAAAAACAGCAATAATACTCATGTATGAGATGAATCCTATTAAACCGGTTGTTGCCAGGTAATTAAGGTATTCATTGTGCGCTTTGTTATAAAGAAAATCCCATTCGGAAACCATATTGTGAGCAAGTGGACGGTATTGGTAATAAGAGTAGGCAAACGTTTCCACGCCGGATCCAAACAAAGGATAGTGGCGGAAAATATCCAGGGCTCCTTTCCAAACAATCAGACGGATTTCCCCGGACTCAGTGCCGCCGTTTTCCAACTGGCTCATTCCGCTGGCAGCCGCGGTTAGTGCCGGCCGTGGGGGTGGGGCAAAGGCAGAAATGAGCTTGAAATCAGTCAGTGCCGTGCCAAAAAACAGGCTGACAAAACATAGGCTGAGTAAGACTGCTATCAAATTTAGCCTGCCACCCCAGTTGAATCGTAAAAGAAGAGTGGGAATAAATACCGCCAGGCTGATCAGAAAGCCTAGGGTGCCTCCGCGGGAATAAGTAAAGGTAAAGGCGAGATAGTAAAAAGTAAAGAGTAAAAAGTAAAAAACTTTTGACGAGCGGGATGCTGAGGTGAGGAAAAAATAAATGGCCGGGAAGATGAGCATGGCAAGGTAAGCTGCCAGCCAGTTGGGCTGGCCGAGTGTGGCAAAAACCCGTGCCTGGACATCCTGCACCCAGCATCTGTCAGTCAGCTGATGGTTGAGGATTAGGCAAGACGGGGAGGCACCAAAGTGTTCAGGGATTGCATAGAGGGCGACGATCGCTCCGCCAAAAAGCGCAGCTTTAATGAACTTGAGCGCATATTGGGCGGTAAAGTTTGAAACCAGAGCGTAGTAGAGCGTTATATAGGAGATTGTAGAGAGCAGCCCGCCGTTGGAGCGTGAATAATAACCCCAAACGGAAACATGCGGATTCATTGAGGTAATAGTTGAAATAATATTGGCAACCAGGAAGGCAAGAAGCGGCCAGTCTAAGGGTGTGTGTTTGAAAACTAATTGCCGGGCGGAGACCATCTTAATTAACCAGGCAGCGATAATGATTACTGTCAGCCCGTAAACAACCATCATTTTGTCGTACTCAAAAAGCTCGAAGTTTGCAGGGCTCCAGATTAAAGGGGTGAGGAAGAAGAGGAGATAAAAACAAATGGTAATAACTTTCTGAGGCATTACAACTGAATCCTACCAAATTCATCTTCAGTTGGAAAGTCTTCTGAGCTTGTGTTAAACTCAATCCTGAGATGTTTGATTCTTTCTGGAGGCTTGTTTCACACGATATCGGAATTGATTTGGGAACGGTTAACACGCTGGTTTTAGTGCGAGGGAAGGGGATTGTTATCCGCGAGCCTTCCGTTGTCGCCATCCATAAAAAGTCCAAGCAGGTTTTAGCCATCGGCAACGAAGCTAAGCGGATGCTTGGACGCACTCCGGCAGCTATTGAGGCTGTCCGGCCTCTTCGCGACGGGGTAATCTCCGATTTTGATACTACTGAGGCAATGCTTCGCCATTTTATCCATAAGGTTCACCGGGATCCTCAATCAGGACTGCGCCTGCCGAAGCTGCCCCGCCCGCGGGTGGTAATCGGTATTCCATCAGGTGTAACAGAGGTAGAAAAACGGGCTGTCCAGGATGCTGCCTTAATTGCCGGGGCAAGGCGGGCATTTTTAATTGAAGAGCCAATGGCTGCAGCTATTGGGGCGGGGTTGCCGATTGAAGAACCGGAAGGCAACCTGATCATGGATATCGGCGGCGGAACCACGGAAATTGCTGTCATATCCCTGGGCGGGATGGTTTTGAACCGTTCGCTGCGGATTGCCGGGGATGAGCTGGACCAGGACATTATTAATTATCTGAAGATGCGCTACGGCCTATTGATCGGGGAAAAGACAGCGGAGGTGGTCAAACTTGAGATTGGCTCGGCCTCCCCGTTAAAAGAAGAAAAAGAAACAGTAGTGCGGGGACGGGATCTTTCCACTGGCCTGCCCAAATCAATTAAAATCTCTTCCAGAGAAATCCGGGAAGCGCTTTCTTCGACGATTAATCAAATTATTGGGACGCTGTCTGAGGTTTTGGAAGAAACACCTCCGGAACTTTTGTCGGATATTCTGGAGAGAGGATTGGTCATTACGGGGGGCGGATCACTGCTGCGTGGTTTGGATAAAAAAGTTGCTGAGGAAACCAAGATGCCGGTTTGGGTGGCGGAGGACCCTTTGACTACCGTTGTCCGCGGATGCGGCAGAGTGCTGGAAGACCTTGACCTTCTCTCCAAAGTCAAAGTTACCGGCGGGTTAAAGTAGCATAGTCCTATTCCAAGGTCAGGATGCTTTTCACATTTTGACGGTTAGCCGCTTCATCCAGGGAGCTGACTGGGTTGCGGACGGCTAAGGCATTTTGGATTTCCGTAATGGTATTACGGAGCCGGGCTGATTTATATCCATGATTGCGGATAAAAACTGCTTCCCGGATAAGTTCTTCCTGCTTAACTGCCTGGCTGCCGGCTGTTGCCTGCTCTGTCGGCCTGTCGATTATCTTTAAATTTTTCTGGGTCTGAATAGGCAGATGCCGCTATAGCTTAAGTCATGTTGAAAAATAGCATTATTGTCATCAAGCTCACCTGAAGTCAGACGGTAAGGGCGAAAAAAGTTTTCGGCGCCAATAAAAGCGGAGCAGGTAGGGATGACAGTAGCCCAAATTTACGCCTTTTGTCAAGATATTTAGGCCGGGTATAAATTACGCTGGAACAATAAAATTCGATGCTTGACCAATTCGGCAACACCATATATTTTAAAGCGGTGTTGTTTAAACTGCTGGAAACTTAAGATGGAAAAACTAAGAGGTTTATCCAAAGCTGAGGTTGTTACTGCCTCTGCCGCAAAAATCCACGGATTAAAATTGCCTGGGGAATGCGTAACTTTAAGCAGGTTTTAAGGGAGTTTAACCTGCCACCGGGTATAATTACCGATTCCGGCGCAGGGTTGCATTACCTGGGCCTGCACCTGATTGGAGAACATTCATTTGATCGGATCATCATGATAGCGGAAAAATGGGGTGAGGTATGGAATAACCAAGGTGCTTCGAGAAGTATTGCCCATAATTACATTGATTCGCATTGGCTAAATTCCTGCAGCGAACTGGGGCAATTTTTTCTGCGCTTAAACTGCGGAGAAGGTAAGCCGCAGACCCCGACAGAAATCAGCTCTTTTCGATCGGTTGCCTCCTGGGTATCACTCACGCCGGACTAAGCTTTTGCCACTTCCGCGGATATGGTATAGTAGCTGCGATGAGGGCTTTGACCGTCAACACCGGGCTTCTTTTATCCTTAACAATTCTTTCTTTACTGTTGTTGCTTTTGGACGGATTAAATGTTTTAAACTGGCCTAAAGGTATGCTGCAAAACGTCAGCTTGCCGATTGAGTATGGCCTTTACCGGACTGGCCGCTCTCTAGGCAAGCAGTGGGATTACCTGGCAGCGGTCCGTACAGCCACCCAGGAAAATAAGGCCTTAAAGATGCAAATGTCCCAGCTTATGGCAGAAAACAGTAAACTTCGCAGCCAACTGGCAGAAGACCAGGTATTGGGTATCCAATATCAAAAGCTGAGCGCTTCCACTTATCAGATGATTTTGGCAAAGGTGATAAGCTCCGGCCGCTACCTTATTATAAATAAGGGATCAGAAAACGGAATTAAAGCTGATGAGGCAGTGGTGTTTGAAGACAGCCTGGTGGGACAAATAAAGCAGGTGAGTCTAAAAAGCAGTCAAGTTATATTACCGCAGGATCCGGACAGCAAGATCGCCGTTTTTTCGCAAAACACTGGCGGCCGGGCCAAGGGGATTTTACTGGGGCAATTCAGTTCAGATATTTTAATGGATAAGATTTTACACCAGGAAAATATCGCGGCAGGCGACATTGTGTATACGGAGGGCACAGAGGACAAGTTGCCCAGAGGGTTGATTGTCGGTCAAGTGAGCAGGGTGTTTGAAAACACCAATGGTGTTTTCAAACAAGCCCAGGTAAAACCGCTCTGGGATGTGGCGGATCTGGATAATGTTTTTGTTATAGAGAATCCTTGAAAAAATGAGTTTACCCGTGATCTTTCGATCGGGGTATCCTCTTGTAGAAACAATGAGAATATCAATAGCGGTACTTTTGGCGCTGGCTTTTTTTCAGGCGGTATTTTTGCCTGTTGATCTGGTGGGTTTGGTCTTGGTGGTGCGCTTTCTGATAACCGATGATGACTTAAACATTTACCTGGCATTTGGTCTGGGTTTGCTGGTTTCCTTTCTGGCCAATCTACCGTTGGGAAGTTTGAGCTTGTTTTATCTGGTGGCGCTGGCTTTAGTTAACATGGTAAAAAAGGTTGATTTTTTCTCCCACTGGAGTCTATCTCTTCCCATAGTACTACTGGCACTCTTTGCAGAGAGCCTGTTGCGTAATTTTTTAAGTGGAGCAGGTATTTTTTCCGGATTTGTCTTTTTGTGGTGGTTTTTATCAGCACTACTTATTTTACCGGCCTACTTTTTGGTTCGTTTTTGGGAAGAGCGGTTTATACCACAAAAAGAACTCCGCTTGAAACTAAAAGATTAGAATGAGAAGAAGAAAGAGTTTAGGGTTGGCTTTTCCCGGGGAGCTCACGAATGCCGGCCTGTCGGGACGACCGAATAAGGGCAGGCAGGAGGAGGAGTGGCGGGAAACACTGATCCCGAATTTCATTCCGCGGGAGATTGCTACTCCGGTTTCCTCATGGAGGCTGGTTTTTTTAAGCTGCATTTTTTTGCTGGCCTTTTTCGGGTTATTCCTGCGGCTTTTCCATCTGCAGATTGTCCAGGGGCAGGAAAACCGCGAGCTGGCTGACTCCAACCGAATTCAACTGCGCATAATTCACGCTCCCCGCGGGGTTATCTTCGATCGAAACGGTAAAGTTTTAGCGGAAACAAATCCGGGATTTAGATTGGGAAAACAGTTTATCAGTAGAGATGAGGCCTTAGCCCTGGAAGCAAACAATGACCCGCGTTTTAATGATCTGGAAATTGATGCTATCCGTTATTACCCCATGGGTGAACAGACCGCCCATATTTTAGGCTACGTCGGCCAGATTAGTGAGAATGAGCTGAAGCTGCCACAGTACAGTGGTTACCGTGTCGGCGACCGTGTCGGCCGCTCCGGAATAGAGCAGATTTATGAGGCTGAGCTGCGGGGGACAGATGGGGCAGAGGTGATTGAAGTCGATGCTTCAGGGAAAAAGCTGCGGACTCTTCGTACTATTGACCCGATCCCGGGGCATAATATTTACCTGTCAATTGACGCTGATCTGCAAAAAACTGTTTACGATGATTTAAAACAGGGGGTACAGCGAGCCAAAAGCTGTTGCGGGGCGGCGGTGGTGGAGGATCCCAATACCGGCGGGATATTGGCGATGGCCTCTTACCCTTCCTTTGACCCGAACGCTTTCACTGATCCGAAACGCAATGATGAAGTATCTGCATATTTCAACGATCCCAACTCGCCGCTTTTAAACCGGGTTATCGCCGGTACCTATCCGCCCGGATCGACTTTTAAAATTGCCACTGCTTTGGCCGGCCTTTCATCCGGCAAAATTAATTCCCAAACGGAGTTTGACGATACCGGAGTGATGAAGCTTGGTCCTTATTCATTTGCCAACTGGTACTTTACTGAATACGGCAAAACGGAGGGCTGGATTAACATGATCCGGGCGCTGCAGCGCTCAAACGACGTCTACTTCTATAATGTCGGAGAAGTGATCGGCGAAAAGAAACTGGGTGAGGTTGCCACAGAAATTGGTTTCGGCAAAAAGTTGGGTGTTGATCTGCCTGGGGAAGCGGACGGATTGATTCCGACTGATGAGTGGAAGCAGGCTAGTGTGGGGCAGGTTTGGTATCCGGGTGACACACTGCATATGGCGATCGGCCAGGGCTATGTTTTGGCCACCCCATTGCAGATTATGGGTGAAACGTCGTTTGTGGCGGCAAACGGAAAGCTGTACCAGCCCCACCTGGCCATCCGGATTACTGATCCGGATGGCAGCGGGGTCAAAAAGTTTAGCTTCAGTCCTCTGGTGCAAAATATCTTCCGCCAATCTGATTTGGGTTTAGTGAAGCAGGGGCTGGCGCTGGTGCCGTCGCAGGGCGGCACAGCATGGCCTTTTTTTAACTTTTCCATCCCCACGGCTGGGAAAACCGGTACGGCGGAGTTCGGTGATCCCAAAGGGGCAACCCATGCCTGGTATACTTCTTATGCCCCGGCAAAAAGTCCCCAAATTACGGCAACGGTTTTGGTTGAAGGGGCAGGGGAAGGATCAAATATTGCTGCCCCGATTGTAAAAAATATCTATTCCTGGTATTTCAGCCCGGATAAAAACCATGTGAAAAACTTTGATGTGGCGCCGGTGGCCACAGCTTCAGCAAAGGCGCTGGGGGAGTAAGGCTATCTTCTAGTAAATTCCTAACTTAGCCCTGCGAGCGAAGCGTTGGCGGATCCCGTAGATGAAGTCAAACCCTTGTCCTGCTGGTATGGTAGGATGAAGGAGTGAAATTCAGAGTGACAAATAAAATACTACTACTTACTTGAGCGCATCTTGATAATTTGTTGCAGTAACGACTGCAGCTTGGGGTCAACAATTTTAGGTATAGTCGTTTCAAAATGATTACTTAAATCAACCGTGGAAAACTCCTTCTCATATTCTGCAGCCTGTAGCAGCATCTCCAGCCGGTCAATGTTTCTGACAAATTTTGCCTCTGGGGTATTGCCTGCCTCATATTTGACAAAGAGTTGTTGGTATTCTTCAGAGGAATCGATGAGTGAGAGCAATTCATTTAGTGCCGCTGCCTCTTTCTGAGCTTTCTCCTCCGGGCTAACATTGGCGTATTTACCGTCGAGAACTAAATCACCGACAGTGGACTCCGCCAGATCATGAACCAAAGCCATTTTAACCACCTTATTTTGGTCAACTTTCAATTTTGGTGCCAGGACCATCGCCATTACAGCAACCCTAAAGATGTGGTCGGCTACGCTTTCGGGGTTAGGAAGATTATTTTTAACCCAACCGGTCCGTTCAATTTTTTTTAGATTACCAATCGTGGAAGCAAATTTTAAAAATTCCATTGGCCTATTTTACATTAAGCTGCCTGAAAAAGAAATCGGTAATAGACAGAAGAAGATATCGCGCAAATATTGACATTATATTCTCGATCGAGAATATAATGGACTTAAGTAGCAAGATTTGATCGAAAAGATAGTTTGTCAAAGCTGATGCTGTTAGCGCTCGAGAAGTCGGTAGATGGATATATCCTAATTGAGGATTTTGCTTATAACCCCAGTTTATATGCTCAGGGGATGAGGGAAGTCAAGAAATCTACTCTAGCGAAAGCTTTAAAGAGGCTAAGAGAAAAAGGTTTCGTGGAGCTTTTAACCGGTCAAGAGCTGGCATTGAGGTTAACAGACCAAGGGAAAAGCCAAGCTCTGCGAATTAAGATGAGACAGGATGACGAGGTATGGGATGGAAAATGGCGGTTAGTAATCTGGGATATTCCTGAAAAAAGACGAAAGGCTCGTGATCTTTTTCGCCATCAACTGAAACTTCTAGGTTTCACAATGATTCAAAAGAGTGTTTGGGCCAGCAAGAAAGATTGTCGGGTAGTATTGAAAGATTATATAAATCAGGTGGGAATTGGGGAATGGGTTACTGTTATGGAGTCAAAAACAATCAAAGCTTAGTCCAAAACATTCTCGATCGAGAATGTTTTGGGAAGATTATAATGGTTGATAGATTTCTGAAGGTGAGGTAGACAATCTGAATTTTATGAGTACTAGTAATACTGAGTATCTTTTAGCGCTACACTCAATCAAGGGTCTGGGGCCGATCAGGCTGAAGGCAGTGCTGGATTATTTCGGGGATCCTAAGCTGGCCTGGGAAGCAGACGGACGCGAGCTGGCGCGAATCGGCCTACCGAAAAATGTGGTAGCGCTCGTTTTAGAAACCCGCAGGAAACTTGACCCCCAAAAATACCAGGAAGATGTGGAAAAGGCTGGCATCGGTTGGCTGACCATTTTCGATGAAAACTACCCCCGACTTTTAAAAGAGATTTATGACCCGCCGGTGGTTTTATATGTGCGCGGACAGACTTTGCCTGAAGATGAAAAGGCGGTTGCCGTTGTAGGTACCCGCAAAATTACTGGCTATGGGCAGCTGGTTACAGAGAAGCTGACCCGCGGACTTTCTGAGGCCGGGGTAACTGTTGTTTCAGGTCTGGCCCGTGGGGTGGATAGTGAGGCACACCGGGTGGCTCTGGAAGCAGGAGGCCGAACTCTGGCCGTTTTGGGTGGGGGTTTAAAAAAAATTTTCCCGCCGGAAAATTTGGCCCTTGCTCATCGTATAGCTGATGGCGGAGGAGCTTTAATCAGTGAGTTTGCTCCCGATGAACCATCTTTGCCCGGCAATTTTCCTGCCCGCAACCGCATTATCTCCGGATTGTCCCAAGCAGTTTTGGTAACTGAAGCTGCTGAGGATTCAGGATCGCTTATTACTGCCAAAGATGCCCTTGAACAAGGAAGAGAGGTGTTTGCTGTGCCTGGGCCAATTACCTCGGAAGTATCCTTCGGTCCTTCAATGTTGATTAAGCAGGGAGCCAGGCTGGTGACGGACGCGGGAGAGATATTTGAAGATCTTGGGTAGAGTAAAGTAAAAAGTAATAAATTAAAAGTAAAAAGCGGGAACCTGTCAAAGATGGAACAAGAGGTTTTGGAATGTTTAGTCGGGGATGGTAAGCATGTTGACGAAATTTGCCGGGAGCTGAAGGTGCCCGTAGCCGGCGTTTCGGCCGCGCTCATTAAAATGGAGATTATCGGGGCGGTTAAAAACCTTGGTGGAGGAAATTATGTCAAAACCTGCTAAAATTGTAATTAAGAGGATGAAATCCTCGTAAGCTTTGCTTAAGAGATAGTCGCAAACTATGTTTAAGAAAAGAAAGGTAGTAATTTTTTGGCTGGCTCTGTTTTGGGTAGGAATAGTGACTGCAGCGGTCTTAAAATTGGAAGCCCGTCCTGCTATTGATACGGGAAAAATTTCTGAGCGGGAAGTAATAGCCGCTGCCGTGGATCTATATAAAAAGCGTGCAGCAGGGGGTATGAGCATGGACAACGGGCCGTGTCTGACCAATGATTTGATGCCGGGGTGGGTGGTGGACATTGTCCACAGCCCCCGGGAACCCATGGATGATCTACCGCAAAACCAGTGCCCGGCTTACCTGGAAGGGAGGGCTAAACATTTTGTTGAACTTGACACCAACGGGAATCTGGTGAGAGTCCAATAATCAGAGGTTGGTACTAATTACTAAACGCATGAACTATCTTGACTTGCCTGTCCATTTGCTGCGTTTTTGGTTTGAGGAAAGTTTTTTTATCTTCCTGCGCTCCTGGCGCAACACCCTCGCTGTTTTTGAAGAAGACCTGGCAGTAAGGCTGATGCTGCGCCTGCTGTTTAAACCGCTTTTTCATGACCGGACCTTCGTCGGGCTGGTTATGAGCTTCAGCTTCCGGATGTTCCGGGTAATTTTCGGCCTGCTGGTGATGTTTGCGGTTTCTGTCATAATGCTGACTCTGGCAGTAATATGGTGGCTCCTGCCAGTGGCAGCGGTGATGGTTCCCGAAGAAGCGGGAATAGTGGCAAAAGTGCTGGTGCTGCTGGGCCTGGGACTGTTTTTCTACCATGTAGTCAGCGCCCCCCACAAAAAGGTGAAACAGATCAAAAATGCCGATGAGGTTTTTGCCTGTAGCTTGGTCAAAAAAGAAGAGATAGATTTTGCCCGCCTGCTGAAAAACCGGGAGGTTTTAGAAATGCTATTTTATCTGGAACTTACCCCGGGCGGTCTGGCTACTCTGGTTCCTCTCCCTTCCTTTGATCAGATGATTAGCCTGGCATGGGATCTCGGAAAGCAGACAGAGGCTCCTTATCTTTCGGCCGGCCACTTCTTTTTGGCTTATATCTTGGGTATCCCGGATTTGGACAGCAAATTGTTAAAAATGGGATTAACAAGCCAGGATTTTCGGGATCTGGCTATGTTTTGGCAACGGAAGGTCAACGCGCATCGTTTATTGGCAGTTTGGGATGATGATTTTCACACCCGTCACCTGCGCGGGGTAAACCGGGGCTGGACAGCTGTGCCTACACCCGAACTGAATAATTACAGTGAGGACATTACCCTTAAGGCTGCCCACGGAGAAGCAAGTGAGTTCATTGGCCGACAGCAATATGTCAAACAGGTAGTGGATATATTGTCTTTGGAAAAGGGGCGCAATGTGGTTATTGTCGGTGAGGCAGGTTCCGGCCGCACTACCCTGGTAGATTCCCTGGCGCAAGCCATCATTGCCGGTGATGCACCGTCGGCCCTGGCCACCAAAAAGCTGGTTAGGCTGAATATTGCCGGGCTGATTACGGGAATTAGGACCCAGGGTGAATTGGCGGAAAGGATTAAAAATATTTTTGAAGACGTGAAGTTTTGTGGGGATATCATTTTGTGTATCGATGAAATTCAAAATTTGGGAATGGGCGAGGCCGGAACTGCCTTCAATACCTATTCGCTGCTTTTGCCGTACATTGAATCATCGAATTTCCAGTTTATTGCCACAACCGATCCGGCCAGCTTTGCCCGTATTTTAGAAAAAAACGCCAGTTTCACCCGTCTTTTTGTAAAAGTTGACCTGCCGCCTGCATCCCCAGAGGAAACTCTGGATGTGCTGGAAAACCGGGCTCTGGAAAAAGAGCGGCATGGCAATATCCATATTACCCTGCTGGCGCAAAAAGAGCTGGTGAAACTTTCTGCGCATTATATCCATGACCGCTGTTTGCCGGATTCTGCTCTCCAGCTTTTTGCCCAGCTTCTTCCTCGGGCAGAGAACGGTTGGATAAAGAAGGCGGCGGCGGAAAGTTTGGTGCAAGAGATTACCCATATTCCGGTGGGAGAAGCCCAGTCCGCGCAAAAACTGCAGCTTTTGGATCTGGAAAATCTGATCCATCAAAAATTGGTTGATCAGGAAGAGGCGGTTTCGGCAGTGGCCAATACGCTACGCCGCTCTGCAGCCCACCTCCGTGAAGAAACCCGGCCGATCGGTTCATTTCTTTTTGTCGGGCCTACTGGTGTCGGTAAAACTGAACTGGCCAAAATTCTCTCCGAGATATATTTTAAGGGGGAGGGCAATTTCTTACGACTGGACATGTCCGAGTTTCAAACTCCGGATTCTGTAAAAAGACTGATCGGTGAGGAAGGCAATGAAGGGGTGTTGACTGAGGAAGTGCGCCATAAGCCCTACACGCTGATCCTGCTGGATGAATTTGAGAAAGCCGACTCCAAAGTATTGACGGTTTTCCTGCAGGTTTTGGACGACGGGCGACTGACTGATTATTCAGGCCACACTGTTGATTTTACCAGCACTATAATTATTGCCACCTCCAATGCAGCCAGCCTGACCATTGCTGAAGGAATTAG
Organism: bacterium; assembly: GCA_021790255.1. Taxonomy (GTDB): domain Bacteria; phylum Patescibacteriota; class Microgenomatia; order Daviesbacterales; family UBA10151; genus JAJYIE01. The sequence goes on along the minus strand of JAJYIE010000001.1, from coordinate 12,854 downwards.
CCAGGGCTGGAGTGTCGACCAGCTGAAAAAGCCGGTTAGCGAGGAATTGCTGAAAATATTTAAACCGGAGCTTATAAACCGTTTTGATGAGGTGGTGTTGTTTAAGCCGCTTTCTCCCGAAAATTTGGAAAAGATTGTACAAATTAAGCTAACCCAGCTGCAAAAACAACTCAAAGATCAGGGTTTCCTGATTGAATTTGATAAAACATTGGTTAGTGCCCTGACCAGGCGGGGATTTGACCCGGTATTGGGGGCCAGACCGATGCGTCGGCTGATACAGGATACTCTGGAATCGAAACTCTCGGTGCTGATTTTAGCAGGAAAACTTCCCAAGGGAGAAAAATTTATCGCCGGGGAACAAATTTTGGCTTAATGGAACAGCACCCAAGGCCTGTGAATATTGACAGTTAACGGCAAATTAGATATAGTTGCCGCTGCCATGGATCGAAAAGTTGAATTGACTGTCACTGGGGAAAAGAATCAAACGGATAATTTGAGAGTTCCCCGGGCAAAGGGCCGAGGTAGGTGGGCCTGTGGAGCATGCGCCGCGGCTGTTGCTGCCTCGCTGGTGGCGGCTTCCTTGCCAATTGCCAATAAAGTTGAAGCCGGGAATAGTCCGGAGCAGCCTGCTACCAAAGTTGAGGTTTTCTCCGGAATTCATGGCCCACATGAGTATATGGGCCGATACACCCTGATGCCGCATTTGGCAATTTCCTTTAGAGGCGTTGCTACCTATGGAAAAATCTATCCGGGCGTTTGGTCAGAGTTTCATCAGGTTGGCCATGACAACACTGCCGACCGCTATTTATTTAGTTTTGAAAGCAACACTAACCGCTACAGTGGCGCGACGATTGACGGAGCGATAAATAATATCCGCGGAGCTAACCGGGTGTTTGTGCCGAAGGAAGGTACGACTTACCAGTTGACCCTTTGGGAAGGAAAGTATAACGAAGACATGTTTCGGGAGCCGGATTTGGTGACTAAGATATTATCGAAAACTTTTACTACTCTTTACAAGGTGGCTAATGTTAGTCCGACTTATGCTACCTATGAAAGGTACCCGCAGTGTGGGGCAACGGGACCAACGCCCGATGGTTATCGATATCAAACCAATGAAACAGTTATTGCGGAACATTTAAAAATCAACGGCAGTGAATACTTCGCTTTGCAGAGTGATGGAGTCAAACCAGGTGAATGTGGTAACCCTGGAAAGTAATCATTAAAGAGACATTAAGTAGTTGCTTATACCTTGGGAACTTCCGCGGTAAAGATTTTCCAGAACCAACCAGTTTTTCCAGTAACCTAGTCGCAATGCTTTGCTTAGTGCTGCATCTTCATAGCGCGGCATTTGCCGGGAGACAAAAACTGCTGCCGGATACGTTTCCCGGCTGGGCATATTGAGGATATCGGCTTGCAGGATGATCCGGGTTAACCTGTCAAAAGTTTTACTTTCAGGCGACAAGAAATTAAACAAACGATCTTCTTCAGGAATTGCCCGGTTCTCATCAGCGGGATAATAAGTATCTTGTGGTGTAGGTGGCGGAAGTTGAAGAACCGGAGCTGGTGGAGCAAGAAGACAAACCCTTTTTGCTTTTGCTTGGGTTCTTTCAGCTGCTTCTTGTGCTAGGGCCATGGCCGAGATGCGGACAACTCTTTTGGGACGGGCTGTTTTGGGTAGTGGGCTTCCGGGCATAACATGAGTGGCAATTTCCTGGCGCGGCAATGAGATAAAATCCGCCAGGTTCCACTCAAGCTTTGAAAGAATCTTTAATTCCGAGCTTGAGAAGTTAACAGGCTCGGGAGCTGTCGGATTTGCCGGCAGACTCTCAACAACGTACAGCGAAGGGTCTAAATCGGGAGGAAAAGCAAAAGTCTCTTCTGGGACGGAAGAAAGATGTTGACCAGCAGCGGAGGGGTTTTGGGCCTCGATTCCCATGCCTTCTGCTACTTTATGTTAACAAGCTGTGCTTTGTCAAGCCTACATAAGTTTGCAGCGGAGGTCTTGACAATACTGGTAAACTACACATACTTTTAAAGGAATATGCAAAATCTTGTTATTGTTGAATCACCGACCAAAGCCCGGACACTGGGAAAATTTTTGGGAGGCAAATATCAGGTTGAGGCCTCAATGGGACATATCCGCGATCTGCCCAAATCAGAGCTGGGTGTGGATATTGAGCACCACTTTACTCCCCGCTATATTATCCCGCGGGATAAGTTAAAAAAAGTTAATGAGTTAAAAAAAGCGGCCGCATCCGCCAAAAATTTATGGCTTGCCACAGATCCTGACCGGGAAGGGGAAGCGATTGCCTGGCATTTGCAGGAGCTAGTAGCGGGTGGGGGGTTGGGGGCTGATAAGAAAAAGACCCGCGAGCCGCGCGCTAAGAGCCAGTTGCCCACAATTCGTCGGGTGGAGTTTCATGAAATTACCGAGGGGGCAATTAAGGAGGCTTTTGAGCACCCCCGTGACATTGATCTCCAGTTGGTTGATGCCCAGCAGGGCCGGCGGGTACTCGACCGGGTTGTAGGTTATAAACTTTCCCCTCTTCTTTGGAAAAAAGTAAAATCGGGACTCTCAGCCGGGCGGGTGCAGTCAGTAGCACTGCGGTTAATTGTTGAGCGGGAGCGGGAAGTTCAGGCATTCAATCCTATCGAGTTTTGGAGTGTTGAGGCGAACCTGGAAGCGGCAGAGAGAAAAAATGCTAATTTCGTTGCCACTTTAATTGAACAAGACGGCAAAAAAGTAGAAATCCCAAATGGTGAGGTGGCGGGTGAGATCACAAAGCAGCTGCAGGCTGCTACTTACAAGGTGTCATCGGTAAACACTAGAGAAGTCCGCAAATATCCTGCTCCGCCATTTACCACCTCAACCATACAGCAGACTGCTTCTTCCCGCCTGGGTTTTTCAGCCAAAAAAACAATGATGGTGGCCCAGACTTTATATGAGCGGGGATTGATTACTTATATGAGGACGGATTCAGTTAATTTATCAACTCAGGCAGTTGGGGCAATCAGGAATTATATTGAGCAGCAGGTGGGCAAGGCTTATCTGCCAGGTAGCCCCCGTTTTTATAAAACCAAGTCCAAGGTGGCTCAGGAGGCGCATGAGGCGGTTAGGCCGACTGATATTCGTCTTGGGAGTGAGCAGTTGAAGATGATGGATGGGATGACCCGTGACCATGTGCGTTTATATGAACTAATCTGGAAACGGGCATTGGCCTGCCAGATGAGCGAGGCGGTTTTGAACCAAACCACAGTTGATGTAAAGGCGGAAAATAATGGAAGTAAGTTTTTACTTCGTGCTAGCGGAAGCGTAATTAAGTTTGATGGTTGGCTGAAAGCTTATGGTAAAGGGGCTGATGAAGAAGAGAAAGATGAAAAAGGACAGCATTTGCCGGTGCTTAATACTGACGATAGGCTGAGTTTATTGCAGCTTATGCCGGTTCAGCATTTTACTGAGCCACCTCCGCGCTACAACGAAGCTTCGCTGATCAAAAAATTAGAAGAGCTGGGAATTGGGCGGCCCTCTACATACGCCCCGATCATTTCCACAATCCAGGATCGTTATTATGTGGAAAAAATGGAAAAGAAGTTTATCCCCACCCCTTTGGGGATAGCAGTTACCGATTTTCTACTTCAGTATTTCCCGGATATTGTTGATTATGATTTTACGGCCCGGATGGAGGATGAGCTGGATGAGATTGCCCGCGGGGAAAGAAGGTGGCAGCCGACAATCGAGGAATTTTACACTCCTTTTGAGAAAAAGCTGAATGAGGTTTCAGAAAACGCGGAGAAGATGCAGATAGCAAGCGAGGTAACGGATAAAGTTTGCCCCAAATGCGGCAAAAATTTGCAGGTAAAATATGGTAAATTCGGCAAGTTTTTGGCTTGTACCGGTTTTCCGGAGTGCAAATATACGGAAAGCATTGAAGAAAAAGTTAATGCGCGCTGTCCTGATTGCGGCGGAGAAATTGTCGTGCGGCGGACTAAAAAAGGCCGGCCCTTTTATGGCTGCAAAAATTGGCCCAAGTGCAAGTATGCGTCCTGGACGAAGCCCAAGAAAGTGAACAGTGAACAGACGACAGTAAATAGTGATAAAAGATGAACTACATATTGTCTACTCTCTCAGATTGACAAAGAACTGCTTTTTATGCTCCACTAAATACAGGGGAAAAGTTAGTGATGTCTAAAAAAAAGCGAAAGTTTAAAACCGGCAGCAATCTTTTGATCTATCTTTTGACGGGAGTTGTTTTGTTGTCAATTTTTGCTACGACTGCTCTACTTGGGCAAAGACAAACCCTGAACTCTTCTGCCAGCAGCGAGAAGGTTTTTGCACCGCGTCCGCAGGCAGTTTCATTTACTGCCTGTGAGTTAACCGGGGCAAGCTGGGTAGTGCCGGGAGGTACCGATTCAATCGGTCTGGGGGAGCCAGCGACACTGCAGGTAAAAGGAGCCGGGGATTGTGACGGTGAAACAGTGGTGTTTAATGTTCAGCAGGATCAGGGGATTTTCGGGACCAGAGCAGTTAAGATCAATCCAGACCCGGCGGTTTTTAAAGGTGGAGTAGCCATAGGGCAATGGGTCGCTGAGGATAACGGGGGAATGATTGGAGGATTAAGTGGCGCTCCGGTTTATTTTTTTACAGCTTCAGTTTCCGGAGGGGATTCTATAATTTCTGCTGACCCCAAACTGCAAGTGAAATAGCCCAGTAAACCATTGACAATTTCCGGCAAAATTTGTAACTATAGTAAGGGCCTTAAATCTTCGGACTATTTTGACTTACCACTGCCCAGTTATATGAGTCCGGTGCGAAGTTGGTTTCCCCTTAGAGGAAAATATGAAGTACATTTTTGTTTCCGGTGGAGTAATATCTGGGATTGGCAAGGGTATCGCCACCGCTTCAATTGCCCTGCTTCTTAAAGCTGCCGGCTTTAAAGTTGCTCCGCTTAAAATGGATCCTTATTTAAATGTGGATGCTGGAACGATGAACCCGCTGGCGCACGGGGAAACCTTTGTTTTGGATGACGGCCGGGAAACTGACCAGGATTTAGGCCACTATGAAAGATTCTTAGCAGAAAGTTTAAACTCCACAAATATTGCCACTCAAGGCAGTATCTACCTCTCGGTTATCCAAAAGGAGCGGAATTTAGAATATGACGGCGATTATGTGGACATCCACAATGTAACGCAGGAAATCATCTCCCGCATTCAGGCAGCCGGCCGTGACCGCAATGCAGATATCGTGCTGGTGGAAATCGGCGGGACTGCCGGGGAGTATCAAAATATGCTGTTCCTGGAAGCCAACCGGCTGATGAAATTAAAAAAACACGAGGACGTAATTCATGTCCATGTTACTTACTTGCCGGTGCCGCAGTTTTTAGGGGAAATGAAAAGCAAGCCGGCCCAAATGTCTGTCCGGGATTTAAATTCAGTGGGAATTCAGCCGGATATTCTTCTCGCCCGTTCCACGGTGGCCATTGATGCGCCACGCATAAAAAGGCTGTCTTTTAACACCGGGATCGAAGCCGAGGATATTATCCCGGCACCGGATGTAACCAATGTTTATAAGGTGCCCTTAAATTTTGAAGACGCCCATTTAACTGACCGTATTCTGGAGAAGCTTCACCTGAAGCGCAAACAAAAAGACCTGAAAAAGTGGCGGGATTTTGTGGCAAAAGCAGAAATGGCTGAGAGAGGGGTGAAAATCGGTATTGTCGGTAAGTATTTCTCTTCTGGAGCAGGAGTATTATCTGATTCCTACATTTCCGTGATTGAAGCCCTAAAACATGCTGCCTTTACACAAGGATTAAAACCGGAAATAAACTGGATTGACTCCGGCCGCTACAATGACGGACAGCATGTCGAAGAACTTAAAGAATATCAGGGCATTATCGTCCCCGGTGGGTTTGGGTCGCGGGATGTGGAAGGAAAAATTGCCGCCATTAAGTTTTGTCGGGAAAATAGAATCCCTTATCTGGGTCTTTGCTACGGCATGCAACTGGCTACTGTGGAGTTTGCCCGAAGTGTCTTGGGTTTAAGCGGAGCTCATACAACGGAGGTGGATCCGAAAACCAAATTCCCGGTAATCCATATTATGCCGGATCAGGAGAAAAAACTTTTAAAAAAAGATTACGGTGGGACAATGCGGCTTGGGGCGTGGGATTGTTTAATTAAAGCCGGGACGCTGGCCAGAAAATTGTACAACCGGCCACACACTTCTGAGCGCCACCGCCACCGCTATGAATTTAACAACCGCTACCTGAAAAACTTTGCGAAAAAAGGCTTTCTGGTTGCCGGAACCAGCCCGGATAAAAAACTGGTGGAGATGATTGAGTTAAAAGACCACCCGTTTTTCATCGGCACGCAGTTTCATCCCGAGTTAAAATCCCGGCCGCTTCAGCCCCATCCGCTTTTCATGGGGTTTGTAAAGGCGGCAAGTAGAGTCACTAAAAAGTAAAAGTTTATCTATTGAAATATTTCTGGTTAATGCTAAATTAGATCAATAATTATGGTCAAGGCTCAACTTACCACCGTATGTCCTAATTGCCATGACGGCAGATATTGCAGCGTCCACTGCGTCATCCCGCGCCAAAATATCCGGCCGTCGTGGGATGAATACTTTTTACAACTGTCGGATCTGGTGTCTACCCGTGCCACCTGCCAGAGACTTAAAGTGGGGGCGGTTTTAGTACGTGATCGAAAAATCATCTCTACCGGCTATTGCGGCTCACCCAAAGGAACGCCCGATTGCTTTGAAGCAGGATGTTTAATGGAAGATGGTCATTGTGTCCGGACGGTTCATGCTGAAATTAATGCGGTTGTCCAGGCAGCTTTTAACGGGACTTCCACCAAAGATACCACGGTTTATGTCAATAATCTGCCTTGTTATAACTGCGCTAAGGTTTTAATTAACGCCGGGGTGGTCCGGATGGTATACCGCTATGATTATAGGCCAAATCCAGAAACACATAGATTGTTAAAAAAAGCCAAAGTTGAGCTAGTTCAACTGGAGGAGAAAAATGGCTGATCAACCCAAAATTATTTTGGGGTTTGTAAGCCAGCTTTGCGCCGGCAAGGACACGGCTTTGGCCTATCTGCAGGAGAAACATGGTTTTTACAGCTCTTCCTTATCAGATCGGATTAGGGAGGAGATAGTACGTCAAGGTAAAGAGATAACCAGGGATAGCCTGCAGAAAGTGGCGGGAGAGATGAGGGAAAAATTCGGCCCCATGGTTTTAGCTGAAAGGACCTGGCAGAATGTATTGGATAAGCATCCGGGAAAAGCCACGGTTGGTTCTTTGAGAGGAACGGAAGAAGTAGAGTTTTTCCGGAAACACATTCCTAACTTCCGGCTTATTTTCATTGACACTGATGAAAAAATAAGGTTTGCCAGAATGGTTGAGAGGGCAAAGACTACCGGCAGAAAAGACCCTGTAATTTGGAAAGAGTTTAAGGAGATGATGGGTAGGGAACAGTATGGTGACGGAAGGAATATCCCCGCTACGATTGAAATGGCTGATTTTAAGATTGAAAACAATGGTACTTTGGAAGAGTTTGAGAAGAAACTGGATGAGCTGCTCAAAAAGTTAAAAGTTCAATGAAGATCAAAATTTATCGACTGGACAAAACCCTGCCCCTGCCGGAATATAAAACTGCCGGCGCAGTAGGCTGTGATTTGTACGCCAGGATAACAACAAAAGTGGCACCGAGGAGCTTGGCTAAAATTCCTGCTAATGTAATTATTGAAACACCGCCGGGGTATATGTTCGTGGTAGGATCAAGAGGCTCGACACCTTTTAGAAAAGGATTACTGCCGCCGCATGGAATAGGTATTGGCGATCAGGATTTCTGCGGACCGGAGGATGAATATCAAGTAGCAGTGTATAACTTTACAGCCCAAGAGGTGGTAGTTGAGCGGGGAGAGAGGATTGCCCAGGGGATTTTTGTACCGGTAGAAATTGCGGAGTGGGAAGAAGTGGAAAATATGCGAAAACCCAGCCGGGGAGGATTCGGAACCACCGGACATAAATGAAAAAAGGGCATTTTGTTGTTATTGAAGGAACTGACGGGTCCGGTAAAGCGACCCAGGCAAAAATGCTGCGCCGCAAACTTCAAATGATGGACTTCCCGCATCAGGTGATTGGATTTCCCCGTTACAGCGGAAATCCTTACGGTAAGCTGGTCGGTAAATACTTAAACGGCGATTTTGGGGATTTGGGAGCGGATGTGGGAACTTATCTTGTTTCACTGGCTTATGCCGGGGACAGGTTTTTGGCAAAACCGCAAATCCAGCAGTGGTTGCATGAGGGTAATTTAGTTATTGCTGACCGTTACGTTCCTTCCAATAAGGCTTATATGTCCGCCAAGCTGCCCAAAGAGATGCGCCAGAATTTTATTGACTGGCTGGACGATTTGGAATATAACATTAACGGCATTCCCAGGGAAGAGCTGGTTATTTTTTTGTTTATGCCTCCGAAGCAAAGCATAAAGCTGGTAGCTAAAAAAGAAAAAAGGGAATATTTAAAAGAGAAAGGTGCTGATATCCATGAAAATAATATTAAATACCAACAGGAAGCGGCTGATGTTTATCTGGATATGGCCAGGCAGGATTTGAACTGGGTAATGATTAATTGTTTAAAAAAAGACCAGGTTAAAACTCCACAGGAGGTCCATAAAGAAATTGTACAAACACTCACGGAAAGAGGAATTTTGCCGAAAGGAGCCTTAAGATAACCTCAAAAGGCCAGTTCTTTCGTGACTCATGAGCATGGCAAATGGGAAGTTGACTGTTATCAAATATTCATTAGCTAAAACAAAGCGGCCGATAAGCCCGGGGGCGGAAAAGTGGTTGGGAAAACCTATCCCTTGCCTTGACCACGGCTTTGTTTACCTGGTGGATTATTTGGGCAACGACCTTTCGGTGGAACAAGCCGCCCGCGTTTCCTATGGCGGGGGAACTAGAAAGGTTTCGGAAACCCGCGGCCTGATTAGATATCTGAAACGCAATGACCACACTACGCCCTTTGAAATGGTGGAACTAAAATTCCATGCCAAGATGCCCATTTTTGTGGCTCGCCAATGGGTTCGCCACCGTACTGCCAGTATAAATGAATATTCCGCCCGCTACTCAATTTTGGATAAGGAATTTTACCTGCCAGAGCCGGAAATTTTATCTGAGCAGTCCAAAAATAATAAACAAGGACGGGGAGAAGTGGTTTCATCTGCCCAGGCGGAGGAAATCCGCCGCCTGCTGCTTGATGAGGCAAGTGGCGCTTACGGATTATATGAGCAGCTGCTGAACGAAGACGGGGATGGCAATCCGAAGGATTTAGCTAAACCGAAGCTGGCCAGAGAATTGGCCCGGATGGGTTTGACCTTAAATTATTACACTCAGTGGTACTGGAAAATTAACCTGCACAATTTTATGCATTTTATCAAGCTGCGTGTTCACCCCCATGCCCAATATGAAATCCGGGTTTTTGCCGAAGCGATGTCCAAAATTGCCAAACAAGCATTTCCGATTGCCTGGGAAGCTTTTGAAGACTACGAGTTGAATGCCGAAAAATTCACCAGCCCGGAGCTGGCAATTTTGGTGAAGATGCTGGGGAATAAGATTAAGTTTACCCCTGATGAGGTGATTGAGTTGGCGGTAGCTTCTGGTATGGATAACAAACGCGAACAGTATGAAATGGTCAAAAAATTAAAACTACTTGGTATTATATCTTGAGACCAATAATCATTATGGTAGAGCTTAAGTTACATGGTTGACTAGCCCTATAGATATTTGGTACAAAGAAATGAGCTGCCTTTATGACCGGCAGCTTTTTTGTAATCTATGTCTTTGGAATCTATAAATACCCCGTTAGAATCTTTTCCAGTTTGCATATTATGCCTTCAGCCTGGCGGTGCCCGTTATCCTAAAGATGAGCTTACCAAGGATCATATAATTCCTCGGACTCTTTGTGACTTATATAACCCGGGATTAAAACCGCTGCTTGGGCAGGCAGATAATAAGTTCAAAATCCATGCAGGTGAGCACCGGGAAATTGATGCTAATAAATTAGAAGCTTATCGAAACAGGAAATTAATCGGTCTCTTCGAGTATATCGCTATGTCTTACCCGAGATCGGTAAATCCCCAGATCTCCCGCGATCAGGAGCTGCAAATCGTCAGGCTTTTTGTCTCAGCCCATCACAGCCTGTTTAGATTAAACGGAAATACTCCTCAAGATCAAGTTGTTGAGTATCAGAAGGTCTTAGATTTTACCAGGGAGTACTTAGAGGATTGGTTTAAAAATGTCGGTGACCATTTTGTTCCCAAGCTTGATTTATCCGGCTCAAACTGATAAGATACTTCCAGTAAACATCCGGTACTGAGGTTTTCCTGAAGTCTGCTAGTGTCGGAGAAGTGTAAGGAAAACATGGCTGTAGTTATCCCTTCCATGCAAACTTTGCTTGAGGCGGGTGTCCATTTCGGGCACCAGGTTCGACGTGGTTATCCGAAGATGCGGGATTATATCTTCGGAGCCCGGGAAGGTATTCACATTATTAATTTGGAATATTCGGAGAAAATGCTGCGGGAAGCGGCCGAATATGTTAACGGCTTGGGAAAGACTGGTAAAGTTATCCTTTTTGTGGGGACTAAAAAACAGGCTCAGCCGATCATTAAGGAAGCGGCAGGGAAAAGCGGGGCGCCTTTTATCAGCTACCGTTGGGTTGCCGGGTTGCTGACAAATCTTAATGAGGTGAGAAAAAATATTAATAAACTAAGTGACCTGAAAGAGAAACAAGCTAAGGGTGAGCTTTCCCACTATACAAAAAAGGAACAGCTTCTCATTGCCCGCAAGCTGGAGAAGTTTGATCTGGAGTACGGTGGAGTAGTAAAGATGACTGAGCTTCCGGATGCAGTTTTCCTGGCTGATGCGGTAGGCGAAAAGATTGCTCTCGCCGAGTGTATCCGGGAGCACATTCCGGTAGTGGCAATCGCCGATACAAACTCCAACCCGCAATTGATCGATTTTCCCATTCCGGGGAATGATGATGCCACCAAATCCTTAAAAATCCTCATTGGCACTATTGGCGATGCTTATGCAGAGGGGATTAAATTATCACAAGGCAAGAAAGAAACCCCTGGAGAAGAAAAAAATGGAACTGAGACTGTGCCTGCGGAAGCAGTTGCAGACTCCGCTATAGCCGAGCAGGTGGCGGAAGTGGAGGAAGAAGTGGAGAAAAAAGAAGTGGAAGAGTTAAACAGGGAAGAAAGAGTCGGAGATGCAGAGGAGAAATGACCAAATCTTGATTTGGTCATTGGCCTACGATGGTAAATATTGATGACTTAAAAAAATTGCGGGAAGAAACCGGGGCAGGAATTGCCGATATCCGCCAGTCACTCGAAGAATCCGGCGGTGATTTGGAAAAAGCGAAGGAATTTTTGAAAAAGAAAGGGTTAGACAAAGCGGCCAAAAAGTTAGAAAGAAAAGTCAAGGCTGGCCTGGTGGAAGTTTATTCACATGCTGGACGCGTTGGGGTAGCAGTGGAGGTTTTGTGTGAAACGGATTTCGTGGCCAAGACAAAGGATTTTAAAAACCTGGCGCATGAACTGGCTTTGCAGATTGCCTCGATGGAACCAAAAAATGAGAAAGAGCTCTTAAGCCAAGAATATATCCGTGACGGCTCTGTGACGGTAAACCAGCTGATTCAGGGAGTTATCGGTAAGCTGGGGGAAAACATAAAGGTAGGAAAATTTGCTAGAATAGAGCTAGGGGAGTAGTTAGCGTTTAACGTAAAATACATAACTACGCCTATACCTTTGCGCTAATAAAATGGATCCAGTTCTTACCGAAGCCAATCAAAGAATTCAGGCTACCTTAGATCATCTGAAAAGAGAATTATCTTTGATCCGGGCTGGGCGGGCAAATCCCACTTTAATTGAAGAAATTCCTGTGGAGGCGTACGGTACCAAAATGAAACTTGTAGAGCTGGGCACAATTAGTGCTCCCCAGACAAACTTACTTACGGTGCAGGTATGGGATGCTGCCGTTATGAATGGTGTTTTAAAGGCTTTGCAATCCGCCAACCTGGGTTTGAACCCTGCAGCTGAAGGACAAATTATCCGGCTATCGATTCCGCCTTTGACGGCTGAGCGGCGGGATGAGTACATTAAGCTGGCTCACAGCAAAATGGAAGACGTGCGGGTTAGTATTAGGCAGCTGCGGCATGAAACCCGTGAGGAATGGGAAAAAGCAAAAACTGCAGGAGAGTTTGGCGAAGATGAATTTGACCGACGCGGCAAGCTGCTTCAGGAACTGATTGACAAAGTATCCGAGCAGATTGACCAGATCGGTCAGGCCAAAGAAGAAGAGCTCTCGCAGATTTAGGGCATATGATAATCGTTATCCTGGCTGTCTTATTAAGTATCCTTGTCCTGGTTATTTCTCACGAGCTAGGGCATTTCATTGCGGCCAAAAGGTTTGGGGTGAGGGTGGAAGAATTCGGCTTTGGTTTGCCGCCGCGTCTTTTTGGCAAAAAGGTGGGTGAAACTATTTTCTCCCTGAATTTATTACCCATCGGCGGCTTTGTCCGCCTGCTGGGGGAGGACGAGGTCGACGAGAGGGCGCGAAAGGCTAAGGACTCCTTTGTTAACAAGTCAGTAGGCCGGCGGATGGGAATTGTCGTGGCAGGTGTGCAGATGAATTTGCTGTTGTCGTGGATCCTCTTTTATGCCGTATTGTTCCAGCAAAACTTCCGGATAATTTATCCTACTTTGGAACCAACTGTAATGGTTGCCCAGGTTGAGAATAACTCTCCCGCAAAACAGGCCGGGATAAAAGAGGGGGATAGGATCTTGGCCATTAA